>NZ_CP024866.1:3768027-3804179 GCF_004136015.1 Pseudomonas sp. ACM7 | reverse complement strand
TTGGCGGATGCTGGAGCTGAGTGCAACACGGTTATTGAATTGAAGTTGGGGCATCATGCCGCCAAGCGATGGCCTCTTGCATCACTTGGCCCATCATTTCGATGGGGCATTTGAAATCGAAACGCTTACGTGGGCGCATGTTCAATTGCAGGGCTATGGCATCCAGTTCTTCCTGGCTGTGTTTCGACAAGTCTGTGCCCTTGGGTAGGTACTGGCGGATCAAACCATTGATGTTCTCGTTGCTGCCGCGCTGCCAAGGGCTGTGCGGGTCGCAAAAATAGATGGCGACGCCAGTCTTCTGGGTAATTTCCGCATGCCGTGCCATCTCCCGCCCCTGGTCGTAGGTCATGCTCTTACGCATCGCCAGCGGCATACGATTGAGCGCTGCGCTGAAGCCCTCCACCGCAGAGGTCGCCGTCGCGTCGTGCATCTTCACCAGCATCAGGTAACCACTGGTGCGCTCCACCAACGTGCCGACGGACGAGGCGTTGGCCTTACCCTTGATCAGGTCTCCCTCCCAATGACCGGGCATCAGACGGTCTTCAATCTCCGGCGGGCGCACGTGGATACTGACCATATCAGGAAGTTGGCCGCGCCGATCTACCCCTGCGGCACGAGGGCGGCGCGTGCTTTTGCCCTGACGCAGGCAGATGATTAGCTCTTTGCGTAACTCACCAACGGGCAGGGCATAGACCGCGCTATAGATCGTCTCTCGGCAAACATAGGCATCTTTCAAGCTGGGAATATTCATGCTGCGCAGCTTGCCGGCAATCTGCTCAGGAGACAAACGCTCACGCAACATATGAGACACCAAGTGCGGCAGGGGCGACGACGAACCCGCATAGAGTGCTGAGCAGTGTGGGCTGAGTAACTGCCGCAACGCTCCCCATTACGCCTCAACTCCCGGCTGATGGTTGAGGGCGAGCGCTTGATCAAGAGGGCAATCCTGCGCAGGCTGAAGCCTTGGACGTGACCGAGTTGGATGGTTACGCGCTCTTCGACGCTAAGTTCGTGATAGGACATAGGGGCAACACCGTACCGGAAAGGTCAGGTGTTGCACTCAGTTTCCGCGGCCGCCCCCATATTTAATTGGGCATCCTCTAACAGTTTCACAATCAAAGAGAAAAATAGATTAGAACGAGCTAAATCCCTTCAAGATGCAGGCGATAAAATTAGAAAATCTGATCCAGCTGGCGTTGCGGTGAGCCTAATATCAGAAATTAAAAAATCCCGAACCATCGCAGAGCAAGACCCATCTCAAGCAAACGCCCCCAAAAAAACAAGAGTTTATATCCTTGACTCATTAAAACACCCCGCAGAGGTTTCTCTTCTAAGGGCTGTATATCAAGAAGCGTTCTGCTTAGTTGGTGTCGTTTGCGAGACAAAGACGAGAAAAGCAAGGCTTCGCGACGAGAAATGCCATTCTTCGACAAGCACGGAAATTGATGTTTTTATAGCTAGAGACGAAGATTCTGGACTTACATATGGCCAAAAGGTAGCGGACACCTTCCATTTAGCAGATTTTTTCGTCGACAACTCTCCTAATAGATTTCTAGATGACGAAAAAAAGCAAGAGAATCGAGAGTGGGACGTCAACGACCAACTCGGACGATTAATTGATATTCTTACACATAAAAAAGTCATTCGACCTTCCCCAAGCGAAACAGGTATGTTTCATGCGTATGGCGCACAAATGAGCAGTGCCTGCTTATCTCGCCAAGTGGGCGCCGCACTAATGGATAAATCTGGAAACCTGGTATCCACTGGAACAAATGAAGTTCCTAGTGCAGGAGGCGGTGTTTACGGCAGTAATTTCTCAACTCAAACGGAAACACCTCCACAAGATCATAGATGCGCAATTACCAATAAGTACTGCAGCAGCAACAAACACCAAGACATTATAATAAATGAATTAATCTCTACGATCCCAGAACTAAAAAGAGTTACATTTACGAAGCTAAAAGAACAACTTAAGAAAACTGGCATCGGTCGTCTCTTAGAGTTCAGCCGGGCAGTACATGCCGAAATGGATGCACTTTTAAGCGCTGCGCGCAAAGGAACTTCACCGGTAGGTGGCAGACTGTTCGTCACAATATTTCCTTGCCACTACTGCGCAAGACATATCGTGTCAGCAGGAATAGATGAAGTTCAATACATCGAACCCTATCCGAAAAGCTTGGCGCTTACTCTACACGGTGATGCAATCGCGCAATCAAAAAGTAACTGGAGCGCGCCAAGCGAGACGATATCAGCGCAAGGCGAGGCACACCCTCGAGTTTTGTTCCGTCCATTTACAGGGGTTGCTCCTAGACTTTACAAAAGAGCCTTCATAAAAAGCAGAAAGCTTAAAAACAACGAAGGCACAATGCAGTTTCACGAACCGGAATGGGCTTCTGGTCTACTACGAATTAGCTATAAAGAAATTGAAAACCGCCTATTAGAAAACCTGGCAAGTGCTCCACATGAAAAATAACACAAGAAAGCCGAGCATCTTACGACTTGTTGCAAGCTCAAAAAATGCAACACATGCTCAATCAGCGATTGAGGAAACCCCAATGCCTGTTCTTTCATCAACAAATTCTTCCATGAGAACTGTTGTGCTTATGAGAGAAGTTGAAATCGAAAAAAATGGCTCTTTCGCAGATTTCGCGAGAAAATTTCGACCTCGCTGCATACTAGACTTTCGATTCTCTCCTCGTTTAGATTTCTTTGCAGGCTCTAGAGTTAGAGCCTTCAAGTTATTTGACGAACTACATGTTGAATATTTAGATATTTTTGGAAGGGCCGGAATAAATACAAATAGATCTATGGAGCAAATGGATGATGCCTTTTTAAAATCCCTAGATCACTATCTTTCTAATTTAGAAACTGACGGGAGGCCAATCATTCTTTTCTTCGACAACGAAGACCTACTACGGCAGTGTAAAAAAATACTACCTTATGCCTTCACGGCTCCAAATACGCATCACACCCAATTAAATATTACCGAATACAAATCCGGCTTCCTGTCCGTACAAACAGGATAATTTAAAGCATTGAGGTTAACCACCTTCCCCCATAATCTATTAGCCTCTAATCTCTAGAGGCTAATTTTTGGTTCTGGGTAGGAAGATCGCCAACACCCCGAACAACGGCAGGAACGAACACAGGAGGTACACGTATTCGATGCCGTGTATGTCCGCCAGATGCCCAAGCAACGCCGCACCAATCCCGCCAAAGCCGAACATCAATCCGAAGAACACGCCGGCAATCATCCCGACATTGCCCGGCACCAGTTCCTGGGCATACACCACGATCGCCGAGAAAGCTGACGCCAGGATGAAGCCGATCACGACGCTGAGGATGCTGGTCCAGAACAGGTCCACATGAGGCAGGATCAGGGTGAACGGCGCTACGCCGAGGATCGAGAACCAGATCACGGCCTTACGCCCGATCTTGTCGCCTATCGGCCCACCAAAGAAGGTCCCCGCCGCGACCGCGCCAAGAAACAGGAACAGGTGCAACTGCGAACTCGCCACCGACAGGTCGAATTTCTCGATCAGGTAGAAAGTGAAGTAACTGGTGAAACTGGCCATGTAGAAATACTTGGAGAACACCAGCAGCCCGAGTACCACCAGCGCACTGATCACGCGGTTCTTCGACAAGCCATGTGTCGCCGCCTGGCCTTGCTTGAGTTTGAACAGGCTCAAGTGGTTGGCGTACCAGCGGCTGATCCGATAAAGCACGAACAGCGCAAACACTGCGAACAGTCCGAACCAGGCCACATGGCCCTGACCGAAAGGAATGATGATCGCCGCAGCCAGCAACGGACCGAAGGCTGAGCCTGCATTGCCGCCGACCTGAAATGTCGACTGCGCCAAACCAAACCGCCCGCCAGACGCTAATCGCGCCACGCGAGAAGCTTCCGGGTGAAAGGTCGAGGAGCCGATACCTATCAGCCCTGCAGCCAGCAAAATCATCGGAAAACTGCCGACCACCGACATCATCAAAATGCCGATCAATGTGCAAATCGTCCCGGCGGGTAGCAGCCAGGGTTTTGGGTGCCGATCGGTGTAGTAACCGACCCACGGCTGCAACAGCGAAGCCGTCAGCTGGAACGTCAAAGTGATCAAGCCAACCTGGGTGAAGGTCAGGCCATAGTTGGCCTTGAGCATCGGATAGATCGACGGCAGCACCGACTGGATCAAGTCGTTGATCAAATGCGCCAGCGCCACGGCGCCGATGATACGCATGACCAAAGGGCTGCTTTGTGAAGTCGCGGATGCCGGCTGCGCGCCGGTCTGGACATTGCTGATAGCCATAAGAGTTTCCGTACATCAGATGGGTGCACACGGGCAGGTGCGTCAATGTGCCATTTTTCAGTGCAGCAGCGCCATCCCCTTAGCCTGCTAACGACCTCGACTTTCATCGCTGAAAAGGTGATAGCGCAACGCCATGGTCTGAATCTTGCCTTGGTAATCCGCTTCAACGCGGCCCCTTACAAAGGGGACCGAGAATGGGAAGTTTCGCTACAGAGCCGGCCTACAGAGCTGACGAGGGTGAACTTTCGAGGCCTTTTAAAAGGGCACAGGTCGCGGCCGCAACGGTTGCGACGCACGCCAATGGCGCGTGGTGTCCAGAGGAGTTTTGGGGCATGCAGGCTTTTTTATCACCGGGGATCGGGTTGCTGGGGCGTTTTGGCTTCGCACGCAAATTTCAGCTGTTATTTCTGCTGTTTATCCTTCCGCTGACGGGCAGTCTGTGGATGATCGGTCAGGACTATCGCGACAAACTGAACCTGATCTCCGGCGAACGTGCCGGGGTTCGGCAACTGCTCGCCCTGGATGCTCTGGATAATCTGCTCGCGGCTCAGCGTGACCGCGCGGCTCGCTGGCGCGCCACGGAAACCAATCGTCAGCCGACACCTGCGACGATCGCGGCGATGGCTGCTTTCGATACGGTTCAGCCCGCCGTCGCCCAAGCCACCTCGGACCTCGGCAACGCACTGCAAACCGAAGGCGCCGAGGGCGAAACCCTGGCCCGTTATCAAACCCTGCAAACAGCCCTCAACGGCCTGGACTCGAAAAGCCTGAGCAGCGTCGGTTGGTGGCCGGACGGTTACGATCGTTTCACCAATGCCTTGAGTGCCCTGCAAGCCTTGCGCGAGCAGATCGCCATGGATAATCGCCTGACTCTCGCACCGTGGCTGGAAACGTATCTGCTGACCCAGATCTCCACGCAGCACGCGCCAGACCTGATTGAGCGAGTCGGCCGTCTCGCCAGCGTCGGCCAGGCGTCAGTGGTATCTGGCCAGTTCACCCTGCAAAGCCGTCTGCAATTGCGCGACTTGCGCAGCCGCATCGGCGATGCCCGGGAGCAGCTGGTCAAAACCGCAAGCCTGCTGGAAGCGCGACTGCCCAGCGCGTTGCAAGCCTGGGCCGGGCAATACCATGACAGCCTCAAGCACCTGGACGCCGAGTTGAAAGTCCTCGATGACGGCGTGTTCGGCGGCAGCATCAAGCTCAAGCCGGAAGAGTTCGAACGCAGCCTCGACGCCCTGCTCGCCGACTTCTCTTCGCTGCGTCAGCAGTCGTTGGTGTCGCTGGATCAGCGTCTGGACTATTACCACGGTTCTGCCATCCGCCAGTTCATCCTGGTAGCGACCATTTTTGGCTGCCTGCTGCTGGCCGCGCTGTACCTGTTCATCTGTTTACAGGCGTCGATCCGTCGCAGCGCCAGCGGCATCACCCTGCTGGCCGAAGCCTTGCGCGACGGCAATCTGAGCCTGCAAGTACCGGTGCAAGGCCGCGACGAACTGGCCGCCATCAGCACCGCCCTCAACGTCGCGGTGGTGCAACTGCGCAACAGCCTGCTGGGGGTCGATCATGAAACCTTGCAGCTGAGCAACGCGGTGCGCACCCTCAACCATCACTCCAGCGGTGCCCTTGGGGAAGTCGAAGCCCAGCAGTTGCAGATCAGCCAGATCGCGGCGGCAGCCACGCAATTGGCCGCGACCTCTCAAGGGGTCGCACAGAGTTGCGAACAGGCCTCCGGCAGCGCTCAACACACCCAGCGCATCGCCGCCGACAGCAGCCGTGACAGCCAGCGCACGACGGCGAGTATTCAGCAACTCAATCAGCGCTTGAACGACACCGCTGCAGCACTGGGCCGTGTCAGCGAGCAAGGGCAGCAGATTCAGTTGGTGGTGGACACCATTCGCGGGGTTGCCGAGCAGACGAATCTGTTGGCACTTAACGCCGCCATCGAGGCCGCGCGCGCGGGTGAACAAGGTCGCGGCTTTGCGGTGGTGGCCGATGAAGTGCGCAGCCTGTCGCAACGCACCCAGTCCTCCACCGCGCAGATTGCCGGCACAGTCGACAGCCTGCGCAACACGGTGAACGAAGCGGTGAGCCTGATGGAAGCCGCTTGCGGCCAGGCTCAGTCCGACGCCCAAGCCGTCACTGGCCTCGGCGAACGCCTGGGGGAAATTGCCAGTGCCGTGCAAAGTGTCACTGACACCCTGGCGCAGATCGCCACAGCGGTCGACGAGCAAGCGACCACCGCCGACGAGGTCAGCGGCAATATCCAGCAAGTCGATCAGGCGGCGGTACGCTTGCTCGAAGGCGCGCGGGCGGTGAACCTGGCAGCGGACACCTTGAGCCAGGGCAGTAAGGCATTGAGTGCCAATACCGGGAGATTTCAGCTCAGTTGACGCCCTCCCCTCGCCCGGTTTTTCGGGTCAGCTGGATAAGCGGTTGAAAGCGTAGAGAAATATTTTAGATTTACGCTTGACACATCATCGTTACGAGCCAATAATGCGCGCCACTTGGCTACATAGCTCAGTTGGTTAGAGCATAGCATTCATAATGCTGGGGTCCGGGGTTCAAGTCCCTGTGTAGCCACCAAGTACCTGTTTACAGATGTCTCCATGAGTCTCTAAACAACCTCAAGAAGCCCGCCTAGTGCGGGCTTTCTTGTTTCTGGCTATCTCTCCCTGTATCTCTCTATACCTTCCCTCCGTGTATCCCCTGTGTATCCTCGACAAATAATTGAACCGAGGGGATACAAGCCCAAATGAAGCGATCCGAGATAAAACGCCGCCCCCTTTCCGATACCGCGTTGGCGCGAAGGGAGCCTAAGAGCAGGGCGCTGAGCTTCTACTCGGGGTAAAAATGTCCCATGAACGTAAGCGCTTCAATCGCCTGGGCGTAAGGGGCAAATCTCGGATCTCCACCCTCGAATGCCTGTGCGACTTTCTGAGCATTTTCAAGGTTGTCCCATTTAGCCAAGTCAGCGAAAACACGGCCTTGTGGTTCGGGACAATAACCTGAGAACTCAATCAACCCATCAAACCCTTTGAGGGTTTCCCGAAGCATCAACCGCAACTCAGGCATTTGGCTTTCGAAGCCTTCCTTGACGGTAAAGATTGCTAGCTCGAGTACATGGCTGTTCTGCGTCATATGTCACTCCAATTGTGTGGTGAGGAGCGACCAGTATCTTGGGGTCGTACTGACACCGTACTGTCAGTGCTTGAGAGGTTGTTGGGCCGTCCATTGATCAGACTGAAACTGCATGTATGACCGCAGGTTCCATTCCGCCTCAAGCTTCTGTCCATCCGTCATGATCTGCAGGCTTCGTATCCGGTCAACTCGAAAGTCTCTGTATGCCTTTCTGGACGTACACCATGTTCCGACAGTCCACTTTCCTCCCCAGTAGAAAAGGCCCAAGGGGAACACCGTCCTGCCCGAGATCTCTTCACTCAAGCTGAAATATGAAAAGTGGACGGCTCTCGCCTGCTGAATAGCGCGGTGGAGATCGTCCAAATATCGTTGGTCTGGTGTGACGGGCTTAGCCCTCAACGCGCGGATATTGGAGAGTGATGGTTCTGTATTGCGAAACGGCAATACGGCAGCAACTTTGCTCAACAGCGTCCTTGCAGAAGAAGCGAGTTCAGTGCCTGCGGAATTTGAAAGCATCTCAACGCCCAACATCAGCGCGTCGAGTTCATCCTGGGTGAGTGTCAGAGGCGGTAACTCAAACCCTTCGTGCAGAGCATACCCAACGCCAGCGACGCCATAGAGAGGAATACCGCTCACAGACAGGTCGTCGATATACCGATAAATCGTGCGGACTGAGACCCCGATACGCCCCGCCAAGTCTTCCGCTGTAATCGGCTGATGTACCCGGATCAGGTTTACTACCTGGAATAGCCGATCTGATTTACGCATGTACTGAAGGACCAATGTGCTCGATTTTAGGAAGGGCGTTGCCATTGCCTCCGACGCATCCCATGTGTCGGGCGCATCTCGTTTGCGGGGCACTGGAGTGAATCAAAAACTGCTCTACTCAGAACTGAAGTGTTCATTCTCCCCCATTTGGGGAAACAACCCCATGGAAGGCTCGCGTCAAGTACCGGCCGGCATGTTTTCGCGCAGTGTTTCGCGCACACCCTTCACGCACCTTGAAGTGCGCGAACTTTCCGGAGGAGCGAACTGTGAGGCGTGCCCCTACGCCGAGCCACCCAAGAAGTCGCATCAGGAACAAATCGCCGGCAACGCTGACAATGCCCGCTCCCAAATCTGCCAGGTGCGCAGCCAGACCATCGCCTGCCAGTCGCTGTCGGCGGGATAGAACTGCTCCACCAGATTCAGCTTGATCCCGCGCCCCACGGCATCTCTCGGATTGCCGTGCAGGTGCAGCCAGTGATCATCGCGCAGATGACGATGAACCTCGGCGCCGGGATACGTCCCACACTCGATCACAAACGGCATCAACCGCGCGTGCGGCAGCGCGTTGATCAACGCCTGGGAGGTGTAGCCGGTGGCCGTGGCTGCAACGCCGGTTTCGCTCAGCGTGTCGGCGCCCGTGTGCAAGGTATAGAGCCAGGGACCATAGATGGCCTGCGCATCCGCAAGCGCCGGATACGCCGACTCGGTAATGGTCAGCAACATCGGATGACCGTATTCCCCGGCACCGGTGTGCAAGTCGAAACACATCGCCACTTCGGCATGGGAAACATGCTTTTGAATGATCTGATGCAACGTGCGGTTCGACCAGCTCGGTGCCAGTCCGCCGTAGAACAAACCATCGGGATGACGGTGCTGGCCACCCTCGACAATCGACATCACCGCTGGCCAACCGTGTTCGCTAATCTGTTCGTCGAGCAAGGCATCGGCGCGATCACGCTCCGAGCCCCGCAACTGCGTGCAGGCATAGATTTCATGAAGCGCTGCGTAGGCCCGGTTATCTGGCAATGCGTGGTCGAAGTTCAGGTGATTGCGGTTCAGGTCGATGTTGTCTTCGTTGACCCGACGCAGCCACGCAGTGCCCCACGGATTGATCAGGTGGATCATCACCACCGCGACATCGGCCGGCAGCGAACGCTTGCCCAACTCCTGCAACCACCTGATCTGACATCCCGAACCATAGAAGCCTTCGACGCCATGAGTGCCACTCAGCGCAATCAGCAAACGCTTGGCGCCCGGATCACCCAGCACGGCCACATCGGTGCTCAACGACTCACCGAACGGCCCTTTGAGCGGATGCGGGTACTCGGTCAGCGTCGCGCCGGCCGCGGTCGCGGCGGCCAGAAATTGATCACGCTGGGTGCGGTAACTTGGCTGGGTGGGGAACTCGGTCTGCATGTCTGCCTCTTGTTGATCTTATGGCCAGTCTGTTGCCCTCGAACCTACAGAAAATCCGCGGACTCATGAAGGGCGAAAGTGTCTTTACTGTAGCCCCTGGTTTGCGTCACTTCCTTTCGGCCGATAAAGTCCCCTGATCTTTCCCACGGACGGAGTGCCCCCCACGTGTTCTCAACCTTCCACTTGAGCCACTATCGCCTGTCAGCCTTTTCGCTGATCGCCGCTGCTTTAACCCTCGCAGCCTGTAGTGCTCCGACCTCTTCGACGTTGCCTGTTGCGCCGGAAATCGCGTCAGGTTATCGCACTGACCTGCAGACCCAATACGCCTCAAAACACATGGCGGCCGCGGCCAATCCGCTGGCGGCCGAGGCCGGGCGGGAGATGTTGCGTCAGGGCGGTTCGGCAATCGATGCCGCAATTGCGATGCAGGCCGTGCTGACGCTGGTCGAGCCGCAATCCTCGGGCATTGGCGGTGGCGCGTTGATCGTGCTCTGGGATGGCAAGGCTGTGCGCACTTATGACGGACGCGAAACCGCTCCGGCCGGCGCCACCGAGAGGCTGTTCCTGCAAGCCGACGGCAAACCGATGCCGTTCACCCAGGCGCAGATTGGCGGTCGTTCGGTGGGGACACCGGGCGTGTTGCGAGCGCTTGAGTTGGCCCATCAGAAACACGGTCATCTGCCATGGGCGCGGCTGTTCGAACCGGCGATCAAACTCGCGGAGCAAGGCTTCGCCATCTCGCCACGCCTTCACCAGTTGATCGCCTCGGACTCGTCCATTCGACGCTCGCCGGACATGGCGGCCTACTTCCTGAATGCCGATGGCAGCCCGAAAGCCGCAGGCACGCAACTGAAAAACCCGGCGCTGGCCGCCGTGTTCAAACGCATCGCCAAGGAAGGACCGGATGCATTGTACAAAGGCCCCATCGCACAAGAGATCGTTGCCAAGGTTCAGGGCCACGCCAACCCCGGCAGCCTGTCGCTGAACGACCTCAAAGGCTACACCGCCAAGGAGCGCGCGCCGCTGTGCACCGACTACAAACGCTGGCAGGTCTGCGGCATGCCGCCGCCGTCGTCAGGCGGGATCGCCGTGGCGCAGATCCTCGGCACCCTGCAGGCTCTGGAAACCCGTGACCCGCGTTTTGCCCTGGCGCCGCTCAAACCGGTCAAGACCAGCCAACCTGCGGGCGTTGAGCCGGCGCCTGAAGCCGTGCACCTGATCTCCGAAGCCGAGCGCCTGGCCTACGCCGACCGCGCGCTCTACGTGGCCGACGCAGATTTCGTGCCCGTCCCCGTCAAAGGTCTGGTGGACCCGACTTATCTGGCCAGCCGCGCCGCGCTCATTGGGGATCGCAGCATGGGCACGGCCAAACCCGGCACCCCGCCAGGCATTCAGGTCGCCTACGCACCGGACCGTTCGCCGTTGCGCATCTCCACCTCGCAAGTGGTGGCGGTGGATGACGAAGGCGGCGCCGTGTCCATGACCACCACCGTGGAATCCGCGTTTGGCTCGCACCTGATGGTTCAGGGTTTCCTGCTGAACAACCAGATGACCGACTTCTCGTTCATCCCCGAAGAGAATGGCCAGAAGGTTGCCAACCGCGTCGAACCCGGCAAACGCCCACGCTCGTCCATGGCACCGACCCTGATTTTCGACCGTCAGAGCGGCGAATTCCTCGCCACCATCGGCTCCCCCGGCGGCTCGCAGATCATCGAATACGTCGCCAAATCCACCATCGGCCTGCTCGACTGGAACCTCGACCCACAAGCCGCCATCAGCCTGCCCAACTTCGGCAGCCGCAACGGCCCGACCGAACTGGAACAGGGACAGTTCAGCCCGGCGCTGATTCAGGCGCTGAAAGACAAAGGGCACAGCCTGAACGAGATCGACATGACCAGCGGGACTCAGGCGATTGTCCGGGTCAAGGATGCGCAGGGGAAAACGTCGTGGGCGGGTGGGGCCGATCCGCGGCGTGAGGGGGCCGCGTTGGGGGATTGAGTCGTACGCGGGAATGAGCAAGGGCTTACCGGGACGTAGGCCCTTTTTTATAGCTAACGAATACTGATCGGCAATCTCGCGCAGCCTTTTCCTACCCGCAAATGACTGCTTCTTCGATAGAGTGTGGAAATTGTCGGCATCCACAAACACTACGACGCGATCGACGCTGATACCGTCGAGATGGAGTAACCCATGAACGTACGCCCCATTCACACCGACGAGGACTACCGTACAGCGCTCAAGAATGTGTCTGCACTCTTCGACAATGAGCCTGAGCCAGGCACACCCGAGGGTGATTACTTTGACATCATGATCACCCTCATCGAGGCGTATGAGTCGAACCGGTTCCCAGTCGATCTACCAATACTCCGGCTGCGGGCACTGGGCAAAGTAGTGATCGATATCGTTTGACGGCGCACACAGGGACTTGAGCTTGCCCCTACGGCAAGCTCTATCGTGGCCCCCGACCAGTCTAAAAGGAGGTTTCATATGCTTACCATCGGACAAATGGCCCGCAGCCACGGGCTCACCACCAAAACCCTGCGCCACTACGACAGCATCGGCCTGTTTATCCCGGCGCTGACCGGTCGCGACAATGGTTATCGCTATTACCGCCCCGAACAGATCGTCACACTGGGGCGGATCGTCTGGCTCAAACAACTGGGCATGGCGCTGGAGGATATTCGAGCCCTTGCGGTCAACGGCGGGCTGGACAGCGTCGCCAGCCTGCGCGAATCCCTCGAAGGGCATGCCCGGCAGTTGAGAGCCGACATCCAGCGTAGCGAGCAAGTCCTGGGGCAACTGACCCGCTACTTGGCGCAACCAGAGCGCAGCCTGCCACCCATGCAAACGCCGGCGCGAATCGCCTACCCCGCCTTGCGGATCATGGGCATGAGTTGGCAACAGGACGACGACGACACCATCGCCGAGATGTGGCAGCGCTTTGTGCCGCGCGAGGAGGAAATCGATCGTCTGACCGATCCGATGGGCACTTTTGGTGTGTGCCAGCCGCTGGATGACGGTCAATGGCGCTACATCGCCGGACTACCGGTAGGACCGCACGCCCCGCTTGTTCAAGGCATGGTGGAGATGGAGATACCCGCTCGCCGGTACGCCCGGGTCGAACACCACGGGACGGTCACCACCCTGCCGGAAACGTTCCGGGCCGCCTATAGCGAATGGTTACCTGCTGCGGGAATGGCGCCAGCTGAAGGTATCGAATTCGAATACTGCGGCGAACGCTTTTTCGGGCCAATGCACCCCGACAGCGTGGTCGAGTTGTACATCCCGCTCAAAGACTGACGAAAATACCGAAGGCTGGAACAGCCACCTCCGGGTTTAAATCAAGCCGGCACACCCAAAATGATATGCGACGCCTTGATCACCGCCGTCGCACTCACGCCCGGCGCCAGGCCCAGTTCTGCCACAGCCTGACGTGTCACGATCGAATAGACTTCGGTGCCGCCGTCGAGCTGGATGACCACTTCGGCGTTCACGGCGCCATCGATGACACTGGTGACCTTGCCTTCCAGGCAGTTGCGCGCCGAAAGGCGAATGTCGCTGGATTCGGTCATCAACATGACCCACGGCGCCTTCACCAGCGCGATCGCTTCCTTGCCAACTGCCAGGCCGAGGTTCTTCACGCTTTCCATGGTCACCACGGCCACCAGTTCATTACCGCCTGACAGCTTCAGTGAGACTTCGGCATTTACCGCGCCGGGTTGCAATTGACTGATGATGCCTTTGAATACGTTACGTGCGCTGACTTTCATGACGTGTCTCCTCGAATAATTATTGTTGTATTGAGCCTAGCGAGAGATCTTCAGCGTTTGCCGCGCCTTATGCTTCTCCAGCGCCAGCTCGATCAAACGGCTGACCAGCTCGCTGTACGTCATACCGGTGGCCTGCCATAGCTTGGGGTACATGCTGATGCGGGTGAAGCCGGGCAACGAGTTGATCTCATTGATCAGCACTTCGCCACTCTCGGTCAGGAACACGTCGACCCGCGCCAGCCCGGAACAGCCCAACACCTGAAACGCCTCGACGGCCAGGGCGCGGATGCGTTCACTGGCCTCGATGCTGATATTTGCCGGCACCACCACTTCAGCCGCTTGAGCGTCGATGTATTTGCTGTCGTAGGAATAAAACCCGCTGCGCACCACGATCTCGCCACAACCGCTGGCGATGGCGTTTTCATTGCCGAGTACCGCGCATTCGATCTCGCGGCCGCTGACGGCGGACTCGACCAAGACTTTCTCATCGAAACCCAGGGCCAGTTCTACTGCTGCCGCGTACTCGGCTTCGTCATTCACCTTGCTCACGCCGACGGAAGATCCCTGGTTCGCCGGTTTGACGAATAGCGGCAAGCCGAGTTTGCCTTGCACCTCGGCGAACCCGGTGCGCGCCGCGGTGGCGCGGGTCAGGGTGACGAACGGCGTGACCGCCAACCCGGCGTCACGCAGCAGACGCTTGCTGATGTCCTTGTCCATGCAGACGGCCGAACCGAGTACATCAGAGCCGACAAACGGCAGATCAGCCATGCGCAGCAAGCCTTGCAGGCAACCGTCTTCGCCCAAGGTGCCGTGGACGATCGGGAAGATCACATCGACGTGGCCCAGCAGTTCCTGACCGGAGGTTTCCACCAATTGCTGACTGACCTTGCCCGGCACGACGGCCAGTTCACGGTTGGATTGATTAAGGGTGATAAGCGCCGGGTTTTCCTGGTTGAGCAGGAAGTTCGAAGGGTCGTTCAGATGCCAGTGACCTTGCTTGTCGATGCCTATCAGCACCGGTTCGAAGCGCGACCGATCCAATGCATCGACGATGTTTTTCGCCGATTGCAGCGACACTTCGTGTTCAGCCGAACGACCACCAAAAATAATGCCTACCCGCAGTTTGCTCATTCAGAACTCCTCAACGATTGGCCACCAGATGCGCGCCGAACAGTCGCCAGCCGCTGCCAGCAACACACCGCCGAGGCGTTAAAATGTGGACGCAGCACAACAAGCAGGCGCAATGGAGCGCTTACTTTTACTCGACGTCAGGCACATGGATCAACAGGTCACCCGGCTGACAATTCAAATGTTTGCAGATCGCGTCCAGCGTCGCCAGGCGCAGCCCCTTGACCTTGCCCTGCTTCAACAGCGACAGGTTCGCTTCGGTAATGCCGATAGCGGCGGCGAGGTCTTTGGATTTGACTTTGCGCAGTGCGAGCATCACGTCCAGCTGAATGGCAATTGACATAAAATTCTCAAACAAAGGTGCGGTATTCAGAGTCCACTTCACTGGCCTGCCTGAGAATACGCGCAATGATCGATATACACGCAGCCAGGAACAACGCGACAAAGGTGGGAGCCGTGACACTGAGGGTAATCAGCCGTTCACCGACCGGCTCATTCATTGTCACCCAGAAGCTGAGCACGGGCTCGCACAAGAAATCAAGCAACACCCAGAGCGCCACGCCCCTTCCGACCAGACCTAAATGAACAGCCGACTCACTGGAAAAATACTCACCGCGCGAATAGTTCCGGAACAGTCGACGCAAGTTTCCCAAGCCGTATGCCAGTGCCAGCAATGGCACGCTCGACAGCAGAATGCCGCCTAGTATTTGCCACCACGGGAACAACATCGCTTTATCGGTGATATGCGAGAGCTGGCGATCGGTAAGCGCAAAACCGAGCCCCCATCCATCCTTCGCAGCCAGGAAAGGAAAGAGCCAAAGCACAACATTGATCGCCAGCATTGCGACGATAAGAAAAAGAGTTACAGCAGCCATGCGTTGGCTCAATTGAGCGAGACGATTGGAAGTCACGGCAACACCTCACAGGGAATGAATGTGAGCAAACGCTAAACCATAAATTATCGCAAAACAATAATTTATTACTGTAATACACACATAGAAACGCTTCCGCAGACATAAAGCCCCCCCCTGGGGTAATGTTCCACTCACAGCTTCAAGGCGATCGAGCATCCTCGGATGGGCAAAAAAATCATTCACCACGACTGGTTCCACCGCGCGCCCGACGTTGGCGGGCTTCAGCGTTTCGAGGCGTTTTTTGCAGGCCACGGCTACGACCTTCACCGCCACGACACCTACGCCATCGGCCATACCCTGGCCGGTGTGCAGAGTTTTCAGTACCGCGGTGGCTGGCGCCACAGCCTGCCGGGCGGGACCATGGTGCTGCACCCGGACGAAGTTCACGATGGCGAAGCCGGCACCGAGACCGGCTTTCAATACCGAATGATGTACATCGAGCCGGCGCTGATCCAGCAGATGCTCGGCGGCCAGCCATTGCCGTTTATCAAGACCGGCCTGTCAGCCGATCCACGTTTGTTCGCCGCCACCGCCGTGCTGCTGCGAAGCCTTGATTGTCCCCTCGAGCCTCTGGAAGAGCAGGATGCGCTGTTCGATCTGGCCCAAGCCTTGAACAGCGTTTCCGGCGTGTCTGCCACCCGCCAGAGCTTCGACTACGTGGCCGCCGAACGCGCGCGGGAATTCATTCATAGCGCCCTGGATCGCACCGTGACGCTGGAAGAACTGGCGCAACACAGCGGTCGCGATCGCTGGAGTCTGTCGCGGGATTTTCGCCTGTTGTTCGGCACCAGCCCTTATCGATACCTGACCATGCGCCGCCTGGACCTGGTCCGCTCACTGCTGATTCAGGGCCAGTCACTGGTCAGCGCCGCGCTGATCGCCGGCTTCACCGATCAGAGCCACATGACCCGGCAGTTCAGCAAAACCTACGGTCTGTCGCCAGCCCGCTGGATGAAAATGCACCGCTGCTGAGCCACGCACAATCGTTCAAGAAGCACACCGATGCGCGGGCTATCGTGGATTTACGATCAACCACGAGAGCTGCTTCATGAAAGCTTACGAAAGCCTGAATTTCGCTGAAAAAATCGACAGGATCGGCCCGTACTGGACGCCTAGGGTCATCGCCGAAATGAACGACTACCAGTTCAAGGTGGTGAAACTGCTGGGGGATTTTATCTGGCACGATCACCTTGATACCGACGAAACCTTCATCGTCCTCGAAGGGCAACTGCGCATCGACTTTCGCGATGGCCACGTGCTGGTGAACGCTGGCGAAATGTATGTGGTGTCAAAAGGTGTCGAGCACAAACCGTTCGCCGAGCAGGAGGTGAAACTCCTGCTGATTGAGCCCAAGGGTGTGCTGAACACGGGTAACGAAGGTGGCGAGCGCACGGCGCAGAATGACGTCTGGGTGTGAAAGGCCGACTGCTTAAGGCTGCAAGGTTTTACCGTCCACTGGATCGCCGATTTTCAGGAAATGCCCGCCAGCCACATGGTGCAAGGTGCGCAACGTGTCTTGCCCTTCGAAGTGCCAGCGACCGTCACTGAACACGCGCTCGTCTGCCTGAGCGGCAATCACTTCGGCCAGGAACAGATCGTACTGCTGGTGATTGCCTGGCTCCGGCAGCAGTCGGCACTCCAGCCAGGCGACGCAGCCTTCGAGCATCGGCGCATCGATCAACTCAGCGCTGAAGGTCGCCAAGCCATAGACCTGGAATTTGTCCCGGCCTTGGTCCCGGGTCAATTCCAGGCCGGACGTCGAGCCAACGGTCTGGACGATATCGGCCTGGGCGGCGCAGGGAACATTCAGCACAAACGTGCCCGAAGCCTCCAGCAATTGCCGTGTCCAGGTGGACTTGTCCAGCACCACGGCAATTTTCGGCGGCTCGAAATCCAGCGGCATGGCCCAGGCCGCCGCCATGATGTTGCGCTGGCCATCATGAGCCGCGCTGACCAACACGGTCGGGCCGTGATTGAGCAGACGATACGCCTTGGCCAAGGGAACCGGACGGCGGTGGGAAACGCTCATGATGGCTGCTCCTGGGGAAAACGCCGATTGTAGCGATTTACGCCGCGATGGCAGGCATCAAGTCGCCAACTGATTGGCAAACTGGCCGACCGCATTCACCACTTTCTGTGCACCGTCCTGAATCTCGACAATCACCGTACCCGCCTCTGCCGCTAGCGCCAGCCCCTGTTCAGCCTGGAGTTTGCCCTCGGTCATCAGCGCCACGGCGTTGCGCGCCATGTCCTGGTTCTGACGGACTACGCCAACAATCTCATCGGTTGCCTGGCTGGTGCGCGAAGCCAATTGCCGGACCTCATCCGCCACCACCGCGAAACCACGCCCCTGTTCCCCGGCCCGAGCCGCTTCGATGGCCGCGTTGAGCGCCAGCAGGTTGGTCTGTTCGGCAATCCCGCTGATGGTTTTGACGATGGTGCCGATCACCACCGACTGCTCGTTCAGCGCTTCGATGCCTTCGCCGGCGGTCTGCATGTGCCTGGCAAGGTCACGCATCACGTTGACCGCCTGAGTCACCACCGCGTTACCGCGCTGCGCGCTGCTGTCGGTTTGCTGCGAGGTGCTGTAGGCAATGTTGGCCGCTTCGGCGACCGCTTGTTCCTGATTGACTTGATCGGTGATCACCGTGGCGAATTTCACCACTTTGTAGAGCTTGTTGTTGGCATCGATCACCGGGTTGTAGGACGCCTCCAGCCAGACCCCGCGGCCGTGGCTGTCGACGCGTTTGAAACGCTCGGCGAAGAACTCGCCTGCATTCAAGCGACGCCAGAAGTCCTGATACCCGGCGCTGTTGTATTCCTCGGGTTCGCAGAACATGCGGTGATGTTTGCCCTTGATCTGCGCCAGGCTGTAACCCATGCCGCTGAGAAACCGTTCGTTGGCCGCCAACACGTTGCCATTGAGATCGAACTCGATCACTGCCGTGGAGCGCACGAGGGCGCCGATCAGGTTCTCATGCTCACGAGATGCCTCGATGGTGCGGGTCAGGTCACTGGAGTAAATCGAGAAGTGTTTGATCCGCCCGTCCGCGGACCGGACCGGCTGCACGATCGAGCGCAGCCAGGCTTCCTGACCATTGCCGCGCAACAAACGCACCGTGCCGGCAAAGTGCTCGCCACGGGTCAACGAGACCTTGAAGCGCTGGTGGAATTCGTCCGACTTCACATGGGCCGGGACGATGTCTTCGATGTGTCGCCCTATCAGGTCGCTGCTTTTGTAGAGCATCTCACCGATGAAGTTCTGGTTGACCGATTGAATCCGCCCATCGGCATCGAGGGTCAGGACCAGCATCTCGCTTTCCAGACTTTCCTTCACTTGCTGGAGGCTGGAGAGTTCTTCGCGAAGAGCCGACAGCTCCTGCTTCAAGCGTTTGTTGAACATGGGGATACACCGATGGACAGGGATAGAAAGCGGTATGCAGCCTAACCATCGGCCTCAGGGATATTTTCTGAAGAGTGTTTCAGGGTTGTCCTACAAAAATAGTTGCTACACGTACGGTGCTACCTTCGATTACATCGCGCCAGCAGTCGAGCAGCTGCCAACTCCTGGCATCCGCGTCCCGAAATACGCCGCACTGCTCACACCCACAGTCCCCATCACCGCGCAGAAGATCACACAGATCCATGGGCTCCATGGCATCAGACCGATCAGCAACAACGGTGTGATACTCGCCCAGACGGCGTAGGCAATGTTGTAAGTGAAGGAAATCCCCGAGACACGAATTCGCGCCGGGAACAGGCTGACCATCACCGACGGCACCGCGCCGACCACCCCACAACCGAGACCGGCCACCGCGTACGCCAGGCCGATCCAGTTGCCACCGATGATCAGGCAGGTATAGAGAACGCCGATGCCCAGTGGCAGCAGCAGGCTATAGAGCATCACCGTGCGCCAGGCGCCAATGCGGTCGACCAGCAGCCCGGCGAGGACGCAGCCGATATTCAGAAAAACAATACCCAAGGCACTCAGGGCGAAGGTGTGGCTGGCGGTCATGCCGAAGGTTTTCTGCATCATGGTCGGGGTGATCACCACGAACACCACCACCGCCGAGGTCAGTACGCAAGTGAGGATCATCGCCGGCAGCATGGCCAGACGGTGTTCACGCAAGACCGTGCGCAGCGGCAGCTCGACGGCCTCATCACGTTGCGCCTGCATGGCCATGAACACCGGGGTTTCGCTGAGCCAGCGGCGTAGCCAGACGCCGATTACGCCGAACACGCCGCCCAGCAGGAACGGGTAACGCCAGGCGTAATCAAGGATTTCTGCCGGGGTGAACGCCTGCGCCAGAAAAGTCGCCGTCAGGGCGCCGATCAGGTAACCAAACGTCAGCCCGGCCTGCAGGAAACCGAGGGCATAACCGCGATGCCCGGCCGGTGCATGCTCGGCGACGAATACCCAGGCGCTCGGCACTTCGCCGCCCACCGCCGCGCCCTGGAGGATTCGCAGGGCCAACAGCAGCAGCGGTGCGAAATAACCGATCTGGGCGTAGGTCGGCATGATGCCGATCAACAGGCACGGCAGCGCCATCATCAGGATGCTCAGGCTGAAGACCTTCTTGCGGCCCAGCCGGTCGGCGAAATGCGCCATCAGAATCCCGCCCAACGGCCGCGCCAAATAACCGGTCACGAAGATCCCGAAGCTTTGCAGCAGTCGCAGCCACTCGGGCATTTCCGGGGGGAAGAACAGCTGGCTGAGGGTCAGGGCGAAAAATACGAAAATGATGAAATCGTAGATTTCCAGCGCGCCGCCAAGGGCCGCAAGGCCGAGGGTCTTGTAATCCGAGCGGGCGAACGGCGCCGGGCGCGAGTGGGTGTTGGCGGTCATGAAAAGAACTCTGGCATAGGCAAAAAACCAAGGCGCCCATGGTCTACGCAAACGCGCCAACGGACAACCCGTTAGACCAAAGTCCTAGACTCGTAAAACTTCGTCAAAAAATAGAGCCGATTGTTTTACTGTTGGCACCTGTCTAGACGGGCCTTTGCGGTCCTGAAGACCACAACAAACATAAAAATTCGAGGTACACCCGTGGCCGCTGATATCGAAGATACCCGCTCTGCCCGCTTTGCCCTGCGCTGCTCAAGTTTTGCCGAACGCTGGTTCCCCGACTCCTGGGTGTTTGCCGCACTGGCGGTGATTATCGTCGCCGTGGCCACCCTGTTCATGGGCGCCAAACCCACCGACGCCGCCATGGCCTTCGGTGACGGCTTCTGGAGCCTGATCCCGTTCACCATGCAGATGGCTTTCGTGGTGATCGGCGGTTATGTGGTCGCCAGCTCGCCACCGGCAGTGAAACTGATCGACCGGCTGGCGCGGATCCCGAAAAACGGCCGCTCGGCCGTGGCCTGGGTTGCGTTGATCTCCATGGTCGCCTCGCTGCTGAACTGGGGGCTGTCGCTGGTGTTTGGCGGTTTGCTGGTGCGCGCCCTCGCCCGCCGTACCGATCTGAAAATGGATTACCGTGCCGCCGGTGCCGCCGCCTATCTGGGTCTCGGCGCGGTGTGGGCCTTGGGCCTGTCCTCGTCCGCCGCGCAATTGCAGGCCAACCCGGCCAGCCTGCCGCCGTCGATTCTGTCGATCACTGGGGTCATTCCCTTCACGCAAACTATTTTTCTCTGGCAGTCCGGCGTGATGTTGCTGGCGCTGATCGTGATCTCGCTGATCATTGCTTACGCCACTGCACCCGGCCCGAACTCGGCCCGTGATGCCAAAGCCTGCGGCATCGATCCGAGCTTTAACTTGCCACCCTTGCAACCGCGCACCCGCCCCGGTGAATGGCTGGAGCACAGCCCGCTGCTGACGATTTTGCTGGTGCTGCTGGCGGCCGGATGGCTGTTCCACGAGTTCTCGACCAAACCGGCGATCAGTGCGATTTCCGGGCTGAACACCTACAACTTCCTGTTCATCATGCTCGGTGCGCTGCTGCACTGGCGCCCGCGCAGCTTCCTTGACGCTGTGTCCCGCGCGGTGCCGACCACCACGGGCGTACTGATTCAATTCCCGCTGTACGGCTCGATCGCGGCGCTGATGACCACCGTCAAAGGGACTGACGCTCAGACGCTGGCTCACCACATCTCGACCTTTTTCGTACAAATCGCGTCCCACGACACCTACGCGCTGCTGATGGGCGTGTACTCGGCAATCCTCGGTTTCTTCATCCCTTCCGGCGGGGGCAAATGGATCATCGAAGCGCCGTACGTCATGCAAGTGGCCACCGACCTGAACTACCACCTGGGCTGGGCCGTGCAGATCTACAACGCCGCCGAAGCCTTGCCGAATTTGATCAACCCGTTCTACATGCTGCCGCTGCTGGGCGTGCTCGGGTTGAAGGCGCGGGACTTGATCGGGTTTTCGTTCGTGCAACTGCTGGTGCACACGCCGCTGGTGCTGTTTCTGCTGTGGGCGTTGGGAACGACGCTGACGTATACGGCACCGGTGATGCCGTAACACGTAAGTGATTGCACCTGCTGCGGGCAGGTGCAATCAGTTCACCCGGCTTGAGCATGAAACAAACGCCTAGATTTATCCTACATACAGGCTCGATTCCGCCTGACATGAAACCCGGAGAGTTCTTATCTCCAACCTATGAATCGCTGAGTAAACTCCGACAGCTCACAAACTTTTTAAAGCAAGACAGCACTGACCAAGGATGAACAAACACATGTCTTTAATATCGAAAACGCTGGAAGAGATGATTAACGAGATTTACCAGGACGGTAAGGTTTCAGTCGTTGAATATAAAAAGCTGCGTGATGATGCAGATCGCCGTATGGATGCTGTCGTCCGCGAGTTCGGCCAGCACAACAATCTGACCGCCCTTCAAAAAGCGATGGATGTAGTGATGCAATTAACGCAAACGTCCATCATTGATGCCAAAAAAGCCAAACTGACCGATACAGGAGAGGCCATCGTCAAGGATGCCGTATTTGCACAGGTCGAGTACTTGCGCGCCGGCACTCATCTGGCACTCAAGCTGTTGTAACGCTTCAATCTCCGTCCGGCCCATAAACATTAAGCCCGGGCCGGCCTCCATAACTAAGAGCTCCTGGCATACACAGCGCAAGCTCTAAGCAAAAAAACTACACGTACACACTGTTCTGTGTAACGCCGGTGATCCAGTATGTCGCGTACCCCAATCAACGGGACCACGCTGAAAAGGATCTGAGCATGTTCAAGTTCGCAGGCCTCACCCTCGCGGCCCTCACCCTGAGTGCCGCCGCCCATGCCGATGTCGACCTGAAGCTGGGCAGTACCGAACGCGTCACCCGCCTGTTCGCCTATCCCAACAACTGCAACGTGATCTGCTTTCGCAACTGGACGCTGGAGCAAACGGTCGAGCATTACCTGACCCAAAGCGTGCAGCGCGATGGTTACAGCGCGGCGAAAGTGCTGGTCAAAACCGATAACAATCAGCTCTACGCCGAAATCAGCGGCGTACCCCGTGGCTATGAAAAACCGTTGGCGGCGTTGCTCGATGCCGGTGATCTGGCCTATACCGGCGCCAGCAAGCTGAATGCCGATGGCAAGTGGGCTTACAGCTGGTATCTGTTCCTGCCACTGGGCATGGCTCTGGAAAACCGCAAAAGCGTTGAACTGTTGCACTTTCCACCCGACTATTCGTTGACCCAGGCTCAGGATTACCTGCGATCCGCCACCACCGATCGCTGGGCCACACTGCTGACTGACAACGGAATTCCGGCCGACCAGACGCCGGGCTACCAGACCATCATCGACATCGCACCGATTGCCGCGCCGTCCAACGCTGGCAAAGATCTGGAAGGCGTCTACGACTACTTCAAGGACTACCAGACCACCATGGTCAAGCAACTCAGCCAGAACGCCAGTGGTGCGGCGTTGCCGATGGTCGCCTTCGGCGCGCCGGTGCGTAACTGGATCAAGCAGCAATACGGGCCGACCGTGAACGTGCTGGGCCTGGTCAGCATCAGTCCGAGCGACGGGGTGAAAGTGCCAGTGCTGGGTTCCAACCACCCAAGCTACATTTGGTACGCCGCCGACCCGCAAAGCTATACCGGCAACGATGCCCAGGCCAAGGCCGACGCGGCTGGCCTTAAAGTCATGGGTCAGGATTTGAGTGCCGCGTGCTGGCAGGCCGCCATGGGCCGCCAACCGGACAGTAATCCCGACATTGAACTGAGAAGTTGCACCCAAACCTGGCAAGTGGCTCAGGCAGAAAAAACCTGCGAGCTGTTCTATACCTCGATCCGCAACCTGACGCCCGAAAAAGCCGTGGCCAAGTGCGCGACGGCACCGATCAAATCTCAACTCAAACAGCTGAAAGCCCCAGTACCCGCGACTGCGATCCCTGTCCCGCCTCTGTAAAACGATGAACGGCGGGTCTACTGTCATAACTGACAGTAGACCCGCCGTTTCATTTGCGAGAGGCTTGAGTCGTTCCCATGTGTTGCAGTGCTGACAGGATTGTCAGCTGATGGAGGTCGCAGCACCCAGCCGACAAGGATCGTTATGAAAACCCACGCCCTGCACGAGACGCTTGCACAACCTCCCGACGGGATTTATCCATTTGCGGAGCTGCCCGTTCGCCTTGGATTCCCCTCCCGGGCCGACTTCGAGATTATCGACAACACCAACGGATCGGCGGGAGCCGTCGCCGCACTTCGGGACTTCCCCCGTATCAGCCGAATTTGTCGGGCGTCAGGGCACTTGCTGCCTTATCGCTGTCGGCATACCCGGCAACTGGCCCGTGGCATCCATGTCTACGACCCGCGCTTCTGCGGCCTGCTGCGACACTCCTGCGACCCAAACGTATTTCTCGACATGAGCGAGCTGTGGTTGTGGGCGCTGAAGGACATCAAAAAAGGCGACCGACTGACGATGGACTACGCTTCCACCGAAGACAAACTCTTGCGTCAGTTCGCCTGCCAGTGCGGCTCGTTCGACTGCCGAGGCTGGATCACCGGCTACGATGAACCGCCGAACGCCGACGGCCAGTTGTTTCTGCAGCACTGGCGCCGGCGAAGTCTATGCTGAAGGGCGTTACAACGTCTCGACCGGACGCAGACGGTATTGCGGCGGCAATTGCTCGAAACCGCTGATGGTGGCGTTCAGGCTTTTCCAGCGACCGTCCTTGATGCCATAGATGCAGCCGTGAACAGACAGGCTCTGCCCGCGGTGCCAGGCGTTTTGCACAATGCTGGTGTGCCCGACATTGGCCACTTGCTGGATCACGTTGTATTCGCAGAGGCGGTCGACCCGCTCCTCTTCGGTGGGCAACTTGGCGAGTTCTTCGCGTTTTTCATAATAGAGATCGCGAATCGAGCGCAGCCAGCCGTCGATCAGGCCCAGCTGACGGTCCTGCATCGAGGCGCGCACGCCGCCGCAGCCATAGTGGCCGGTAACGAGGATGTGTTTGACCTTCAGCACGTCGACCGCGTACTGAATCACCGACAGGCAGTTGAGGTCGGTGTGCAGCACTACGTTGGCCACATTGCGGTGGACAAACAGATCGCCGGGCAGCATGCCGACGATCTCGTTCGCCGGCACCCGGGCGTCGGAGCAACCGATCCACAGGTATTCCGGGGTTTGCTGACGGGCCAGCTTGGCGAAGAAATCAGGATCTTCTTTGGTGATCGCGTCAGCCCAGCGCTCGTTGTTATCAATCAGATCTTGTAATTCGTTCATGCAATGAAACCTCGAGAATGATGCGCTTCTATGACAGACAACCATCTGTCGGGGTCACGCGCCAGATGCAGAAACCCGGTTTTCCATGCCGGAGGAATTCTCAGCAGCCCAGGGGGTCCACCCTAGTAAGGCCTACAGTATGAGGAATTGCCATGACTGAATCACGACGTCCGTACGATGCGGTGCAACCCGAGCCCATCGATGACAACGAAGACCGCATGGGTTCGATGCATGAGCTGGATTTCGACGAGGAAGAACCCAGCGCCAAAATCGGCGACGAGCTGACGCAAGCGGAGCGTGAACGCCTGATGCCTCGGGAACGCGTACGTGAAGCCGGCATGACCGGGGCCTCGACCGATGACCATGAGTCCACCGACGACGACATGAGCCCGGAAACCCTGATCCATGAAGACGGCGCACGGGACGCCCACGAAGCGGGTGAAGGTGGCCAGGCCGATTGGGATTTGAGCATTGTCGATGAAGACGACATCGGCGGGGGCAATGGGCTGGATGAAGAGGAACTGGCGCGGCGGGATCCGATGGACGGTAATCGTTGATCTATCTGTCTGAGAGGATCGGAATGTAGGAGCTGCCGAAGGCTGCGATCTTTTGATCTTCCTGTGTCGTGACAACAAAAGATCAAAAGATCGCAGCCTTCGGCAGCTCCTACACGGGATCGCTGTTCAATCGACCAAAGTGCAGGCCATGACGACAGCATCTTCCCGCCCGCCAACTGCCGGGTAGTAATCGCGCCGCCTACCAATCTCGTTAAACCCATAACGCTCATACAACTTGAACGCGCCACGGTTGCTGTCGCGCACTTCAAGGAAACACTCCCGCGCCTTGGCGTCATACGCCCGGGACATTAAATGCTCCAGCAACGTCAAGCCCAGGCCACGGCCCTGGTTTTCCGGTTTGACGGTGATGTTCAGCAGATGAGCTTCATCAAGGATGATCTGCACCACCCCATGGCCGACCTGCTGCTGGCCTTCAAACATCAGCCATATCTGATATTTACCCAGCCCATCGAGAAAAATCCCGCGAGTCCAGGGATGGCTGTAAGCCGCGTATTCGATTTTCAGTACAGCGTCCAGGTCCGCCTCGGTCATTGGGCGGAACGATACAGCGTCACTCATTCGATTCTTTCCAGCGCGCCATCAGCCGACGCATGGCTTGCCAGACATCAGCCTTACGCTGTGGCTCTTCCATTAATAATTCCAGACCCGGCAGGGCCCAGACCGAGCCCAGGCCTTCGACCTGGAGTTCACGGTTGAAGGATTCGGCGTTCGCCTCACCGGCGAAACGCACCGCCGGCAAGCCGATCAGCCACACGCAGACGCACGGTGCGTCTTCCAGCCGGGCCGAGAGAAAACCTTGCACGAAGTCGCGAGCTGCTTCCGGGCCTTGATCCATGGTGCCCCGAGACAACAGCGGCCAACGCACCGGCTCGCCGACGATCTGCGGGCTGTCCGGCAGACCGGCGGCGCGCAGCATGTCTTTGAGCAACAGATAGGCGGGGTCGCGGGTCTGGAACGATTCGCCTGTGGGTAACTCCACCAGCAGCAAGCAACGCCCGGCCCGCAGCAATTGCAGAGCGAAACGCGGTGGCGGCACGACTGGCGCCTTGGCCACAACCGGAGCGGCCTCTTCTTCAACCTTGGCATTCGTACGCGTGCTGGCCAGCGATGGCCGTGGCACCTCGATTTTCACCCGTTCGGCCGGTTTGACCAGCGGTTCCACGGGTGAATCAGCCACAGGCGCGGGCGCAACCGGAGCAACCGGCGCGACGACCAACGGCTCGGGCATCTCCAGCAATTCGGGCCGCGAAGGCGCAGCAAAGGGCAATTCGGTGCGCGGCAGCCAGTTGACCACCTGCATGGCGGTCAAATAAGCGCGGCGACGGGACTCGATAAGCAAAGGTCGGCCACTTGTGGATAACTAAAGTGCGGTGATTCTACCGCCCTTCGCTCAAGATCGCCCACGCTTGATCGATAGAAAGCCAACTGTCCGTCCCGAGAGTGAATCGCAACGGGCGTGATGCAGTACAATCGCTGCTTTTATTCGTCAACCAGCCGGCCATTCCGATGATCGAACCCAAGCGCGTCTTGCGCGCCCTCGCTGAACACTGGGCACTTCTGGAGCCACTGTGCGAGCACTTCGACCAAGGCACCTTGAGCCTCAACGAATTGCGTTCACAGTTGGCCGCCCAGCAACTGGACAGTACGCCGCAGGACATCACCAGCCTGCTGGACGTGTGGATTCGCCTCGACATTCTGGTTCCCGTGGCGAAAAGCCCGAACCGTTTCGAGCTCAACGCGCAAATCCACGACTTCCTCGCCTACCTGCGCCGTGAGCACCGCCTGGGCCTGTGCCTGGAGATCGAAGCCTATTTGCGTCACCTCGAACGCCTGGCCGGTTATATCCAGGACGCCTTCGACATCCGCGACGGCCACGACCTGGCGCGCCAGTTGCGCCTGCTCGACATGCGCGTACGGGACGTATTGAAGAAACTCGCCAACGACGAACAGGCCCTGGTGGCCGTCGCCGAGCGGGCCAAGACCAGCGACCGGCAAATCCCGCTGCGTCAGCGTTACGCCGAAGTACTGGCGACCTGGGACGAATACGTCGAACCGATGATCCAGTTGGTGAACGCCGACGGCGCCTTCGAACAAGGCGTGCGCAAGGTCGAGAACGTGCTGCTGAAGATGCTCACCGAGCAGCAACGCCTCGGCCACCTGGTCGATGACGACATGCTGCTGCGCACCCACGCGCGCATCCTCGAAATGCAGACCAGCGCCCAGCTGACGCTGCGTCATGCCCGCGAACTGCTGCTGCCGCTGCGTGAAGAAGCCCGTCGGCACAACGCCGTGACCCGTGGCGCGGCGCTGGCTTTGTCGGCCATCCGTCGCAAAGGCATCGATGCGGTGCCACAAGCGGCGATGCCGATGTTCACTCGGCCGCAAAGCACCTTCTTGGGTAGCGCCAGTCAGGTCGAAGCCTACGTTTATGCGCTGGCCCGTTTCGAGCCGAAACCGGCGCGCTTCCCCAAGGCGCACAAGACGCAGAAAGGCGAAGCGCCGCGCGCGCCACGCACGGTTCGGGAAATGCTCGAACGCTGCGAAGACGCCCTGCCGATGCCGGACCTGATGACCTGGCTGCTGGAGCAGGAGCCGGACGGCGCTACCGACGAATTGCTGTATTGGTTCTCGCGCCTGTCGCGGGAAAAACGCTTCACACGCGAGCGTCTGGAACGCCGCGATTACCACACTCACGAGCACCAGGTCAGCCTGCGCTCCTTCGCCCTGCTCTCGGCCGCCGACACCGCCGCCGAGGATTCTGCGAGCATTCCAAATGCATCTTGATCTAAACGAACTGTCCCAGCTGGCGCCGATCTTTCGCGAGCTATTCAAGGGTTACCACGTCAGCCGCCGCGATCCGGAGCTGTACGCGCAACTGTCGAACTTCCAGGACCAGTACCGCACGCTGTTCAAGGCGTTGGGCTTTGAATTGGTCTGCGACACCCGTGGTTTCTACTACTTCGTGCCGGACCTCGCCGCCGCAGCAGTGAACAAGACCGCGCAACGTCTGGCGCTGTTCACCTTCATTCTCGTCGAGCACCTGGCCGATCAGGGCCGGGACCCGGTCGCCGTGCTCGACGGTGGCAGCCTTGGCCGCGATGAATTGCCATCGTTACTGGAAAAGTACCGCGACCTGTTCATCCAGGCCGAAGTGCAGACCGTCGAAGAACTCGAAGAAAAAATCATGCGCCGCATGACTCAGCTCGGTTTCGCCGGTGAAGAAAACGGCATCTACCGTTTCCTGCCGCCGATGCACCGTTTCCTCGATGTCTGCCTGTCGGTCCAACAAGACCGTGATCTGGCCGCCAGCCTGCACAGCGTGTTGCCTCTGCCGGTTCCGGTGCTGATCGACGACGACAGCGACGAAAAGCTGTTGGAAACCGATGACCCGCTGGATTTGAGTGACTTCGAAGAAGAAAGCGAAGAAGACGCCATGGCCCGCGCCATTGCCGAAGAACAGGAGACCGACGCATGAGCAAGGAACGCTACGGCATTCGCCGCTTCGCCCTTTTGAACACCGCCGGTTACAGCCTCGGCCTGTTCCCGCTGGAAGAACCGTTGTCGGTTTACGGCGCGAACAACCTCGGAAAATCCGCCTCGATCAACGCCTTGCAGTTCCCGATCCTGGCGCGCATGTCGGACATGAGTTTCGGCAAGTACAGCCTGGAGCAATCCCGGCGCTTCTACTTCGCCTCGGACACCAGTTACATCCTGGTCGAAGTCTCGCTGCCTCACGGTCCACATGTGATTGGTGTGGTCGGTCGCGGCCCGGGCGGTGGTTTCGGTCACCAGTTCTTTGCCTACGCCGGCAAACTGGATCTGGCCCATTACCAGAAAAACGACACCTGCCTGCGTCAGAAAGAATTGTTCACCAACCTTGAGCGCGAAGGCCTGAAAGCCTACGAGCTCAAACCGGATGAATTGCGTCGTTTGCTGGTCGGTGGTCACACCTCGATCCCGCTGGACCTGACGCTGATCCCGCTGCGCTCCACCAGCGAGCAGAGCCTGAAGACGTTCCGCGCGCTGTTCATCAACCTGCTGCACATGCGCGAAATCACCGCGGCCAAGCTCAAGCAATTGTTCCTCGATGCGTTCGAGCACAGCCTGCGTTCCGGCAGCGTCGATTACATCGCCGCGTGCGAAGAAGCGTTCCGCGATGTACGACGCATGGAGCAGGATTACAACTCGCTGGTCACTGCCGGCCCATTGGTCGAAGCCCTTGCGGCAGGCGTGACCCAGCGCAATATCCTGCGCGGCAAACTGCACCGCATTTCGCCGCTGCTCGACTCCCTGCTCGGCACTTGGTCGGACTACGCCAGTGCGCGCAAGGAAGAGCTGACGATTCAGGCCGAGCATTACCGCAACGAGCAAGACGCGCTGCAAAACGATCAGCGCGGCGGCACTCAGGAACTGATGCGCCTGGAGCGGGAAATCACCGGCATCCAGCGCTGGCTCGGCGAGCTGTCGGTGCTCAAGCATCGCTTCGCACTGGTCGATGACGTCAAAGTGCTTGAGCAGCAACTGCTCGCGGCCAAGGATGCGCACGATGAACTGGCCGGTGCGCTGGCGCAGTCGCGGCAGTTCAGCGCCGAAGATTTGGAAGAGCGTCTGCGGGATCTGGAAAAACGCCTGAAGTCGGTCAAACAGCAACTCGATCATGCCGACAACAACAGCTACGCCCGTCTGCGTGAAGAGTTCTCGCAACAGGATGTCGAGCGCCTGATGCGCCTGTTCAACAGCGCGCTGTTCAGCCTGCCGTTGGGTGAGCACGGTATTACGCTGGACGAGGACGGTCAGTGGGTCAAATCCATGGAACTGATCCTCGACGGCTTCAAGGGCGAGCGTTTCGAAGTGCCGGGCCTGTCCATCGACATCTCGCACATCGAACCGCCGGCCCTGCAAGCCCTGGCTGACCGCGCGGCGTTGCGCGATCAGAAAGAGCGTCTGGATAAAGAACTCAAGCAACTGAAAACCCAGCAAGCCGTGGCCGCCGACCGCGCCGCGAGCAAGACCCAGACCGAAGCGCTGTACCAGCAAGTGCTGGATGCGCAGAAAGCGCTGGAAGATTTCCGCCGCGCGCAAACCCTGAGCGCCGAAGAAGGCGACAAGCTTGAGCAATTGGCGCAGATGGAAGCGGCGCAGGACGAGTTGAAGCGTTCCAGCGACGCCTTCACCGAACGCGTCCAGCAACTGTCGGCCAAGCTACAACTGGTCGGCCGGCAGATCGGCGACATGGAAGCCAAGCAACGCACCCTCGACGACGCCCTGCGCCGCCGTCAGCTGTTACCCGCAGACCTGCCGTTCGGTACGCCGTTCATGGACCCGATCGACGACTCCATGGACAACCTGCTGCCGCTGCTCAATGACTATCAGGACAGCTGGCAGGGTCTGCAACGCAGCGATGGTCAGATCGAGGCGCTGTACGCTCAGGTCCGCCTCAAGGGTGTGGCAAAGTTCGACAGCGAAGACGATATGGAGCGTCGCCTGCAACTGTTGATCAACGCTTACGCGCACCGTACCGACGAAGCACTGACCCTTGGCAAGGCGCGTCGTGCGGCCGTTACCGACATTGCCCGGACCCTGCGCAACATCCGCAGCGACTACGACAGCCTCGAACATCAACTGGCGTTGTTCAACCGCGAGATCAACAAGCGTCAGGTCTCCAACCTGCAAAGCTTCCGCATCGTGCTAGCCCCGAACAAAGAAGCGCTCAAGCACATCGACCAGATCATCCACAGCGCCGGTCAGTATGAAGAAGGCGAAACCCTTTCGGTCTTCGACCTGAGCCAAAGCGCTGATCAGGACAACAAGAACGAAGAAGCCAAGGAGTATCTGGCACGGCTGGTGGCGGCGAACCACAACCAGCTCGGTCTCAAGGATCTGTTCGAGCTGGCGTTCGAGATCACCAAGGTCAACGGTCAGCCGGTGATCCACACCGACATCGACGGTGCCGCTTCCAACGGTACGACCATGACCATCAAGGCGCTGACCAACATGTACTTGTTGCTGCACTTGATGGACCGCGACCAGGCCGGTCGCGTGCGCCTGCCGTACTACCTCGACGAGGCAGCGGACATCGACGAGAAGAACCAGGCAGCGCTGTTGGAAACCAGCCTGCAACTGGGCTTCGTACCGATCCTGGCGAGTGTTAAGCCGCAGGTCTGCGCCAGTGTCGCCATCGACCTGGAAGGTGGCAGCGGCCCGAACGGGATCTACATCGACGAGGCGGACTGGAAGTACATCCGTCGTCACGATGAAGTGAAGGCTGCCGTTACCGTTGAAGCGGATGAGCCGGAGCTGGATGCGGTTTGATTTGAACCGTTAGATACGAAAAAGGCCGCGATCCAATGGATCGCGGCCTTTTTTTGTGTGCTGACTTGAGACTTTCATTGAACTTGAGGGCCTCTTCGCGAGCCAGCTCGCTCCCACATTTGACCGAGTTGTCTGAACGAACGCGGCTCAATGTGGGAGCGAGCTGGCTCGCGAAGGCGTCATCACAGACGCCAATAAACTACTTGCCGATTGAAATCTTCGGCGCCCAGGTCAGCCATTCGTCTTCGAACTTATCGAACAGCGGGAACGTTTGCTCAGCTCGCGCCGGACTGCCCATACGCTCACCGTCCGGCGTGGCGAAAGCGATGCCGCCCTGGATCAGCGTCTCCAGCGATTCGGTACGCATCGTCGCACCTTTGAACAAGCCGTAATCAAAGCCAAAACCACTGGAGTTCCAGAAACGCGTGCCGCTGCGCACCAACGGCGCGTACTTCGGCTCGATCAGGATGTGCACCAACACACGATCCGCCGTCTGGCCGAGTTCATAGCCTGTCACCTTGCCCACGGTGATTTCGCGATAAGTGACCGGCACACCTGTTTTCAGCGAACCACGGCGGGCAGCGCTCAACACCAGACTCAAACCGGCTTCTTGTTTAGCGGTTTCCGGCGGATTGGCCAAGGCCACGAAGTTCTTCTGCGAGCCGAGGTTTTTCGCGGCCGGTTGCACTTCGATGTATTGGCCAGTGACCAGCGTTTCGAGGTTGGACGTCTTGATCAGACCCAGTTCAGGTTTGACTACCCAGAACTGACTGCCCACCCGAGCGATGCGCTCCGGCACTTCGGTGATTCTTGCGGTCAGCATCACCGATTGCAGGTCATCCGTGAGGTCGACGTCTTCAATTTTGCCGACATCCAGGCCTTTGAATCTCACAGGTGTGCCGTTGCGTAAACCATCGGCGCGATCAACCTTGATCGTGACCACGGTGCCTTTTTGGTTGGCCTCGTCATGGTTGGCGAACAAACGGAAACGCGGAATCCGCTTCTGCAATGGTGCCTTGACTTCCGGGGTTTCGAAGGCAATGCCGCCAGCCATCAGGCTTTGCAGCGACTCACTTTTGACCTGGATTCCACCGGTCAACCCACCGGTCAGCGTGATGCCGCTGGCATTCCAGAACCGTGTCGAGGCGTTGACGAGACCTTCGTATTCCTTCTCGATGTGTACACCAATCACCAACTGCTTTTTAGTGCGTGAGAACTGATAGCTCTGGACCGAACCAACCTTGACCTGCTTGTAGAGAATCGGGCTGCCGACCTCCAGTGAACCGAGGTTTTCGGTGAATAGCACCAGGTGCAATCCCGGTGCACGCAAGTCGAGCGGCGGTGCCTTCGGCCGTGCGACAAACTCGCGCTGCGGTGCGGCGCCTTTGTCTCCCGGACGCACGGCGATGTAGTTACCTTTGACCAACGCTTCGAGACCAGTGATACCGGCAAGCGAAATCGACGGCTTGACCACCCAGAACTGGGTGCCTTCGACCAGGTAATCTTCAGCTAGAGGATCGAGGGTCAATTCGGCAGTGGCACTGGATAGATCAGGATCTATCTTGAGCGCTTTCAGATTGCCGACCTGGATGCCTTTGTACATAACCGGTGTGCGACCCGCCTGCATTCCTTCGAAGTCGCTGAGTTTGACCTTGACCCGAATACCGGCGGCGGCTGCATCGAAATCTTCGTAGAGACGGAACGGCAGACTTGGATCGGTGGGCGGACTGTCCTTGCGGTTCTCCGGCGTGGCGAACGCGATACCGCCGGCGACGATGCTCGCCAGGGACTCGCTGCGCACTTTCACACCCGACAGGTTGGCGTCAATGCTAATGCCACTGGCGTTCCAGAAACGTGTGTGTTTGCGGACCAGTTTGGCGTAAGTGGGCTCGATGAAGACTTTGAGTTCAACGGTGCTTTGGTCTTCGGAGAGCAAGTAACTTTTGATCTGGCCAACCCTGATCTGCTTATAGAAAACCGGGCTACCGCGATTGAGTGAACCGAGACGATCAGCCTTGATGGTCAGGTGCAAACCGGGCTGTGCGTCCGACAGCGGCGGCTCTTCGGCCAAGGCCTTGAACTTGCGAGTCGGCTCACCCTCGCCCGGGCTTATCGCGACGTAGTTCCCCGAGACTAGCGTCTCCAGACCAGTGATGCCGGCCAGCGTCACGCTCGGCTTGACCAGCCAGAAACGGGTGCTGGTCCGCAGGTATGGCTCCACGTCCTTGTTCATCTCGACGGTGGCGATCACGCCTTTGGAGTTGCCTTCGTCATCAAGTTTTAGAGTCTTTACCTTACCCACCGACATGCCTTTGTAGACGACTTCGGTCTTGTTGGCCTGAATGCCTTCACCACTTTCGAAACGCACCTGAATCTCGATGCCGGTCTCGTTGTAGGCACGCCAGCCAAGCCAGCCGCCGATGATCAGGGCGATCAGGGGCAACACCCAAATGGCTGACCAGTTCGAGGCCGGTCGGGTTTTTGCTGTAGGCAAATCAGTCATGGTCGTCGTCCGACTCCGTGTTATCCCAAATCAGTCGGGGATCGAAAGTTACTGCGGCAAGCATTGTCAGAATCACCACACTGGCGAAAGCGATGGCGCCAAGATTGGCTTCGACGCTGGCAAGCCGTCCGAAATTCACAACCGCCACCAGGATGGCGATCACAAAAATATCGAGCATCGACCAGCGGCCAATGAACTCAATAAAGCGGTACATCCAAATGCGCTGGCGAGCCGAGAGTGGCTGGCGACGCTGCACGGAAAACAACAGCAGTGCGATGCCCACCAATTTGAACGTTGGTACCAGGATACTGGCGATAAAAACCACGGCGGCGATTGGAATCATGCCGTGTTGAACCAGTTGGATCACACCGGACATGATCGTGCTGGGATCGCCCTGCCCCAGTGAACTGACGGTCATGATCGGCAGCACATTGGCAGGGATGTAGAGAACCGCCGCGGTAACCAGCAACGCCCAGGTACGCATCACGCTGTTCGGGCGACGGGCGTGAACCAGCGCACCGCAACGGGTGCAGACCTGTACGTCGGTGTCGGCTTCCTGCTTGTTCAATTCATGGCATTCGGCGCAAATCAAAATGCCTGCATCAATCGCCCGCATGGGCATCCTCTCCTGATAAAGCCTGCCAGATCTGATGGGGTGACATCACAACCTCCAACCAGACCTGAACCAACAACAAACCGATAAAGCACGCCAGGCCAAGCCCGACGGTAATTGCTGCCATATCTGCCAGTTTGACGATCGCCACCAGTACGCCCATGAGGTAGACCTCGAGCATCCCCCAATCGCGTAAATGGTGATAAATGCGGTAGAGCAACAGGCCGTAACTGCGTCCGATATCAAAACGAATACTCAGCAGTACACCCAGTTGGCAAAGCAGCTTGAGCAGCGGAATTCCCATACTGCAGAGAAACACCACGACTGCTACGCCCTGCATTCCGGTATTGAACAGGCCAACAACACCAGTCCAGACAGTGTCATGCGATGACTGCCCGAGTAGATGGAGCTGCATAATGGGTAAAAAGTTCGCCGGGATATACAACAACAGAGCGGCGATAACCAGGGCGAGACTGCGCTGTACGACGTTATGCCGATGGGCGTAGAGCTCGTAGCCGCAGCGCGGACAGAGGGCTTTCTCGCCATGGGCGAGTTCGGGCTTGCGCATCAGCAAGTCGCACTCATGACACGCTACCAAGTCGTCCAGCGGTAATTCTGACAGCCCTGGGGCGTCAACCGGATCTGGCATAAAGGATCTGGCCTCCAAAAAAGTTGGACCTATTCTAGTGTCATGGATCGAAAATAACTGTGCAAATTTGTGCTTTAACTGAAAGCCACTTTCCTGCGGACAAAACAAAACCCCTACCTGCATACGCAGATAGGGGTTTCGGAATTTAATCTTGACGATGACCTACTCTCACATGGGGAAACCCCACACTACCATCGGCGATGCATCGTTTCACTGCTGAGTTCGGGATGGGATCAGGTGGTTCCAATGCTCTATGGTCGTCAAGAAATTCGGTAGCCAGGTCGTGGGCCTTTTCAGGTTCACGCTCCAGCGAATGGGTATGCGATAGTTGGGTGTTTTGTGAGTATCTCGAACTTTCGGTTCGTTTCGTCTTCACACACCGC
>NZ_CP024866.1:3718453-3767927 GCF_004136015.1 Pseudomonas sp. ACM7 | reverse complement strand
GTTGACTATCAGTCTGACTCCACAAGCACCCACACGAATTGCTTGATTCAGTTGTTAAAGAGCGGTTGGTTAAGATCTTTCGTCTCAACCGAGGCGCGCATTCTACAGCAGCCTCTGTTGCTGTCAAGCGGTTATTTTTCGAAGTTTTCAAAGTTTCCTTTGCAACTTCAACCACTTGCGCTTGCGATCTCTCGTTAGCGGGAGGCGAATTCTACAGCGTTACTCGCTGCTGTCAACACCTCTTTTACACCGCTTTCGACCGAGAAGATCGAATCGTCAAAAGAGCCAAACCACCCTGCTCCTTCAACTCCTTCTGGGCTTCGACGACCTGAAGCAACTCGCTGCCGAAAACTGCGTAACTCATTGTTTACCAAGGAGTTTTCCGTTTCGACTGCGCCGGAAGTGGGGCGAATTATAGACTTCCAGAATCTGCCGTCAACCCTTAATTACGCCTTTCTTGCAGAAGTTGACCTTTTAGCCATTAAACGGGGGATTCGGCGGGTTACAGGGGGTAGTCGCAACACTAATAGCAATGCACCTATAGAGGCGTAAACCGCCCACTCCTTAAGATCAGCACGCACGATCCACAACATATGCAGCAATCCAAGCCCGAGAACCACATAGGCAAGACGATGCAATTTCTTCCAGCGAGACCCCAAACTCCGCTGACTATAGCGATTTGAGGTCACCGCCAAGGCCAATAAACAGAGAAACCCAAGCGTCCCGACAATAATGTACGGCCGTTTGCGCAACTCGACACCCAACTGCGACCAATCAAAGCCGAGGATGAACGCCGTATACCCACTCAAATGCAAAACCACATAAGCGAAGCACCACAACCCCAGTTGCCGCCGGACAGCAACCCACCCCGCCCAACCGGTAAGCTTCTGCACAGGTGTCATGCTTAACGTAATGAGCAGCAGGACAAGCGTCCCCAGCCCCAACCGGTCAACCAGCACCTTGCCCGGATCAGGCCCCAGCACATCCTCCCAGGCCTGATACAACCAAAGCAGCGGCCAGACCGCAGCAGCTATAAAGACGCCAATTCGCCAAAACGGAAATCGCATCAGTAGTTCTTCCGCAAATCGAGCCCTGTATATAAGGAGGCGACTTCATCCGAGTAGCCATTGAACATCTGCGTGTCCCGCACATTGGGCTTGAACAGCCCGCTCGGCAAACGCCGCTCACGCGCCTGAGTCCAACGCGGATGGTCGACCGCAGGATTTACGTTCGCATAAAAACCATACTCATCCGAGGCAATGCTCTGCCAGGTGGTTTTCGGCTGCTCACTCACCAAACTGATCCGCACGATGGATTTGATGCTCTTGAAGCCGTATTTCCACGGCACCACCAAACGCAGAGGCGCGCCGTTCTGATTCGGCAACTCCCGCCCGTACATACCCACGGCAAGAATCGCCAACGGGTTCATCGCCTCATCCAGGCGCAGCCCTTCCACATAAGGCCAGTCAATCAAGGCAAAACCGGAACGTTGCCCGGGCATGCTCTTGGGATCTTCCAGGGTTTCGAAGCGAATGAATTTGGCTTTGGACGTTGGCTCAACTTCCTTGAGCAAGGCCGAGATGGGAAATCCGATCCATGGAATGACCATTGACCAGGCCTCTACACAGCGAAGACGATAGATGCGCTCCTCCAACTGATAAGGCTTCATGAAGTCTTCCAGTGCGTACCGTCCCGGCTTGCCCACCTCCCCGTCCACCACCACACTCCAAGGTTCGGTTTTCAACGCGCCGGCATTGGCGGCAGGATCACCTTTATCGGTGCCGAACTCATAGAAGTTGTTGTAATGGGTCGTGTCCTTGAATGGCGTGATCGCCTCATCCTTGACGCTGACCGCGCCCCACTTGGTAGAAGGAAGTTTTTCGGCAAACCAGGAAGGCGCCTTGCCAGGCTCAACATCCGCATAACGCGCAGCATCGGCAGCACTAACCCAACGCGGCAAGCCGCTAACAGCCAAACCGGCAACGGCGGCACCGAGAACATTGCGACGAGATAGATAGAAGGATTCAGGCGTGACGTCCGACTCATGGCAGTCAGACGTTTTGGGGATTTTGATCAGCATGACAACTCCGCAGCATTGGAGGACAGATGCACCCATAGACTGCGGAGTATGAGGGAAATTACATCACTCGGCGTTTTTGTGCCGACGAAGACGTAACAGATATTGAACCGGGCCAGAGGCTGCATAAGCGAGGAAAACCAGCAGCAGGATGCGCGGCGGATCGCTGAACACTACGGCAAACACCAATACCACCGCGAGGATGGCCACGAAAGGTACACGTCCCTTCAAGTCCAGCTCCTTGAAGCTGTTGTACTTGATGTTGCTGACCATCAGCATGCCGGCGGCAGCGACCATCAGCGCAACCAGGAAGGACATCTTCGAGCCCTGAATGCCGTAATCACTGAACGCCCAGACGATGCCTGCAACCACACCAGCAGCAGCCGGACTGGCCAGACCAATGAAGTAGCGCTTGTCCGCAGTGCCGACCTGGGTATTGAAACGCGCCAGACGCAACGCTGCACCGGCTACATAAATGAAGGCAACCATCCAGCCGACCTTACCCATATCTCCCAAGGCCCAACCGAACGCCAGCAATGCCGGCGCGACACCAAAGGCGACCATGTCCGACAACGAGTCGTACTCGGCACCGAAGGCGCTCTGGGTATTGGTCATACGGGCAACGCGACCATCGAGGCCGTCGAGCACCATCGCGACAAAAATCGCGATCGCTGCAAAAGCAAAATACTTGCTCGCACCAATCGAATCACCGGCACTCAAGGCGCTCTGGGCGCTCATCGAGTTGATGATGGAATAAAACCCTGCGAACAGATTCGCAGTGGTAAACAGATTCGGCAGAAGATAGATACCACGATGCCGGACTTTACGACCTTCAGCGTCATGCCCTTCCTCGATGTGTTCATCGATGGGCAGCAGGCTTTCGGCGTCAGAAGCCTGGTTTGGCTCTTCGGGACGTTCGCTCATGGACATTACCTTGCAACGGGGTGGAAAGTTTGGACAGGTGTCTGGGACGACGGTTCGGCCGCAAACGATGCAGCTTTATACCAGAACCAGCCACCCAAACGAAAAAACGCGGCCTAGGCCGCGTTTTTCGTACAAGTGCGCGACTTAGTTTTTAGCTTTGTCGACGATCTTGTTGGCACCGATCCACGGCATCATGGAGCGCAGTTGCTCGCCGATGATTTCGATACCGTGAGCGGCGTTGTTACGACGCTTGGCGGTCATCGAAGGATAGCCGGTAGCGCCTTCGCTGATGAACATCTTGGCGTATTCGCCGTCCTGAATACGTTTCAGGGCGTTGCGCATGGCCTGACGGGATTCGGCGTTGATCACTTCCGGACCGGTCACGTACTCGCCGTATTCAGCGTTGTTGGAGATCGAGTAGTTCATGTTGGCGATACCGCCTTCGTACATAAGGTCAACGATCAGTTTCAGTTCGTGCAGGCATTCGAAGTAGGCCATTTCCGGCGCGTAGCCAGCTTCAACCAGGGTTTCGAAACCGGCTTTAACCAGCTCAACGGTACCGCCGCACAGAACGGCTTGTTCGCCGAACAGGTCGGTTTCAGTCTCGTCCTTGAAGGTGGTTTCGATGATGCCGGTACGACCGCCACCAACGCCAGCGGCGTAGGACAGTGCAACGTTTTTGGCGTTGCCGGAAGCATCCTGATAGATAGCGATCAGGTCAGGGATACCGCCGCCTTTGACGAACTCGGAACGCACGGTGTGGCCCGGAGCTTTCGGCGCGATCATGATCACGTCGAGGTCAGCGCGCGGAACAACCTGGTTGTAGTGGATCGCGAAGCCGTGGGAGAAGGCCAGGGTGGCGCCTTTCTTGATGTTCGGCTCGATTTCGTTCTTGTACAGAGCGGACTGGAACTCGTCCGGGGTCAGGATCATGACCAGGTCGGCAGCCGCAACAGCGGAAGCAACGTCGGTCACTTTCAGGCCGTGAGCTTCGGCTTTGGCAACAGTCGCCGAACCTTTACGCAGGCCAACAGTAACGTCAACGCCGGAGTCTTTCAGGTTGCACGCTTGAGCGTGGCCCTGGGAACCGTAACCGATGATGGCAACTTTCTTGCCCTGGATGATCGACAGGTCGCAGTCTTTTTCGTAATAAACTTTCATGAAATTCCCCTATATATCCAAGCCGTTCAGGCCATTCGCTAATTTGGTTTAGATGCTGAGTACTTTGTCGCCGCGGGCAATGCCGGTTACGCCGCTGCGGACGGTTTCCAGAATCGAGGCGGTGCCAATGGACTGAATGAAGCTGTCGAGCTTATCGCTTGTACCGGTCAATTGAACGGTATACACGCTAGCGCTGACGTCAACGATCTGCCCACGATAAATATCGGTAGTGCGTTTGATCTCGGCGCGCTGGGCACCGGTAGCCTTGACCTTGACCAGCATCAGTTCGCGCTCGATGTGAGCACTCTCCGACAGGTCGACCAGTTTGACCACTTCGATCAGCTTGTTCAGGTTCTTGGTGATCTGCTCGATAACTTCATCGTGACCAACAGTGGTCAGCGTCAGACGCGACAGGGTCGGGTCTTCGGTCGGTGCCACGGTCAGGCTTTCGATGTTGTAGTTGCGCTGCGAGAACAGGCCGACTACACGAGACAGAGCACCCGGTTCGTTTTCCAGAAGCAAGGAAATAATGTGCCGCATGATTATGTACGCTCCGTCTTGCTCAGCCACATATCGCGCATGGAGCCGTCTTTGATCTGCATCGGGTAGACGTGCTCGCTGGTATCGACCGAAACATCGATGATCACCAGACGATCCTTCATGGCGAACGCTTCCTCCATCTTCGACTTCAAATCTTTGGAGTCGGTGATGCGCATGCCGACGTGACCATAGGCCTCTGCCAGCTTGACGAAGTCAGGCAGAGACTCCATGTAGGAATGCGAGTGACGGCTGCCATAGCTCATGTCTTGCCACTGGCGAACCATACCCAGAACACCGTTGTTCAGGATGACGATTTTCACCGGCAAGCCATATTGCAGACAGGTGGACAGTTCCTGAATGTTCATCTGGATACTGCCCTCGCCCGTCACGCAGACGACGTCGTCATCCGGGAAGCTCAGCTTGATGCCCATGGCCGCCGGAAAACCGAAGCCCATGGTGCCCAGGCCACCGGAGTTGATCCAGCGGTTCGGCTTGTTGAACGTGTAGTACTGCGCCGCAAACATTTGGTGCTGGCCCACGTCGGAGGCCACAAAGGCATCGCCCTTGGTGACTTCGCACAGGGTTTCGATCACGGTCTGCGGCTTGATGACGCTGCCGTCGCCCTTGTCGTAAGGGAACAGGCCGCGGTCACCGCGCCACTCGTCAACTTGCTTCCACCAACTGGCAACAGACTCCTTGTTCGGGGTCTCGCCGATTTCCTTGAGGATCGCGACCATTTCGGTCAGGACGCTCTCGACCGGACCGACGATAGGTACGTCTGCCTTGATGGTCTTGGAAATCGAAGCCGGGTCGATGTCGATGTGAATGATCTTGGCATTCGGGCAGAACTTCGCCGGACCGTTGATCACGCGATCATCGAAACGCGCGCCGACCGCGAGGATCACGTCGGCATGGTGCATCGCCAGGTTAGCGGTGTAGCTGCCGTGCATGCCGAGCATGCCAATGAACTGACGGTCGGTGCCAGGGTAGGCACCCAGGCCCATCAGGGTATTGGTTACTGGCAGGTTGAGCATCTTCGCCAGCTCGGTCAGCGGCGCGGAGCCGCCTCCGAGAATCACGCCACCGCCTGCGTACATCACAGGACGCTTGGCCGCCAGGAGCATTTCTGCCGCCTTGCGGATTTGCCCGGAGTGACCGCGAACGGCCGGGCTGTAGGAACGCAGCTTGGCTTTTTTCGGGAAGATGTATTCGAACTTCTCGGCCGGGTTGGTCATGTCTTTCGGGATATCGACAACGACCGGCCCAGGACGACCGGATTGCGCGAGGTAGAACGCTTTCTTCATGACTTCCGGGATTTCCGACGCGTGTTTGATCATGAAGCTGTGCTTCACGATCGGCCGGGAGATACCGATCATGTCGGTTTCCTGGAACGCATCGGTACCAACCATGTTGCTAGGCACCTGGCCGGAAATGACCACCATCGGAATGGAGTCCATGTAGGCCGTGGCAATACCGGTGATGGCGTTGGTTGCGCCCGGGCCGGAGGTCACCAGTACCACACCGGCTTTACCGGTGGCACGGGCATAGCCGTCAGCCATATGGGTCGCAGCCTGTTCGTGACGAACCAGGATGTGGGTCACTTCCGGTTCTTTGAACAGGGCATCGTAAACATGAAGAAGAGCACCACCCGGGTACCCGTAGATATATTTGACGCCTTCGTCACGCAAAAAGCGGACGAGCATCTCACCGCCAGATAAAAGCTCCACGTTGTTCACCTCTAAAACGCCAGAATACCGCCCACATAAAAGGGGACGGGTCTTAATAGGTTTACTTCTCAGCAGAGCATGAGCGACGGTGGTCGCCGACTACGTCAGCACTGACTGAGCAAGTATTGGGATCGTCCCAAGTGTTGCGGGCCTTTCCCACCCAGCGCGAGGTAACGCGTTGCGGGTGTAACAGGTCGGCGCGGATGTGCGCCTCATGATCTGCTGAGCGGGCCTGCTTCTGGCAGTCCCTCTACAGCGGACTTTGGATTCTTCTGTTTCGTCCTCTCCAAGTCAAGTCGTCTATGTGCTTTATTGAACTAAGCACATGAGAAAGCAAGAAAAAACCGCTAAACAGCAACTGTGTTAGCTTCAATTGCGCAACCCAATACAAGGAAATGGCATGCGAACGTTTTTCCTGACCGCCAGCCTGCTGATTGGCATCAGCCCTTTGTGCATGGCCGCTCAGATCTACAAATGGGTCGACGCCCAGGGCGTTACCCACTTCGACGCCCAGCCGCCCCAAGGCCGGGAAGCCACCACCGTGGTCACGCCCTCCTCGCCTGCAAGCAACCAGCCCCCGCCACCACGCAGCGGCACCATTGGTGATCAACAGGCTATCGACAATAAAGTTAAAAAGCAGGTGACCGAGCAGCAAGCCCAGCTAAAGGCATTCTGCGAACAGGCGCGGACGAACCTGGCTCAGCTGCAGAACAATCCGCGAATACGGGAGGATGTCGAAGGTGAGATGCGCCGCCTGACCGACCAGCAGCGGCAGGAGCGCATTAGCGAAGCACAGAAACAGATTGCGGATAATTGCCAATAAACACCTGTAGTAGCTGTCGAGTGAAACGAGGCTGCGATCTTTTTAAAAGCAAAGTCAAAAGATCGCAGCCTCGTTTCACTCGACAACTCCTACAACGGATCGGCGTTAGCGAGAGGCGGTGATCAGAAGATCAAACTCTTTGAGCAGCACCTGCAACTGCCGGTCCTTGCCCTGGACATTACGGGCGGCGAAGACCATTTCGGCCATCTCCTGAATTCCCGAAGCGTTTGGCAAGGGCAGATCCTGCTCGAGGATCACCTTCATCCGCGGAAGGAAGATCCATTGCAGCCACTGCTCGAAATCCAGCGTATCGACAGAGAATGGTTCGACACTGGAAAGCGCTTCGGCGGAGGGCGAGACCTCGTCCCACCAACCCTGAACCCGCAGCTCGCACTCGATCAATAGCAACTGTTCGGCAATCTTCGGAAAGCGTGCATCCATCACAGCGATACCTTGGCCTTCTGACGGGCCAATGCTGCGCCAGCAGAATCACCCTGTTTCTCACGCGCCTGAGCGATCAATCCCCACAGGCTGGCCTGAAGTGCCGGACGACCGTTGGAGAAGGTCAGGCCACGACGAGCAAACTGCTCGGCTTGTGGCGCATCGCCTTGGGCCATACGCACCTGAGCCAGACGATAAAGCACTTGCGGCTCACGCGGCGCAACACGCTGGGCGCGCTCGAGGCTGGAGGAAGCACCGTTGAGATCACCGCTCGCCTGTTGCTGCTGAGCGGTGGTCAGCAAGGCCAGAACCGGACCGTCCAATTGCTCGTCGGCAGACAAGCCACCGGAGCTTGCCGAAGGAATCCCGCTCGGCGTCGACGGCATGCTGTAGCTGCCTTGATTGACCGGTGCCGACTGGACCGGCGAGGTATCGATCGGCCCCGGGGTGATCGGGCCTGGTGTGATCGGCGCAGTGCTGATCGGTGCCGACGTCACAGCGCCACCACCTGGCACCATCACGACGACGCCGGTATCACCTTGCGGGATTGCCTGAGTCTGGGCTTGCGCAGGACGTTTAGTCGTCGTTTGACGGAAACCGCCATTCGCCGAAACCCGTTCACTGTTCGAAACGGCGCTACCGGAATCCACAACCGGAATCGACCCGCGTTGTACGGAGGAGCAACCGCTGAGCAAAGCCACGGCGGTAACCGCTGGAATCAACCACTTGTTCACTTGAAACCCTCTTTGCTTAATTCATCCAGCCCTTGACCCAATCCATCACCGTTTCGCCGGAAACAGGGCTTTCGCCACCGCAAGCGGCACCGGGAGGCGGTTCGCTGCCGCGAATATACGGCATCTGCACCGCGCCTGGGCAGTTGGCATCAGAGCCTTGTCCGGTACGCGAATCGACCCAGGCCTGAACAATGTTGTCTGGCTGCGGCATGTCCAGCGGCAACGGATCGGCCTTGCGCATGAAACTGGTCCAGACCTGCAGCGCACCGGTGGCGCCGGTGAACGGAGTTTTGCCGTTGTCATCGCGACCCAGCCAGACCACGGCCAGCAGGTCCTGGCTGAAACCGGCAAACCAGCTGTCCCGCGAATCGTTACTGGTGCCGGTCTTACCGGCCAGGGTCAGGGTTTTCGGCAACACGTTGTAAACCGAACTACCGGTACCTTCACGCATGACCCGCTGCATGGCGCTCTGGATCAGGTAAATGGAGGCCGGATCAAAACGCTGCTGAATCTGGAACGGATAACGCTTGAGCGGTTCGCCTTCAGCGGTCAATACGCTACGGATCCCGCGCATCGGAGTATTGAAACCACCGTTGGCCAGGGTCTGGTACATCGTCGCCACTTCGATCGGGGTCAGACCGCCAGCGCCCAGCAACATCGACGGGAACGCCGGGAACTCGCGACTCACACCGAGACGTGCCAGGGTCTTCAAGACATTCGGTACGCCCACCGCCAACCCGAGACGCGCGGTCGACAGGTTGTAGGAGTGCGCCAGGCCCTGATACAGAAATACGGTGCCATGGGAACGGCGATCGTAGTTCTGCGGTTTCCAGACTTGACCGTCCGCGCCTTTGATCGAGAAGGAATCGTCCGACAGCCAACTGGTCAATGTGTACTGGCTCGGCTTCTCAAGGGCTGTCAGATAAACCGCCGGCTTGATCAAAGAGCCGATCGGTCGTACAGCATCCAGCGCACGGTTGAAGCCGGCAAAACTCGCCTGGCGGCTGCCGATCATGGCCTGGACTTCACCGGTTTCCGGGTTGGTCACGACCATGGCCGCTTCAACCTCATCGGAACCCTTGCGCCCGGAGAGTCTCTTGAAGGTGTCGTTGACCGACGCTTCGGCTTTCATTTGCAGGATCGGGTCGAAACTGGTGAAGATCCGCAGACCTTCTTCGGTCAAGTCTTCGTCGCGATAGTCTTCGCGCAGCTGACGCTTGACCAGATCGAGGAAACCCGGGAACGAGCTGTCAGCCAGCTTGCCGCGAGTCGTCACACCCAGTGGCATTTTCTTCGCAGCAGCGACCTGATCGACGGTGGCAACACCTTGTTGCTCAAGTACATCGAGCACGAGATTGCGCCGTTCAAGCGCCCGTTCAGGGTTGCGACGAGGGTTGTAATAGGACGGCCCCTTGACCATGCCCACCAGCATCGCGACTTGATGCAGCTTCAGTTCAGACAACGGCTGCCCGAAGAAAAACTGGCTTGCCAAGCCGAAACCGTGCACCGCGCGCTGGCCATCCTGACCGACGAACACCTCATTGAGGTAAGCCTCAAGAATGTCTCGTTTGTCGTAATGCAGCTCAAGCAACATCGCCATCATGGCTTCGGTGAGTTTACGGGTCAGGCTGCGTTCGCTGGTCAGGTAGAAGTTCTTGACCAGTTGTTGCGTCAGCGTACTGCCGCCCTGGGTCATCTTGCCGCCAGAGGTGTTGACATAGATGGCTCGGGCAATCGACTTGGGCGACACGCCCCAGTGGCTGTAGAAATCCCGGTCTTCCACAGCGACCAGCGTTTCCAGGAGATACGGCGGGACCTGATCAATTTTGATCAAAATGCGATCTTCGAGATTTTTCGGGTAAATCCCGCCAATCAGTAGCGGTTCCAATCGCACCACTGAGAGTTTCGAACCGTTGGTCGCCGAAAGTTCGGCCACGTAGTCGCCAGAGAAACGCACCCGTACTGGTTGCGCTTGCTCCATGCCTTCATAGAACTGGAAGCCACGGGTATTCAAGTCGACGGTATTGCCGCTGACCGCCGCCGCGCCGGGTCCATTGCTCACGCTTTCGCGTCGATAGCCCAAGGCATCGAGTTCGGTCAGAAAATCGTCCTTGCTGAGCTTTTGTCCGACGAACAGCTCCAGCGGGCGCGCGTACACCTTGGCCGGAATGGTCCAGCGCTTGCCGGAGAACTTCTCCTGGACGATCGCGTCGAGGTAAACCGCGAACCCGGCCAGCACCACAAGGCCGACCAGACTGAGTTTAAGGGCCCAGCCCAGCCAGGGGCGCAGGCCCTTGGAAGGTGGTTTTTTGGGGGTGCGGGGGGATCGAGTACGAGTCATGGCGGCGGATTATACGCACTTTATTCATACTCAACAGGAGCCCTCCGAGGTTTGCGTCAGACGGACTTGCGGCCATAATGACGGCCGTGAATTTTCCCCAGACTCTGAAGGATCGCCTGTGAGCCAGTCCCTGATCGCTGCCCTGCAAAACCCGGCCCTCTACCCGCATCCCGTAGACGGGTTCCAGGTCATCGAAACCCATATTTCCTGGGTAATCCTCACCGGCCCCTTTGCTTATAAAGTGAAGAAGCCAGTGAATTTCGGCTTCCTCGACTTCACCAGCCTCGACGCCCGCGAGCATTTCTGCGCTGAAGAGCTACGCCTGAACCAGCGCCTGACCAACGATTTGTACCTCGAAGTGTTGCCGATCACTGGCAGCGCCGAAGCGCCACAATTGGGCGGCGATGGTCCGGTTGTCGATTACGCACTGAAGATGCGTCAATTCCCACAAAGCGGGTTACTCAGCACCCTACAAGCCAACGGCGAATTGACCACTGCGCACATCGATGAGATGGCCGCGCAGATCGCCCAATTCCACCTCAGTGCACCGAAAGTGCCTGCCGAACACGAAGCCGGCACGCCGGACAGCGTGATGGCGCCGGTACGCCAGAACTTCGAACAGATCCGCCCGTTCCTCAGCGACAAGGCCGATCTGCTGCAACTGGATGCGCTGCAAGCCTGGGCCGAAAGCAGCTTCGAACGCCTCAAGCCACTGTTCGCCCAGCGCAAGACCGAAGGTTTCATCCGCGAATGCCACGGTGACATCCACCTGGGCAACGCCACCGTGATCGACGGCAAGGTCGTGATCTTCGACTGCATCGAGTTCAACGAACCGTTCCGCTTCACCGACGTTTACGCCGACACCGGCTTCCTGGCGATGGACCTGGAAGACCGTGGCCTGAAGAGTCTGGCACGCCGCTTCATCAGCCAGTACCTGGAACTGACCGGCGATTACCAGGGCCTTGAGTTGCTGAACTTCTATAAAGCCTATCGCGCACTGGTTCGCGCCAAGGTCAGCCTGTTCAGCATGCCGGCCGAGGCCGACCCGGTTCAGCGAGCCACCACCCTGCGTCAGTACCGCAATTACGCCAACCTGGCGGAAAGCTACAGCACCATTCCTTCGCGCTTCATGGCCATCACCCACGGTGTTTCTGCCGTCGGCAAGAGCCACGTGGCCATGCGTCTGGTGGAAGCGTTGGGCGCCATTCGCCTGCGTTCCGATGTAGAGCGCAAACGTCTGTTCGGCGAGCAAACCGTGCCAAACGACCCGCAGGCCGGCATCTATAGCGCCGACGCCAGCGCCGCCACTTACACCCACCTGCATGAAATTGCCGCAGTGATCCTGCGTGCTGGTTTCCCGGTGGTAGTCGATGCGACGTACCTCAAGCGCGACCAGCGTGACGGCGCAGCGAAAATCGCCGAAGCTACCGGCGCGCCATTCCTGATCCTCGATTGCAATGCGCCGCAAGCGGTGATCGAGAGCTGGCTGGCCCTGCGCCAGGCAGACAAAAAGGACCCGTCCGACGCCAACCTGGCGGTTATCGAAGCCCAGCAAGCCACTCGTGAGGCCCTGACGCCTGAAGAGATTCTTTGCAGCAAACGCGTTCAGACCAATGAAAGCGGAACCCTCGACACAGTCGTTGCACAGATTCGCCAGCGCCTGCCGGGCCTGTAAGAAACTATTTCAGCCGTGAAGCCTTCGCCGGCTTCACGGCTGCCAAATAGTGGCACTATACTGGCGTCATAAAACCAACAGGTGATGTGACATGAGCCAGCCGAAACTTCTCGACACCCCGCTTTATGCGTTGCTGCACAAAGACGACATCACAGGTTTCAACAACGAGCGCCCCAAAGACGGACCTATCGACATGGTCGGTGGCGATTTCCGGGGTCTGGACCTGCGTGAACTGAACGCCGACGGCGTCGACTTTACCGATGCCTACTTCCGCTCCGCCGACTTGCGCGGCATCGACTTTCGCAACGCCTCCCTGGAAGGCGCGAGCCTTGCTCATGCACAGATCTCCGGCGCCTACTTCCCGCCAGAGCTGAGTGCTGACGAGATCCTGATGTCGATGAATTTCGGTACACGCCTGCGTTATCGCACCCGCTAATACCCGCATCGCCTCCCCGATATGACACGATCCCTGTGGGAGCGAGCTTGCTCGCGAAGGCGGTATGACATTCAACATTGATGTCGACTGACACTACGTCTTCGCAAGCAAGCTCGCTCCCACAGGGATTGCGTTGCCTGCCTCTACTGCACTCGCAGACATTTCCTCTCTCCAGACATCTGCCTCTTAGAAGCTTTTGCGTCGAAACCGACCAAACAATCACGCTTTTCCTACTGATGGCTACACTCCTGAGAAGCTCGCCCACGCACCGTTCGGCCGTCGCAAGGAGGCTTGATGAATGATGAACTGCAGCACCTGAAGAATCTTGGCAAGACGTCGGCGCAGTGGCTGCATGCCGTGGGCATCCACAGCGCCTCGGACTTGCGTCGCCTGGGGGCGGTGGATGCTTATCGGGCCGTGCGCACGCGCGGGTTTCGGGCGTCCAAAGTGTTGTTGTATGCCATCGAAGGTGCCCTGATGGATGTGCACTGGAATGACATTCCCGCCGAGCGCAAGGACGCCTTGAACAAACAGCTGGAAGCTATCTCGTCACGTCACAAGAACTGAACGGACGCAGCAGCCATGTACCTACTTGGGGAACAACCGGCTTACGCCGACGCGCTGATCAACCGACTGCAACATATTCCCGTCCGGCTGCTGGAAGGTTTGATGCCCTGCGGACCGAGCCTGGAATTTTCAGCCGTCGATGACCTGGCCGTCCTGTTACCCGGCGATCAACTGTTTGTGCTGGAAAATGGCCTGCTGCATGGGTGCGTTGACGAGCGGGCATTGTTCTATCTGCACGAGGGAGATCTGATCGGCTTGCGCCAGGGCACAGAGCTGCCGCGTTGCCGCTTTCGCAGCGATAGCCCCTTGGCACTGACGCCGTATCTGCGCTCCGAGGTTTTTCAGCATATCTATGCCGACCCGGAGCGGTCGGAGTTGTTCCTTCAATACATGGCCGGTCAGTCCGCCCTGCTGTCCGACGCACTCGCCCGCCTGAAACAACCCGAGTTTCGAAGCACCAATGGTTTTCAGCGCGTGGCCAGTGGCGAAGTGTTGATCCATCAGGGCGAAGACGCGGATCACGTATTCGTCATCATCGATGGCCATGCCGAAGCCTTTGTCGACGGGCATAAAGTCGGCGATATACCCAAGGACGAGATTTTTGGCGCCATGGCGGTGTTCACTGGCGAGAAGCGTAACGCCAGCGTGATCACCAGCGAACCCAGCACTGTCATGCTGATCCCCAAGGACCAGTTTCTCAGCCTGACCCAAAGCAATCCGAAGATCGCCCACAGCCTGATCGAGAGCATGGCCCGACGCATTGATCTGCTGAACAAGCAGATCATTCAACTGAGCTCACTCAACCGCACAGGCTGAAACCCAATGATTACGGGCGTTTCCAGCGAACGGACAGCGCATTTCAAATAATTGAGAAATCAGCGGTTGACTCGGTAATGAGAATCGCTATGATTATCACAACTGGTCGCGAGACTGGTCGATATTTGAAAAGCCCTTGGTTCGGACTCTCAGATATCTCCTCATCAGGCTAATCACGGTTATTTGACCCGGCTCTTGCCGGGTCTTTTTTTGCCTGGAGAAAAGTCGTTCGATCACTTGCCAAATTGCTTACGCATTTGCGCGCAGTAATCCTGGGGCGGCGTTGCAGGCGTGTACCAGACGTAATCAGCCATGGCCGGTGTGACCTCGCTGCCCTGCTCCGCCAGCATCAACACCACAGGCGCCTGGGGCTCTCCCAGATCAAGCACATGAATCGGCACGCCGACATCCTTGCGCGCATGGTAAGCGCCGGCAAACAGCAGTGAAGGCGTGGGTGCCGCCAGCAGGCGCTCGGCCATCCGTCGGTCACGTTGTTGCTGGACCGCCAGCATCGCCGGCATTTGCGATTCGGGCAGCAGACCACAGTGGGAGTCGCTGACTTGCTTCAGCAACTCGCCCTTGACTGACGCTACGTTGGAACGCGAACCGCTCAATGTCGGAGGATTGGCGTAAACGGCACGCACTTCAGGCGTGTCCAGATTGGCTGCCAGCAGCGGGTATGGCTGGGAAAGCGCGAAGCGAACGATGGGTCCGTACAGATTCCAGTCCCAACCCGACTGCCACGCTAATGCACCGGGTAAATCCGTCGGTGGTGTCGAGGCGTGACGGACGTCATCGACGCGCAGCTGTTGATCCGGCGTGAGCATTTCCAGCAGCAGACTGCCTTGAGCTCGCCGTTCACCCAGCGACTTCAATAACCACAACTGCAGTTGATGGTGATCGCGATTGTCATGCTGCTCGCCCACGATCAGTCGTGAAGGCGACTCCAACCGCTCAACCAGCTCCTCTGCCGTCAGAACCTGGCCGCTGCGCAAGTCCCGAATCTCGCCCACAACCGGTGGCGGAGTCGAAACATGCTGACAGGCACTCAGCAACAGCAAGGCCAGCATCAAAATCCCACGCATGTTTTCACTCCATAAAAAACTCAGCGGGCGATGATCAGCGGATGCCCACGCTCCGGGTGCTGCTGCACCAGAACTTCCAGCCCGAACACGGCCTTGAGTGGTTCCGGGCGCAACACCTGCTCCGGTGTATCGAGCGCCACAGGGCGCCCGCCTTCGAGCAGTAACAGGCGATCACAATAGCGCGCTGCCAGGTTCAGATCATGCAGGATCACCAGCACCGCTGCGCCACGATTGGCGAACTCGCGCACGGCTTGCAACGTGGTGTGCTGATGAAGCGGGTCGAGCATCGACGTTGGCTCATCAAGCAACAACGTTTGCCCCGCTTCGCCCGGCCAGAGCTGCGCCAGAACCCGCGCCAGATGCACCCGCTGACGTTCGCCACCGGACAAGGCCAGATAGCTGCGGCCACTCAAATGCCCGGCATCGGCAGCGTGCAATGCGGCGGCAACGATCTCGTCATCGCGGACCCGACCGCTTTGATGGGGTAAGCGGCCCATGCCGACCACCTCTTCGACACGAAAGGCGAAGTCCAAGGTCGACACCTGCGGCAATACCGCCAAACGCTGCGCTCGCGCCGTCCCCGCCCAATCGCTCAACTCGCGCTCGTCGAGCCAGACGCTGCCATGATGAGCCTGCAACTCGCCGCACAAGGCGCCGAGCAAGGTGCTTTTGCCGGCGCCGTTAGGTCCCAGCACACCGAGGACTTCGCCCGGTTTGAGCTCAAGCGTAATGTCCGCCAGGACAATCTTTCGGCCCCTACGGATTTGCAGATTTTGCGTTCGCAACATCAGGCACGCCCTCTGAGCAATAAGTACAGAAAGAACGGCGCACCGATAAAAGCCGTGACGATCCCGATCGGCAATTCAGCCGGCGCCAGGGCCAGTCGCGCCACCAGATCGGCAAATAACAAAAGACTGGCACCCGCCAATACTGACGCAGGCAACAGCACCCGATGATCCGGACCGGCCAGCAGTCGCACCAGATGCGGCACCACCAGACCGACAAACCCGATCATCCCCGCCGCAGCCACCGCGGCACCGACACCCAGCGCCGTGCAGAACACCAACTCGCGCTTGAGCCCTTCGACGTCGATGCCCAGGTGACCCGCCTCAGACTCACCCAGCAACAACGCATTCAAGGCCTTGGCCCGGCGCGGCAGCCACAGCGCCACGCCGGCACTGATCAGCAGTAACGGCCAGAGCCGCGAATAGCTGGCGCCATTGAGGCTGCCTAGGTTCCAGAACGTCAGGGTGCGCAGCGTCGCGTCATCCGCCAGATACGTGAACAGTCCCACGGCGGAGCCGGCCAGCGCAGTCAACGCAATTCCGGCCAGCAGCATGGTCGCGACATTGGTCTGCCCGTTGCGCCGGCCCAGTCGATACACCAATGCCGTCACGCCCAGCCCGCCGAGAAATGCGAACAGCGATAACAGATAAGGCCCGAAGGATTCGGGCAGTCCGCCGAATACCGAGCCTCCGACAATCGCGATCGCCGCGCCCAATGCCGCACCGCTGGAGACGCCGACCAGCCCCGGATCGGCCAGAGGATTTCGAAACAACCCCTGCATCGCCACGCCGGACAGTGCCAATACGCCACCCACAGCCAAACCCAGCAAGGTTCGCGGCAAACGAATCTGCCCGAGGATCAGCTCGGCCTGTTCCAGCCCGTCGGGAGCGATCGGTACACCCACCAGCCGCAGGGCTGCACGCAAGGTGTCGAACAACGGCAAGCTCACCGGCCCAAGCGCCAACGACAGCCAGATAGCCACCACACACAGCAGGATCAGACCAATGAATAAAGCGCGTGGTTTAACCAGGATGGTCATTGGCCGGCCGAACCGGGGTAGAAAGCGCCAGACAGTTTTTTCAACGCCTCGGGTAGCCGCGGCCCCAAGCCCCCAACCAACAAGGTCGGATCAAGCTCCATGACTCGCCCGCCCTTGGCCGCGCGGGTCGAGGACAGGATGGGGTTCTCCTTGAACAACGCCGCACGTGCCGCATTGCCGGTCAGTGCACGATCGGCAAACACCAGCACCTCGGGATCCAGACTGACCAGGGATTCAACAGAAAAGGGTTTATAGCCGGTATGCGTGGCCAGATTGTGCCCACCGGCCCGTTGCAGCAACCAATCGGCGGCGGTGTCCTTGCCGGCGATGAGCGGTTTGCCGCCCGCGTGGCCAAGCAACAACAGCACGCCCGGCGATTTTTCCTTCAACTGCGCCCGAGTGACCCGGATCTTTTGTTGATCGAGTTGCTGTTGATACGTCTGAAACAATTGTGAGGCCTGATCTTCAGCGCCGAGTAACTTGCCCAAATGCTGCAAATTACCCTGCAAGGTCGGCAGGTCCGGCTGGGCCGAGAACAGTTCGACCTGCACGCCTGCACTGCGAACCTGCGAAAGTACCGGTGGCGGTCCCATTTCCTCGGTGCCGACCAGTATCTGCGGGCGTAAGCTCAAAATACCCTCCGCCGACAATTGCCGCTGATACCCGATGCTCGGCAATGCCTTGAGCGATTCCGGGTGCTGACTGGTGGTGTCGACACCCACCAGTTTCGATTCACCGCCCAGCGCGCTGATCCATTCCGATAAAGCACCACCGGCACTGACCCAACGTTGTGGCAACTCGGCCGCTGCGGCGTGGTGGCTGACGAGGAGTCCGACACAAAGCGCAGCAACGCGGGTACTCAGGCGCATAAACAGCTTCCTTTAAGGGTTTTCCCGGGCATCGAGATGACAGGCCACGTATCCTTGGCGCCTGGCATCTGTACCCGAAGGGCAAGGCGGCCATTTGATAATTGTTTGCATTTGAACGTCAAGCTCGGACATATCCAGTCACGAGCCGCAGGACTTGAGGATAGACATGAAGTTTCTTTGTGCAGGTGTTGAGCTGGCCGATGCCAGCAGTCGCGGTTTCGACATCGACGGCCAGAAGCTCTTTGCCGTGCGCCGTGGCGGCCAGGTTTACGTCTACATCAATCGCTGCCCGCACCGTGGCGTCGGACTGGAATGGAAGCCTGACCAGTTTCTCGACCCCAGCAACAGCCTCATCCAGTGCGCGACCCACGGCGCACTGTTTCTGATCGAAGACGGCGAATGCGTCGCCGGCCCTTGTGCCGGGCAGTCCCTGACCACAGTCGCCTGCCGCGAAGACGAGCAAGGGATCTGGGTCAGTCTTTAGCCGTTCAGCAACACCTCCAGACGCCGATCGACCACCATTTCTTCGTGGGTCAAGTGCACGCCATAGGCCAGCACCTCAACCCCGCACGACACCGCCTCACGCAAGGCTGCGGCGTAGGCCGAATCGATTTCTTCTGCAGGACGCACAGCGTCGATGCCGGTGAGATTGACGCAATACAACTGCACCGCACGAATTCCGTCCCGGGCCAAATGCGCCAATTCGCGCAAATGCTTGGCCCCGCGCTGGGTCACCGCATCGGGAAATGCTGCCACCAAAGAACCATCGAAGCCCAAAGTGACGCTTTTGACTTCCACATAAGCCGGCCCGCTCGGGTAATCGAGACGGAAGTCGATGCGACTGCTCTCCTGACCGTAGGCCACTTCGCGCTTCAGCTCGGTAAAGCCGTTCAATACGGTGATGACACCGGCTCGCAGTGCTTCTTCGATCAAGCCGTTGGCCCGCCCGGTATTCACACAAAACAAGCGCCCCTGCGGCGTTTCGCCGATTTCCCAGGTGCCGGGCAACTTGCGCTTGGGGTCGTTGGAACGGCTGAACCAGACCTGCCCGCCTTCGACCTGGCAATTGAGCATCGAGCCGGTGTTCGGGCAGTGAATGGTCAGCAACTCGCCGCTAACGGTTTCGATATCGGCGAGAAAACGCTTGTAACGACGAATCAAACGGCCTTCTTCGAGGGGAGGATGAAAACGCATCAGCCTTGCCAGCTCTTCAAGCCGCGCGCAATCCGCTCGACCGCTTCTTGTAGGCGCGGGAGACTTTGGGTGTAGGCAAACCGCACATGATGGCCGGCCTGATAACGACCGAAGTCCAGACCCGGAGTAATCGCCACGTGTTCGGTTTCCAGGAAATGTCGGCAGAACGCGAAGGCATCGCCGCCGAACTTGCTGATATCGGCATACAAGTAGAACGCGCCTTCAGGCTCAACGGCGATACCAAAGCCCAACTCTCGCAGGGCTGGCAGCAGGAAATCCCGACGACGGCCGAATTCGGCGCGACGCTCTTCCAGAATGCTGATCGTGGCCGGTTCGAAGCAGGCCAAAGCGGCGTGCTGAGCCATGCTCGGGGCGCTGATGTAGAGATTCTGGGCGAGTTTTTCCAGTTCACCGACCGCCGCTTCAGGCGCCACCAGCCAACCAAGTCGCCATCCCGTCATGCCGAAATACTTGGAAAAACTATTCAGCACAAAGGCACTGTCATCGACTTCCAGCACGCTGGCCGCATCAGTGCCGTAGGTCAGACCGTGATAGATCTCATCCACCACCAGATGACCGTGGCGCTCCTTGATCGCAGCCGACAGGCCTGCCAGCTCATCGCGGGTCAGGATCGTCCCGGTCGGATTGGCTGGCGACGCCACCAGGGCGCCGACGCTGTCGTGATCCCAATGGCGTGCAATCAGGTCCGGCGTCAGCTGATAGCGCACGTCTGGACCGACCGGCACCAGTTGCGCTGCGCCTTCCACCAACCGCAAAAAGTGCCGGTTGCAGGGGTATCCCGGGTCCGCCAACAGCCAGTGCTTGCCCGGATCCACCAACAAGGCGCTGGCCAGCAGCAGCGCACCAGAACCGCCAGGCGTGATGAGGATTCGGTGCGGGTCGATGCTCAAACCGTAACGTTGCTGATAAAAGCCGGAAATGGCCTCACGCAACTCGGGAATGCCACGCGCGGCGGTGTAACGGGTCTTCCCCGCCGTCAGGGCGGCTTGGCCGGCCTGAATGATCGGCTCGGCGGTGGTGAAGTCGGGTTCGCCGATTTCCAGGTGGATCACGTCGTGGCCAGCGGCTTGCAGTTCATTGGCCCGCGCCAGCAGCGCCATGACATGGAAAGGTTCGATCGCGCGACTGCGGGCACTGTAGGACTGAGCCATTAGCTTTCCTTCAACGGGGAAAAAAACTGATTCTACCCAAGCGCAGGAACGAGCGAGAACCTAAAGCGGTCAGACCGTTATAACGCTGGTCTCAAACGACTCAAGCGTGTGTCCCAGGTTTGACTAAAATCAATAATTGATCAGGTCTCCAGCGCCACCAGACAAGGCTTTGCAATCATTTGCAAGCACAGCGGGCCACTACCTCGACATCCGGGAGTAGCGCGGCCCGATTTGATCTGGTAAGTTCGCCCGCTTGCAGCCGCAGGGCCGGCAGGTGTCGGTGATGGAGCAATCCTGCGCAATGGATTACAAGAGTAGAGGCGGTCCATTTCATGCCCACCCAAGCAAAGCAGCAAAACCAGTCGATCAGCGGCTTCGAACCCTACAAAGAAGTAAAGGGCGAGGAATACATGGGCAAGCCCATGCGCGCTCACTTCACCAAGATCCTGAATAAGTGGAAACAGGACTTGATGCAGGAAGTCGACCGTACGGTTGATCACATGAAAGACGAAGCGGCCAACTTCCCGGACCCGGCAGACCGTGCCAGCCAGGAAGAAGAATTCAGCCTCGAGCTGCGTGCCCGCGACCGCGAGCGCAAGTTGATCAAAAAGATCGACAAGACGCTGCAACTGATCGAAGACGAAGAATATGGCTGGTGCGAGTCCTGCGGCGTCGAAATCGGCGTCAAGCGACTGGAAGCCCGCCCTACCGCCGACATGTGCGTTGACTGCAAGACCCTGGCGGAAATCAAGGAAAAGCAAGTCGGCAAGTAATCTCGACTTGAACGAAAAACGGAGCGTGCGAACGCTCCGTTTTTGTTTCTGACATTCGCCTCGACACGAAACCTGTGGGAGCGGGCTTGCTCGCGAATGCGATCTGACATTCAAAATTGATGGTGTTTGACCCAACGCATTCGCGAGCAAGCCCGCTCCCACAGGGTGATTGGTGCAAGCCTGGAAAGTAACGTCGCCTTTATGACCGCCCCCACCTACATCGGGCGCTTCGCCCCCACGCCCAGTGGACATCTGCATTTCGGTTCGCTGGTCGCAGCGCTGGCCTCGTACCTCGACGCGCGCTCGGTGGGTGGCCACTGGCTGATGCGCATGGAAGATCTCGATCCGCCACGGGAAGAGCCCGGCGCTCAAGCAGCGATCCTTAAAGCCCTGGAAAGCTACGGTTTCGAGTGGGATGGTGAAATGGTCCGACAGAGTGACCGGCACGATGCCTACGCCGAAGTCCTCAATCGCCTGTTCAATCATGGCCTGGCCTACGCTTGCACCTGTTCACGCAAAACACTTGCGCCCTATCACGGGATTTATCCGGGGCTGTGCCGCAACGCCGGCCATGGCACTAAAGACGCCGCGATTCGCCTGCGTGTCCCCGAGCTGGAATACCACTTCATCGACCGGGTGCAAGGCGAATACCGCCAACACCTGGGCCGGGAAGTCGGCGATTTCGTGATTCGTCGCCGCGACGGGCTCTACGCCTATCAATTGGCGGTAGTGCTGGACGACGCCTGGCAAGGCATCACCGATATCGTCCGTGGCGCCGACCTGCTCGACTCCACGCCGCGCCAGCTCTACCTGCAAGAACTGCTTGGCCTGCCGCAACCGCGTTATCTGCATATCCCGCTGATTACCCAGCCCGATGGCAACAAGCTCGGCAAGTCCTATCGCTCGCCGCCGTTGACCGAAGATCAGGCAACCCCCTTGTTGCTGCGTGCATTGCGCGCACTGGGGCACAATCCCGGTGCCGAACTGGCTTACGCCACCCCACGGGAAGTGTTGAACTGGGGCATCGCCCACTGGGATGCAGTGCTGATCCCGCGCGCACTCAACCTGCCCGAAGCACAACTACAGTGATCACACTTGCAGTGGCGCGCCCATCCGTTACCATCGCCGCACGTTTTCGGGCACGCGCATAAAAAAGAGAGGCCGGGATGTACATCTATCGCTTGGTCCTGCTCCTGGTAGTGGGGATTTATCTGTTCTCCCCGGCCATCATGGATTGGTGGATCGACGCCACTGGCGCCTGGTATCGCCCTTATCTGCTCTGGCTGATTCTGATCGTCGTGACCTTCATCCTGCAGAGCCAAAAAGATGCCGATGAGCTTTAGCCTGACCCAGATGATCCTGATCAGCGCCGCATACCTGGCGGTGCTGTTCGGCGTAGCCTGGGTCAGCGAACGGGGCATGATCCCCCGGGCGATCATTCGCCACCCGCTGACGTACACCCTGTCGCTGGGCGTTTACGCCAGTGCGTGGGCGTTTTACGGCACGGTGGGCCTGGCCTATCAATACGGCTACGGATTTTTATCCAGCTATCTGGGCGTCTCCGGCGCGTTTCTGCTGGCGCCGGTGCTGTTGTATCCGATTCTGAAGATCACCCGCACTTATCAGCTGTCGTCGCTCGCCGATCTGTTCGCCTTCCGCTTCCGCAGCACCTGGGCCGGCGCACTGACCACGATCTTCATGCTGATCGGCGTGCTGCCGCTGCTGGCGTTGCAGATTCAGGCGGTGGCCGATTCCATCGGCATTCTCACCCGCGAGCCGGTGCAACATCGCGTAGCCCTGAGCTTCTGCGCACTGATTACGCTGTTCACCATCTTCTTCGGCTCCCGCCACATTGCCACCCGCGAGAAACACGAAGGCCTGGTGTTCGCGATTGCTTTCGAGTCGGTGATCAAACTGATCGCCATCGGTGGCGTTGGCCTCTATGCGCTGTATGGCGTGTTCGATGGCCCGCAACAACTGGAACTGTGGCTACTGCAAAACCAGACCGCCCTCGCCGCTTTGCACACGCCATTGCAGGAAGGCCCATGGCGCACGTTGCTGCTGGTGTTCTTCGCCTCGGCGATTGTGATGCCGCACATGTACCACATGACGTTTACCGAAAACCTCAACCCGCGCTCGCTGGTCAGTGCGAGCTGGGGCTTGCCGCTGTTCTTGCTGTTGATGAGCCTGGCGGTACCCCTGATTCTCTGGGCCGGACTGAAACTCGGCGCCACCACCAACCCGGAATATTTCACGCTGGGCATCGGCATCGCCGCCAATAACAAGGCCCTGGCGCTATTGGCCTATGTCGGTGGATTGTCGGCGGCCAGCGGGTTGATCATTGTCACCACCCTGGCGCTGTCCGGGATGGCGCTGAACCACTTGGTGCTACCGCTTTATCAGCCACCCGCCGAAGGCAATATCTACCGTTGGTTGAAGTGGACCCGCCGGGCGCTGATCGTCGCGATCATCATGGCCGGTTACGGTTTCTACCTGCTGCTGGGCGCAGAGCAGGATCTGGCGAATCTGGGCATTGTCGCCTTCGTCGCCACCCTGCAGTTCCTGCCGGGCGTGCTGTCGGTACTGTACTGGCCGACCGCCAACCGCCGTGGCTTCATCGCCGGTTTGCTCGCGGGGATTCTGGTGTGGCTGGTGACCATGCTGCTGCCGCTGGTCGGCAATCTGCAAGGCTTCTACATACCGCTGCTGAACATGATCTACGTGCTGGACGACACCAGTTGGCACATGGCGGCGATCGCCTCGCTGGCGGCCAACGTGCTGATGTTCACCCTGATCTCGCTGTTCACCAATGCCAGCAGCGAAGAGGCCAGCGCGGCAGAAGCCTGCGCCGTGGACAACGTACGCCGGCCGCAACGCCGCGAACTGCACGCCGCCTCACCCCAGGAATTCGCCACGCAGCTTGCAAAACCCTTGGGCGCCAAGGCCGCGCAGAAAGAAGTCGAACAGGCCCTGCGCGACCTCTATCTGCCATTCGACGAGCGCCGGCCTTATGCCTTGCGCCGTTTGCGCGACCGTATCGAAGCCAACCTCTCCGGCCTGATGGGGCCGAGTGTGGCTCAGGACATGGTCGAAACATTCCTGCCTTATAAGGCCGGCGGCGAAAACTACGTCACCGAAGACATCCACTTCATCGAAAGTCGTCTCGAGGATTACCACTCGCGCCTGACCGGGCTTGCCGCCGAACTAGATGCCCTGCGCCGCTATCACCGCCAGACCTTGCAGGAATTGCCGATGGGCGTCTGCTCGCTGGCCAAGGATCAGGAAATCCTCATGTGGAACAAAGCCATGGAGGAGCTGACCGGGATTGCCGCGCAGCGTGTGGTCGGTTCGCGGCTGAGTACTATTGCCGATCCTTGGAAAGAGCTGCTGCAAGGCTTCATCAATCTGCCGGACGAGCATTTGCACAAACAGCACCTGGCGCTCGACGGCCAAACCCGCTGGCTGAACCTGCACAAAGCCGCGATCGATGAACCGCTTGCGCCCGGCAACAGCGGCCTGGTGCTGCTGGTGGAAGACTTGACCGAAACCCAGATGCTCGAAGACAAACTGGTGCACTCCGAGCGCCTGGCCAGCATCGGTCGACTCGCGGCGGGCGTGGCCCATGAAATCGGCAACCCGATCACTGGCATCGCCTGTCTGGCGCAGAACCTGCGCGAAGAGCGCGAAGAAGACAGTGAACTGAAGGAAATCAGCGGGCAAATCCTGGAGCAGACCAAACGCGTGTCGCGCATCGTTCAGTCGCTGATGAGCTTCGCCCACGCCGGCAGTCATCAGCACAGTGACGAGCCCGTCTGTCTGGCGGAAGTGGCCCAGGATGCCATCGGTTTGCTGGCCCTGAACCGACGCAATTTCGAAGTGCAGTTCTACAACCTCTGCGATCCCGATCACTGGGTCGAAGGCGACCCCCAGCGGCTTGCACAAGTACTGATCAACCTGCTCTCAAACGCCCGCGACGCCTCGCCTCCGGGCAGTGCGGTGCGGGTCAAAAGCGAAGCCGGCGAACACACGGTCGACTTGATCGTGGAAGACGAAGGCAGCGGTATTCCGAAGAACATCATGGATAGATTGTTCGAACCTTTCTTCACCACCAAGGATCCTGGCGAAGGCACCGGTCTGGGCCTTGCACTGGTCTATTCCATCGTTGAAGAGCATTATGGACAAATCACCATCGACAGCCCGGCTGATGTTCAAAGCCAACGCGGCACCCGTATCCGGGTGACCTTGCCGCGTCATGTCGAAGCGACGTCCGCTGTGAACTGAGACCGTCGAGAGTATCGAATCAATGCCGCACATTTTGATCGTCGAAGACGAAACAATTATCCGCTCCGCCTTGCGCCGCCTGCTGGAACGTAACCAGTACCAGGTCAGCGAAGCCGGTTCAGTGCAGGAAGCACAAGAACGCTTCACCATTCCCACGTTCGACCTGATCGTCAGCGACTTGCGTCTGCCTGGCGCGCCTGGCACCGAGTTGATCAAACTCGGCCAAGGCACTCCGGTGCTGATCATGACCAGCTACGCCAGCCTGCGTTCGGCGGTCGACTCGATGAAGATGGGCGCGGTCGATTACATCGCCAAGCCTTTCGATCATGACGAAATGCTTCAGGCCGTCGCGCGAATCCTGCGTGACCGGCAATCGGTGCAAGCCAGCGGTGAACCTGCCGTCGGCAAAGCCGGCAACGGCGCCGCGAAACCGGGTGTCAATAACAGCAACGGCGAAATCGGCATCATCGGCTCCTGCCCGCCTATGCAGGATCTGTACAGCAAGATCCGCAAAGTCGCGCCAACCGACTCCAATGTCCTGATCCAGGGCGAATCCGGCACCGGTAAAGAACTGGTGGCGCGCGCCCTGCATAATTTGTCCAAACGCGCCAAGGCGCCGATGATTTCGGTGAACTGCGCGGCCATTCCGGAAAGCCTGATCGAGTCCGAACTGTTTGGCCATGAAAAAGGCGCGTTCACTGGCGCCAGCGCCGGGCGTGCCGGCCTGGTAGAAGCCGCCGACGGCGGCACCTTGTTCCTCGACGAAATCGGCGAACTGCCACTGGAAGCCCAGGCCCGCCTGCTGCGCGTGCTGCAGGAAGGTGAAATTCGTCGCGTGGGTTCGGTGCAGTCCCAGAAAGTCGATGTGCGCCTGATCGCCGCGACTCACCGGGACCTGAAGAGCCTGGCGAAAATCGGCCAGTTCCGTGAAGACTTGTATTACCGCCTTCACGTGATCGCCCTGAAACTGCCGGCCCTGCGCGAGCGCGGCGCGGACGTTAACGAAATTGCCACCGCGTTCCTGGCGCGGCAGAGCGCGCGGGTCAACCGCACCGATCTGAAATTCGCCCCGGATGCCGAGCAAGCCATTCGTCATTACTCCTGGCCGGGTAATGTTCGAGAGCTGGAAAACGCAGTAGAACGTGCGGTCATCCTGTGCGAGAGCCCGGAAATTTCCGCCGAGCTGCTGGGTATCGACATCGAACTGAGCGATCTGGACGATGACGATTTCATTGGCCTGCCCCCACAACAGGGCAGCGCCGCCGGTAACAATAGCCATGAGCCGACCGAAGACCTGTCACTGGAAGACTACTTCCAGCACTTCGTTCTCGAGCATCAGGACCACATGACCGAAACCGAGTTGGCGCGCAAACTCGGTGTCAGTCGCAAATGCCTGTGGGAACGCCGTCAGCGCCTGGGCATCCCGCGGCGCAAGACCGGGGTCGCCAGCGAAAGCTGAATGTCACCTGTCTGATGCGTGGGTAACACGTGACTTCGTGAAGAAACTGTTACCTCAGATTTTTCACGTAACAGAAGCCGGGGCTTACGGTAACGAAGCCCCGGCTTTTTTTGGCCTCTGAAAACCTCACCAGCCAGCTTAACCCCTTGTTTTGCTGGGCTTCGCAAAAGTTGGCACGCACCCTGCTATATGTTTGGTACAAGAACAATAACAAGCAATGCACAAGACAATAAAAATAAGACGTATCGACTCACGCACAATAAAAACAAGACGGCGAGAGGCGCAGCTAACTGATTCTTTTGGAGAGGCGTTGTATTTGGGGCTTGCCCCACGACCAGGCCGAGAACAACAAAAAACTGTCACAAGACAGAGCCTGAACTGGTTGGATCGCAAGATCACTGCAACACAGCGACCAAAGCAATCCGTTTGCTCTTGGCTCCCGATTGGGAGGGTCATGAAGGAAAAACTTCATGGCGAGGGCACTCAACAAAAACAAGAAGCCCGAATCAAAAATAAAAATAGAGCACGCAACTACTTTCTTGGGGAGCTTCGGCTCCCCTTGTAGTTTCTGGCGTTTGGCCCTTGTAGCGGCAGTGCGTTCGACTTTGTAGCAGCTGTCGAGCAACGCGAGGCTGCGTTCGGTTTGGGCCGCATTCGGACGAAGCAGTCGCCAATACAAGCACCGGGTTTCTTCTGACACACCGCAATCTCTGGTTTTACGACTACTGCGTAGTCGAACGCAGCCTCGCAGGCTCGGCAGCTGCTACCACAGAGCCAATCCGCACCAACAAGCCCCCCCTTCAAGCGCTTGCGCAGCTTCCTACACCATCCCCCGACTAAATGCTAGAATCCCCGCCCATCATGCGGTCATTCTTCGTTTTGGCCGAACATTCCTTCAAACAGTGCATCCCATGCTGAAGAAGCTGTTCCAGTCATTCCGTTCTCCCAAGCGTCATACGCAACACATTCGCAGTACGCCTGAAGTGCTCAACAGCGGCCAACATTCGCTGCAAAAGGCCCAATTCAGTCGCTACGCGGTGAACATCGTCGAACGCCTGCAGAACGCCGGTTACCAGGCTTATCTGGTCGGCGGCTGTGTGCGTGACATGCTGCTCGGCATCACGCCGAAAGATTTTGACGTCGCCACCAGTGCCACGCCTGAGCAGGTGCGGGCCGAATTCCGCAACGCGCGGATCATCGGTCGTCGCTTCAAGTTGGTACACATCCACTTTGGCCGCGAAATCATTGAAGTCGCGACCTTCCGCGCCAATCACCCGCAAAACGATGAAGAGGAAGACAGCAACCAGTCTTCCCGTAACGAAAGCGGGCGCATCCTGCGCGATAACGTCTACGGCACGCTGGAAGAAGATGCGCAACGCCGCGACTTCACCATCAACGCCTTGTATTACGATCCGGTCAGCGAGCGCATCCTCGATTACGCCAACGGCGTACACGACATCCGCAATCACCTGATCCGCCTGATCGGCGACCCGAAGCAACGCTACCAGGAAGATCCGGTACGGATGCTGCGAGCCGTGCGTTTCGCCGCCAAGCTGAATTTCGGCATCGAAAAACACAGCGCCGCGCCAATCCGTGAACTGGCGCCGATGCTGCGCGAGATTCCATCGGCCCGCCTGTTCGAAGAAGTGCTCAAGCTGTTCCTCTCCGGCCATGCCGCGGACACCTTCGAGATGCTGGTCGACCTGCAGCTGTTCGATCCGCTGTTCCCGGCCAGTGCCGAGGCGCTGGAATACAACCCGACCTATACCCACACGCTGATCAGTGAAGCGTTGATCAACACTGATCTGCGGATCAAACAGAACAAACCGGTAACCCCGGCGTTCCTGTTTGCGGCGCTGCTTTGGCCTGCCCTGCCGGCTCGTGTACTGCGCCTGCAAGAGCGCGGCATGCCACCAATTCCGGCGATGCAGGAAGCGGCTCATGAACTGATCGCCGAACAGTGCCAGCGCATCGCGATTCCGAAACGCTTCACCATGCCTATCCGCGAGATCTGGGACATGCAGGAGCGTCTGCCACGCCGCAGCGGCAAGCGCGCCGACCTGTTGCTGGACAACCCACGGTTCCGTGCCGGTTACGACTTCCTGCTGCTGCGCGAAAGCGCTGGCGAGCAGACTGATGGTCTGGGCGAATGGTGGACGGATTATCAGGACGCCAACGACAGCGAACGTCGCGACATGATCCGCGACCTCAGCGGCAAGGATGACGGCACCGGCGCTCCACGCAAACGTCGCCGCAGCGGTGGCGCCAAGCGCAAACGTACCGCCGGCGCACCGAGCGCCACGGGCGAGTAATCCATGGAACGCATCTACATCGGCATGGGTAGCAATCTGGCTGACCCCGCCGAACAATTGCGCAGCGCCGTCGAGGCGCTGGCACAGTTGCCGCAGACCGAACTGATCGGGGTTTCCGGGTTTTATCAGAGCGACTCGCTGCTGCCCGGCCAACCGCGTTACACCAACGCGGTTGCCGCCCTCGACAGCACGCTCCCGCCGCTGGAGCTGCTGGATGCGCTGCAAGCCATCGAGAACGGGCAGGGCCGCGAGCGCCTTGAACGTTGGGGGCCGCGTACGCTGGATCTCGACATCGTACTGTTCGGCGATCGGCTGATCGATGAACCTCGCCTCAAGGTGCCTCACTACCATATGCAGGAACGGGCGTTCGTTCTGTATCCTCTGGCCGAACTGGCGTCTGCCGATTTGCGTCTGGCCGATGGTCGCAGCCTCAGCGAACTGCTCGCCGCTTGCCCGTTCGTCGGCCTGGAACGCCTGCCCCCGAATTGACGCAAATCCCTTGTGGGAGCGGCGGTGCGACGATTCGACTTGCTCGCGAATGCGGTGTGTCATTCAACTTAAGTGTTTACTGACACACCGCATTCGCGAGCAAGCCCGCTCCCACATTGGTTTTTGTGTTGAACACAAAATCTGTTGCTGAATCGCATCAGTTACCCCGGTAACACCCCACGCGTAACAATGCGGTAACACACGCAATTGACTTCCCGAGTTCTCCTCACGACTATAGGCGTCCCGCTGCCGCCAACACGGCGTTGAAGGGCGCAATCCAGGCCTTAAAAGTACGACAACAGACCGTGCGCCTGTATTTAACGAAGAATCACGCGCGTTACTCGCAGTAGTTTCCACAGCGCCTGAATGAGGAACTTTTCATGCCAGCCATCACCCTGACCACTCTGCAAGGTCTCAAGCAAAAAGGTGAAAAGATCACCATGCTGACCTGCTATGACGCGACCTTCGCCCACGCCTGCAATGAGGCGGGTGTCGAAGTGCTGCTGGTGGGCGACTCCCTTGGCATGGTTTTGCAAGGTCACGACAGCACCCTGCCGGTCACCACCGCTGAAATGGCTTACCACGTGGCGTGCGTCAAACGTGGCAACACCGATGCGTTGATCCTCGCCGACCTGCCCTTCATGGCCTACGCCACCACCGAACAAGCCATGACCAACAGTGCCCTGTTGATGCAGGCGGGTGCGCACATGGTCAAGGTTGAAGGTGCGTTGTGGCTGGCGGACTCGATCCGTCTGCTGGCCGAACGCGGTATCCCGGTGTGCGCGCACATGGGGCTGACACCGCAATCGGTGAATATCCTCGGCGGTTACAAAGTCCAGGGTCGCAATGAAAACCAGGCGCGGCAGATGCGTGCCGATGCGATCGCCCTGGAACAAGCTGGCGCGGCGATGTTGCTGCTCGAATGCGTACCGAGCGAACTGGCTGAAGAAATCACCCAAGCGGTGAAAATCCCGGTGATCGGCATAGGCGCCGGCAGTGGCACTGACGGCCAGGTACTGGTTCTGCACGACATGCTCGGCCTGTCGATCACTGGCCGCGTGCCGAAGTTCGTGAAGAACTTCATGGCCGGGCAACAAAACATTCAAGCGGCGCTTGGTGCGTACGTCACTGAAGTCAAAGCGGCGACTTTCCCTGGCATCGAACACGGATTCTCTGCATGAACACCGTAAAAACCGTACGCGAATTACGGGCCGCCGTGGCCCGTGCCCGCAGTGAAGGCAAGCGCATCGGCTTCGTGCCGACCATGGGCAACCTGCACAGCGGTCATGTGGCACTGGTGACCAAAGCCACCCAACGGGTGGATTTCGTGGTCGCGAGCATTTTCGTCAACCCGCTGCAGTTCGGCGCCGGCGAAGACCTCGACAAGTACCCGCGCACCCTCGCAGCCGATCAGGAGAAACTGCTCCAGGCCGGTTGCCACTTGCTGTTCGCGCCAACCGTTGAAGAAATGTACCCCGACGGCATAGTCGGCCAGACCCGCGTCAGCGTCCCCCAACTCTCCGAAGGCCTCTGCGGCGCCAGCCGTCCCGGGCATTTCGAAGGTGTGGCGACGGTGGTCACCAAGCTGTTCAACATGGTCCAGCCAGATCTGGCGATCTTCGGCCAGAAAGACTTCCAGCAACTGGCGGTGATCCGCGCCCTGGTGCATGACCTGAACATGCCGATCCAGATTATCGGCGAACCGACGGTACGTGCAGCCGATGGCTTGGCGCTCTCGTCGCGCAATGGTTTCCTCAGCGAAGAACAGCGGGCCGTTGCGCCGGTTGTGTATCGCGGTTTGACCCAGATTGCCGACGCGATCAAACAGGGCGAACGGGATTTCCCGGCCGTAATCAGCGCGCAGATCAAGCAGCTTGAAGCGGCGGGTTTGCGTCCTGACTATCTGGAGATTCGTCATGCCCAGACCTTGCGTCCGGCAACTGCGCAAGATCGGGATCTGGTGATTCTGGTGGCGGCGTTCCTGGGCACTACGCGGTTGATCGATAACCTGCATCTGAATCTCGACGCTACTGCCTGAACACCACAATCCCCCTGTGGGAGCGGGCTTGCTCGCGAATGCGGTGGGTCATTCAGCAAAAATGTTGACTGACCCACCGCATTCGCGAGCAAGCCCGCTCACACATTGGGTTTTGTGGTGGCTTCCAGTCTGTATTGATGCCCCTCAAGCCTTCGGGCAAACTGCCCGCCGTTCGATTCCGACCTGGGGAAACACTCATGCACGCCATCATGCTCAAGGCCAAGCTGCATCGCGCCGAAGTCACCCACGCTGTACTCGATTACGAAGGTTCTTGCGCCATCGACGGCGAATGGCTGGACCTGTCCGGTATCCGTGAGTACGAACAGATCCAGATCTACAACATCGACAATGGTGAACGCTTCACCACCTACGCGATTCGTGGCGAAGAAGGTTCGCGCATGATCTCGGTCAACGGTGCAGCCGCACACAAGGCCAAGGTCGGTGACCGAGTGATCATTTGCGCATACGCCCACTACAGCGAAGCCGAGCTGCTCAATTTCAAGCCACGCATGCTCTACATGGCGCCGGGTAATGAACTGAGCCATACCAGCAATGCCATTCCGGTTCAGGTCGCCTGATCCAGTCTTAGCCCCTCCCCCTTCCGTTTGTCGGACCGTTCCCTGCTCGATGTATAAAAAAGTACCGGGAACGGGTCAGACAAAGTCAAGACAGATCGCAGCGCGAGGTTTACTGTATTCGCCCTGTGTCATGAAATCGTGTCGACGCAGTTGACCGGACGCCCATCCACAGCGCTCCGGTATTTTTAGTGTTCAAAAGGCCGTTCAAGTAAAAAGGAAACCCGCAGCGATGGCGTATTACCGCACCCCTCAAGACGTTACCGCTCTGCCCGCCTGGCAAGCGTTGAATGACCACCGCCAAGCCATGCAGGATTTCAGCATGCGCGAAGCCTTTAATGCCGATCCGCAGCGCTTTACCCAATTCACCCTCAGCAGCTGCGGCCTGTTTCTCGACTACTCGAAGAACCTGATCAACGCCCAGACCCGCGATCTGCTGGTGGGCCTGGCCAACGAAGTCGACCTCCAGGGCGCGATCAAAGCGCTGTTCGAAGGCGAAATCGTCAACTCCTCCGAAGGCCGTCCGGCCTTGCACACCGCGCTACGCCGTCCGGTCGGCGACAAGCTGAAGGTCAACGGCGTCAACGTGATGCCGGAAGTGCACAAGGTCCTGAACCAGATCACCGACCTCGTGGGCCGTATCCACGACGGTTTGTGGCGCGGCTACTCCGAGAAGCCGATCACTGACGTGGTGAACATCGGCATCGGTGGCTCGTTCCTCGGCCCGGAGCTGGTCTCCGAAGCGCTGCTGTCCTACGCCCAGAAGGGCGTGCGTTGCCATTACCTGGCGAACATCGACGGCAGTGAGTTCCACGAACTGACCATGAAACTGCGCGCCGAAACCACGCTGTTCATCGTTTCGTCAAAATCCTTCAACACCCTCGAAACCTTGAAGAATGCCCAGGCCGCACGCGCCTGGTACCTGGCTCAGGGTGGTTCGGAAGCCGAGCTGTACCGTCACTTCATCGCCGTCTCCAGCAACAATGCAGCGGCGGTGGCATTCGGGATCCGCGAAGAAAACATCTTCCCGATGTGGGACTGGGTTGGCGGCCGTTACTCGCTGTGGTCGGCCATCGGTTTGCCAATCGCGTTGGCCATCGGCATGTCGAACTTCAAGGAACTGCTGTCCGGTGCCTACACCATGGACCAGCATTTCCAGAGCGCGCCCTTTGACCAGAACATGCCGGTGTTGCTGGCCTTGCTCGGTGTCTGGTACGGCAACTTCTGGGGTGCACAGAGCCACGCGATCCTGCCGTACGACCACTACCTGCGCAACATCACCAAGCACTTGCAACAGCTGGACATGGAATCCAACGGCAAGAGCGTGCGCCAGGACGGCACTCCGGTGTCCACCGACACCGGCCCGGTGATCTGGGGTGGAGTGGGCTGCAATGGTCAGCACGCTTACCACCAGTTGCTGCACCAGGGCACTCAACTGATCCCGGCCGACTTCATCGTGCCGATCGTCAGCTTCAACCCGGTGTCTGACCACCACCAGTGGCTGTACGCCAACTGCCTGTCGCAAAGCCAGGCGCTGATGCTGGGCAAGACCCTTGCCGAGGCCGAAGCCGAGTTGCGCGACAAAGGCATGAGCGAAGAAGAGGTGCACAAAATCGCACCGCAAAAGGTGATCCCGGGCAACCGTCCGAGCAACACCTTGGTGGTTGAGCGCATCAGCCCGCGTCGTCTCGGCGCATTGGTGGCGATGTACGAACACAAAGTCTTCGTGCAAAGCGTGATCTGGGGCATCAACGCCTTCGACCAGTGGGGCGTGGAGCTGGGTAAAGAGCTGGGCAAAGGCGTCTACAACCGCCTGGTCGGCAGCGAAGAAACCCCGGCTGACGATGCTTCAACCCAAGGCCTGATCAACTACTTCCGCGGTCGTCACCGCGGCTAACCCTGTGGGAGCGGGCTTGCTCGCGAAGACGGTTTGTCATTCAGCATTTATGTCGACTGACCCACCGCCTTCGCGAGCAAGCCCGCTCCCACATTGGTTTTGTGTCTGGCTTGAACCCTTTCGCTACTCGGCGCATCTTTATTACTTGTCGCAAAACAAGAATAAGGAACCGTCATGTTCGATATCAGCACGTTCCCCCAAGCCGATGCCGTCCGCCGGGCTGCACAATTAAGTCAAGACGACTACACGCGCCTGTACCGCCAATCCATCGACCACCCCAGCACCTTCTGGGCCGAACAGGCCACACGCTTTCTCGACTGGAGTAAGCCGTGGGATACCGTCCAGCGCTATAACCTGAAAACCGGTGAGGCGAGCTGGTTCGCCGGCGGAAAGTTGAATGTCAGTTACAACTGCATCGACCGTCACCTTGAAAAGCGCGGCGATCAAATTGCGATCATCTGGGAAGGCGACGACCCTGCCGAATCCGCGCAGATCACCTACAAAAAACTTCATCACAACGTCTGTCGCCTGGCCAATGTGCTCAAAAGCCGTGGCGTGAAGAAAGGCGACCGCGTGTGCATCTACATGCCGATGATCCCCGAAGCCGCCTACGCCATGCTCGCCTGCACGCGCATTGGTGCGGTGCATTCGGTGGTGTTCGGTGGTTTCTCTCCGGACTCTGTGCGTGACCGGATTCTCGATGCCGACTGCCGCACCGTGATCACCGCCGATGAAGGCGTGCGCGGCGGTAAAGTCGTGCCGCTCAAGCAGAAGGTCGACAAGGCGCTGCAAAGTTGTCCGAACGTCAGCACCGTCATCGTGGTCGAGCGCACTCAGGGCGAAGTGGACTGGGTCGAGGGCCGGGACATCTGGTATCACCAGGCACTGCGCGACGTCAGCGACGATTGCCCGCCTGAACCAATGGACGCCGAAGACCCGCTGTTTATCCTCTACACCTCCGGCAGCACCGGCAAACCCAAAGGCGTGCTGCACACCACCGGCGGCTACCTGCTGCAAGCGGCGATGACCTTCAAGTACGTGCTCGACTACCGTGACGACGAAGTCTTCTGGTGCACCGCCGATGTCGGCTGGGTCACCGGCCACAGCTACATCGTCTACGGTCCGTTGGCCAACGGCGCGACCACGCTGATCTTCGAAGGCGTGCCGAGCTACCCGAGCAGCTCACGCTTCTGGCAGGTGATCGACAAGCACCATGTGAACATTTTCTATACCGCCCCGACCGCCCTGCGCTCCCTGATGCGTGAAGGCCCCGAACCGTTGAAGGAAACTTCCCGCGCGAGCCTCAGATTACTCGGCAGTGTCGGTGAGCCCATCAACCCGGAAGCGTGGGAGTGGTACTTCAATGCTGTCGGCGAACAGCGTTGTCCGATCGTCGATACCTGGTGGCAGACCGAAACTGGCGGCATCATGCTCAGCCCTCTGGTCAGCGCTCAACGGATCAAACCCGGCTGCGCCACGCAACCGATGTTCGGCGTGCAACCGGTGTTGCTCGATGAAGCGGGCAAGGAAATCAAAGGCGCCGGCAGCGGCGTGCTGGCGATCAAGTCCAGTTGGCCGGCGCAGATCCGCAGCGTCTACGGCGACCCGCAACGAATGGTCGATACCTACTTCAAGCCCTACCCCGGTTACTACTTCACCGGCGACGGCGCCCGGCGCGATGAGGATGGCGATTACTGGATCACTGGGCGCATCGACGATGTGATCAACGTCTCCGGACACCGCATCGGCACCGCGGAAGTGGAAAGCGCGCTCGTGCTGCACGACAGCATCGCCGAAGCGGCGGTGGTCGGTTACCCCCACGACATCAAGGGTCAGGGCATCTACGCCTTCGTCACCCCCATGAACGGCACCGAGCCCAGTGACGAACTGAAGAAAGAACTGCTGGCTCACGTCAGCGAGGAAATCGGCAGCTTCGCCAAACCGGACCTGATCCAGTGGGCGCCGGCCTTGCCGAAAACCCGTTCGGGCAAGATCATGCGGCGCATTCTGCGCAAGATCGCCTGCAACGAACTGGACAGCCTGGGCGACACCTCGACCCTGGCTGACCCGAGCGTGGTCCAGGAGTTGGTCGATAAACGCCTGAACCAATAATCGCTTGTTTCAAAAGCCTGCGCGGCCGTTAATGGCCGCGCCTCCTTTTCCGCCACTGAGTCGCCATGGAATTCATTCGAACCCGCATCGAAACCCAGATCATGAGCCTGACCGGTCTGTCTCTGGGCAAGCTCGACCTGGAAAACCCCAAGGGCGATCCCGGCCTGTTCGGGCCCGATTCGGTGAGCTGGCAAGTGCATGGCGACTTCAGCAGCATGCTGATCGGCGGCATCAGCGCCTTGATGCTGCAAGCTCTACATCCACTGGCCCTGGCCGGGGTCTGGGACCATTCGAATTTCCGCGAGGACATGCTCGGCCGACTGCGTCGCACCGGGCAGTTCATTTCCGGCACCACCTTCGGTTCGCGAAAGGACGCCGACTGGCTGATCGAGAAAGTCCGCACCATCCACCTGCAAGTGACCGGCACGGCACCGGATGGCCGGCCCTACGCCGCCAGTGATCCCGATCTGTTGACCTGGGTGCACGTGGCCGAAGTCAGCAACTTCCTCGCAGCCCATTTGCGTTACCGCAATCCGGACCTGTCCCTGGCTGATCAGGATCGTTACTACGCGGAAATCGCGCTGGTTGCCGAACGGCTCGGCGCCCGTGACGTGCCACGTTCACGGCAGGAAATTGCTGATTACCTTGAGCGCATTCGTCCACAACTGCTGTGCGACGAGCGCAGTCGAGAGGTGTTACGGCTGTTGTTGAACGCCCCATCCCCCAGCCGTTTGGCCAGACCTTTCGGCAGTTTGATGATGCAGGCCGGGATCGACCTGCTGCCGGACTGGGCCAGTGACATGCTGGGTGTCCAACAGAGCCCGCTGCAACGCAAGCTGATCCGCGCCGGCGTCAACCGCAGCACGCCGATGCTGCGTTGGGCGGTGCGTAACGGCTCGGTGCACCGGGCCAAACGACGGATGGGGTTGCTCAGCTAGAAAGAGCTGAAAAGCTTCGTCGGATCGCCGCCCGGAGCAAGCCCGCACATTGGACTGATGAACGACACAAATCCCCTGTGGGAGCGAGCTTGCTCGCGAAGGCAGCACCGCGGTCCCGCGCCAAGCTGTTAAACTCCCGCGCCAAATTCCCTCCTGCAAGGCGCCCAGCATGTCTTCCTTGAATCAGGCGCTGCGCGCCGCCCTCGATCGTCGTCAGGACCTGCTGGCCGAACTGCATCAGCAAGGCACCGATTGCTATCGCTTGTTCCACGGCAGCCAGGAAGGCGCCGGCGGCCTGACAATCGACCGCTACGGCCCGCAATTGCTGGTGCAAAGCTTTCACCAGTCGCTGGAGCGAGACGCGCTGCTGCAACTGCACGACACCCTCAATCAGCACCTGGGCCTCGAAACGCTGCTGGTCTACAACGATCGCTCCCGTGGCAACTCGCGCATCGACCGTGAAGACACCGTCTACCGCGCCGACGAAGCCGCCCTGCAAGACTTGATCGGCCACGAATGGGGCTTGAATTACCGGGTTCGCGGCCGCCACGCCGGCCAGGATCCGCTGCTGTTCCTCGACTTGCGCAACACGCGCGGCTGGGTCAAGCAGCACAGCAAAAACAAAAGTGTGCTGAACCTGTTCGCCTACACCTGTGGCGTCGGCCTGAGTGCTGCGGCCGGTGGCGCGAGCGAAGTCTGCAACCTCGACTTCGCTGAAGGCAACCTGGCCGTCGGCCGTGAGAACGGCCTGCTCAATCCGCAGTTGCCGACCATGGACTTCATCCAGTCCGACTACTTCCCGGCAATCCGCCAATTGGCCGGCCTACCGATCAGCCAGCGCCGCGGGCAAAAACTGCCGAGCTATCAGCGTCTGGAACAGCGTCAGTACGACCTGGTGCTGCTGGACCCGCCGGCCTGGGCCAAGAGCGCTTTCGGCACCGTCGACTTGCTGCGCGACTATCAGAGCCTGCTGAAGCCGGCACTACTGACCACCGCCGACAATGGCGTGCTGATCTGCTGCAACAACCTGGCAAAAGTCAGCATGGACGACTGGCGCGAGCAAGTTTTGCGCTGTGCAGAGAAAGCCGGCCGGCCGGTGCGCGAGTGGACAGTGATGAAACCGGGCGGCGATTTTCCGTCAATGGATGAGCAGCCGCCGCTGAAAACCCTGATTCTGCAGCTCTGAGATTCGTCCGAAAAATCAGATAAATCCTATAAAGCATGATCACTTCGGAACCGGAAACGCGTGCCATACTCCAACGCACTCCGATTCAGACAGATGAAGCCACACATGCCCAAAGGATTGATTCGCGCTATTGGCGCTCTGTTGACCGCTCTAGCCCTCTACAGCCTGCTGGGGTTTCTGATTTTGCCGGGCATCGCGTTACGGGTGGCCAATCAACAATTGGCCAGTTACGCAACGACGCCCGCCACGATTTCGCGGATCGAACTCAACCCGTTCAGCCTTGAAGTCACCCTTTGGGGACTGATCATCGGCGAGCCGGGCAAGGAACAGGTCGGCTTCGAGCGACTGTATGCCAACTTCCAAATCGACAGCCTCTGGACCAAGGCGCTGCACCTGTCCGATATCGAAATCGACAAACCCAAGACCGAAATCCTCTTCGGCAAGGACGGTAAGCTCAATCTGCTTGGCCTGTTCAAAATCCCCGCCAGTGAACCGACCCCGGCCGACCCGAACGCCAAACCGTTCCCGTTGCGCATCGAGCGGATCAAACTGGCCGACGGCTATGTGCACTTCCAGGATGCACGGCCCAGCGAGCCAATCGAATTCCTCTACGACAAACTCGACTTCGAGCTGAAGAACCTCAGCACCCTGCCAGAAGATAACGCCGACATGACCCTGGTGGCCGTCGGCCCTGCCGGTGGACAGATCGACTGGACCGGCAATTTCAGCCTGATCCCGATTGCCTCCGAAGGTAAGTTGAAAGTCACCGATGGCAACATGAAAGTCTGGTGGCCATACGTGCGCGATTCGGTGCCGCTGGATCTGGAAAACGGCACCCTGAACCTGAGCACCGATTACAAGCTGAACCTGTCCAAAGAAACCGAATTGCTGCTGAGCAACGTCGCCGTCAGCGTCGCGCCTTTCAACATCAAGGCACCGGACGGTCGGCCGCTGGCGAAGCTTGGGCGGCTGGACATCAGCGAAACCACCGTAGACCTGGCCAAGCAGCAAGTGGTCGTCGGCAAGATCCGCAGCCAGAAACTGGAAACCTGGGCCGCCCTCGAAGCCGACGGGCAACTCGATTGGCAGAAACTGTTCGCCAGCCAACCGTCCAAAGCAGCCACCAAAGCCAAAGCCGAACCGGCCACCACCCCGGCAGCTGCCGATTCACCGAAACCCGAACCGGCGCCACCGAGCAAACCATGGCAGGTGCTGCTCAAAGACGTGCAACTGCGCGATTACCAGGTGCATCTGGCTGATCGCAAGGCGCAACCCGCCGTGGCGCTGGACGTCGGCCCGCTGAACCTGGACCTGCAGAATTTCGACAGCCTCAATGGCTCGCCTTTTAACCTCAAGCTCGATACGGGCGTGGGCAAGCAAGGCAAGATCACGGCAGACGGTATCGTCAATCTCGCCCCGGTCAGCGCCAAGTTAAAAGTACAAACCAAGGACATCGACCTACGCGTCGCCCAGTCCTACATCACCCCGTTCATTCGCCTGGAACTGCGCAGCGGCATGCTCGGCAGTGATCTGGCGGTCGATCTGAAAAGCACCGAGCCGCTGGCATTCAGCGTCACAGGCAAAGCTCAGGTCGATCAACTGCATACCCTCGACACCCTCAAAACCCGCGACTTCCTCAAGTGGCAGCAGTTGGTGCTCGAAGGCCTGAATTATCAGCACGGCGATAGCCTGTCGATCGACAAGGTCAAACTGTTCCAGCCTTATGCCCGCTTCATGATCAACGATGACCGCACCACTAACATCGATGATCTGCTGATTCCGCAACCGCCCGACTCCGGCGCCAAAACGGCTGCTGCCAAACCTGCCGGCAAGGAAAAACCGCTGGGCATCCACATTGGCGGCATTGCCATCAATGACGGTTCGGCGAACTTCGCCGACTTCAGCCTGACCCCGAACTTCGCCACCGCCGTGCAACAACTCAACGGCCAGATCGGCACCATCGACAGCCGTCAGGCGAAACCAGCCAGTGTCGATATCAAAGGCAAGGTCGACCGCTATGCACCGGTCACCATCAAGGGCTCGGTCAACCCGTTCGACCCGATGGCCAGCCTCGACATCGCCACCAGCTTCAAACGTGTTGAACTGACCACGCTGACGCCCTACTCCGGCAAGTTCGCCGGCTACCGCATCCGCAAGGGCCGACTCAATCTCGACCTGCATTACCTGATCACCAAGGGCCAGCTCAAGGCCGAAAACAAAGTGGTGGTCGAGCAGCTGCAACTGGGTGAGAAAGTCGACAGTCCGGACGCCGTGAGCCTGCCGCTGAAATTGGCGATCGCATTGCTCAAGGACGTCGACGGCAAGATTTCCATTGAACTGCCGGTGACCGGCGACCTGAACAACCCACAGTTCAGCATCATGCCGATTGTCTGGCAGACCCTGCGCAATCTGATCGTCAAAGCTGCTGCAGCGCCGTTCAAAATGATTGGCGGGCTGGTCAGTGGCGGCGGCTCGGAAGATCTGGGCACTGTCTCGTTTGCGCCGGGTTCAAGCGACCTGAGCAAGGATGCCGAGGGTTCGTTGGTCAAACTGTCCCAGGCCCTCAAGGAACGTCCGGCCTTGCGCCTGGAAATCGAAGGCACGGCTGCCGCAAGCAGCGATGGCCCACTGATCGCCGAGCAACGTCTGGAACGGGAATACCAATACAACTACTACAAAATGCTCCAGCGCCGCGGTGACAAAGTGCCGGCTCAGGCCTCGCTGGTGCAAGTACCGGACAACGAGAAGGGTTCGCTGCTGGAAGGAATTTACCGCACGCGCCTGAAGACGCAGCCGCCCGCCGAGTGGAAGGATCTTGGCAAGGAAGAACGCACGGTAAAAATGCGCGAAGGCGTGATCAAGTTCTGGAGTTCCAGCGACGTGCTGTTGCGTCAGTTGGGTCAGGAACGCGCCAGCAGCATCAAGGACTATCTGGTCGACAAGGGTCAGCTGGCCGATGACCGCGTGTACTTCATCGACGCTAACCTCGGCGAAGCGCAAAGTGACGGCCGAGTGGTGACGCCGTTGCATCTGGACGCCGAGTGATGGGCGCGAAATGGCTGATGTACCTGGCACTGGCAATGGCTGCCAGTCAGGCCTCGGCAGCCGATACCCTACGCTGCGGCAGTCAATTGGTCAGTGTCGGGGACAGGTCCAGCGAAGTACTGCAGAAATGCGGTGAACCGGTCAGCCGTGATCTGTTGGGCTACAAGCGCAGCGCTAACCGGCGGGAAGAGTTTCAAGTCGAGGAATGGACCTACGGGCCCAACGGCGGGATGTATCAGTACCTGCGTTTTGAAGGTAATCGCTTGAAGCAGATCACCAGCAAGCGTGGTAACTGAACTCACCACTATCTTATGTGGGCACAATTTAATGTGGGAGCGGGCTTGCTCGCGAATGCGGTTGATCATTCAACATTTATGTTGGCTGACACGACGCGTTCGCGAGCAAGCCCGCTCCCACATGTGCTTTGCCTTGACCCAAATAGAACAGGCCCCGACACGAATGCCGGGGCCTGTAATGGCCACATCCTTATGGCCTTTCGCATGAACTCTCCAGAAGCGGCTGACGTATTGCTCGGCCCGCCTGCCGCGCCTTCTCCCAGTCCAGGCGAGAAGTCTTGCCTTACTCGGCTTTCAGGCCGTCAGCGGAGACCGCTTTGACGCCTTTGATTTTCTTGGCGATGGCCACTGCGGTGGTTTTCTGAGCGTCGGTCACCGCAACGGTGGACGACAGGGACACAACGCCTTTGTTGGTTTCGACTTTAATGTCGGTACCAGGAATGCCTTTTTCAGTCACCAGGTCTGCTTTGACTTTGGTAGTGATCCAGGTATCGGAAGTGGATTCTTTAGCCTTAGTCATTTCACCCGCCGCCAGAGTCATCGGGGCTTGGGTGGTGGTGGTCTGTGCAAATGCAGCGTTGGCCATGGTCAGGGTCAGCGCGGTAGCAGTAGCGGCAGCGATAGCGAACTTCTTCATACGAGTAACTCCTGTTTTTCATAAAGTCTGCTGCGTGTCTTGTCAGCAGGGTTACTGGAGATATTGCGAACGCTGTGCCAACTTTCAGCCAAGCAATAAACCGTTATAAATCAGTATCTTATAAAAACAGGGGGTTTCCGAAATCATGCAAAATGCATGACTGCGAGATTCTCTACATGCAAGTTGCGGGTTTTGTCGCAGGCCTAAGGCCATGAAATGTCGGGATTTTCTTGATTATTTGAATCGACCCCTCAAATGACGAACAAAAAAATGCCCCGCGTTGTGAATCGCGGGGCATGGGACAGACTTGGAATTGGATCAGACGCCAGGGCAACCATTAGGCGCGTACTCTTTGGGTACCGTCGAGGTGCAAGTCCAGCCACCGTCAAGCGTGCGTGCAAGCGTAATGGTCTTGCCGGCCACCTGACCGTTTGCATTGAGGATCGTGCAGCCAATGCTGCCAACACCGGTAGCGGCGGTGCCCGCCACCGCAATCGTGCAATTACCTGTGGTCGCGGCAACGCCGATCAGAGCGAGGGTGGGGGCGTTACCTTGATTGATAATGTCTTCGTAAGAGACCTTCAGTGCCGATATTTCAGCAAGACCTGCGGTTACTTTCGCCCGCGTTTGATACTTCGAATATTGCGGTAGCGCAACCGTCGCCAGAATCCCGATGATCGCCACCACGATCAACAGTTCGATCAGGGTAAAACCTTTCTGAGTATTCATAGACAAGCTCCATGCATGAGTCGAAATCTCATGATCTGAATTAGCCGCAGCACAGCCCATGCCAAGCCCTACACCCCGTGTTGGCGGGGCGTGCGAGCGACACAAACCCCTTTCCCACCCCCAGAATCCGCACTATCTGACACTTTTTGTCACCTGAACGTCGCTGGTTTGGTTCCTCCGCTTGACTAGGCTATAAGTCATGAACTGTCTGCGCTTGGAATCCCAATGAATGACATCGCCCTTAGCGGTCTGACCAAGCAATTGGTCCTGGCCGAACTGCTCACTGACAAAAGCGCGCAACAGGCGTATCAGCAAGCCCAACGTGATAAAACCCCGCTAGTCACCTATTTGGTGCAGAACAAGCTGGTGAAAAGCCGCCTGGTCGCCGAGATCGCGTCGGAACACTTCGGCATGACCTTGCTCGACCTCAACTGCCTGGACAAGGAAACCCAACCCAAGGGTCTGGTCAGCGAGAAACTGATCCGCCAGCACCACGCCTTGCCCCTCTGGCGACGCGGCAACAAACTGTTCGTGGGCGTTTCCGACCCGACCAATCACCAGGCCATCAATGACATCCAGTTCAGCACCGGGCTCAATACCGAAGCCATTCTGGTTGAAGACGACAAGCTCACCGATGCCATCGAAAAATTCTTCGACAGCCCTAGCACCGGCCTGGAAGACATGGCCGATGTCGACCTTGATGGTGTGGACATCGAGTCGATCGATGACAACAAACAGGATTCCATTGGCGGACAAGACGCCGACGACGCACCCGTGGTGCGCTTCGTCCACAAGATGTTGCTCGACGCGATCAAGAGCGGCTCTTCCGACCTGCATTTCGAGCCCTACGAAAAAACCTACCGCGTGCGGATGCGCACCGACGGCATGCTGCGTGAAGTCGCCAAACCGCCGATTCAACTGGCCAACCGCATCGCCTCGCGACTGAAAGTCATGGCCAGTCTCGACATCTCGGAACGGCGTCGGCCCCAGGACGGGCGGATCAAGATGCGCCTGTCCAAGAGCAAGTCCATCGACTTCCGGGTCAACACCCTGCCGACCCTATGGGGCGAGAAAGTGGTAATCCGGATCCTCGACCCGTCCAGCGCTCAAATGGGCATCGACGCCCTCGGCTATGAGCCGGACCAGAAAGACCTGTACATGGCCGCCCTCAAGCAGCCACAGGGGATGATTCTGGTGACCGGGCCGACCGGCTCGGGCAAGACCGTGTCGCTCTACACCGGGCTGAACATTCTCAACACCGTGGACATCAACATCTCCACCGCCGAAGACCCGGTGGAGATCAACATGGAAGGCATCAACCAGGTCAACGTCAATCCCAAGCAGGGAATGGACTTCGCCCAGGCGCTGCGCTCATTTCTGCGACAGGACCCGGACGTGATCATGGTCGGTGAGATCCGCGACCTCGAAACCGCCGAAATCGCCATTAAAGCGGCCCAGACCGGTCACCTGGTGCTGTCGACCCTGCACACCAACAGCGCCGCCGAAACCCTGACTCGCCTGCACAACATGGGCATTGCGGGTTTCAACATTGCCACCTCGATCAGCCTGATCATTGCCCAGCGCCTGGCACGCAAGCTATGCAGCCATTGCAAGAAACCCATCGAGATTCCCCGGGAGGCGCTGCTCAAGGAAGGCTTCCCCGAGGAACGGATCGGCTCATTCACGATCTATGAGCCAGTCGGTTGCGATCACTGCAACAACGGTTACAAAGGGCGAGTAGGGATTTATGAAGTGGTGAAGAATACCCCGGACCTGCAACGGCTGATCATGGCCGAAGGCAACTCACTGGAAATCGACATCCAGATGCGTAAAGACGGCTTCAACGACCTGCGGACGTCGGGCCTGCTCAAGGCCATGCAAGGCATCACCAGCCTTGAAGAAATCAACCGGGTCACCAAGGACTGAATATGGCGGTCAAAGCAGCAAAAATCAGCGTCTACGCCTGGGAAGGTACAGACCGCAAAGGCACCAAAGTGACGGGAGAGTTGAGCGGTCAGAGCCCGGCGTTGATCAAGGCCCAGTTGCGCAAGCAGGGCATCAACCCCGGCAAGGTGCGCAAGAAGTCCACCTCGATTTTCAACCTGGGCAAGCGCATCAAGGCCCAGGACATTGCCCTGTTCACCCGGCAGATGGCGACCATGATGAAAGCCGGCGTACCGCTGTTGCAGTCCTTCGACATCATCGGTGAAGGCTTCGATAACCCGGCCATGCGCACACTGATAGACGAGGTAAAACAGGAAGTCGCGGCGGGTAACAGCTTCGCCGCTTCCCTGCGCAAAAAGCCTCAGTATTTCGATGAGCTCTACTGCAACCTGGTCGATGCCGGCGAGCAGGCCGGTGCCCTCGATACCCTGTTGGAGAGAGTGGCGACCTATAAGGAAAAGAGCGAAAGCCTCAAAGCCAAGATCAAGAAAGCCATGACCTACCCACTGGCAGTGGTGTTCGTCGCGATCATTGTGACCGGGATTCTGCTGGTCAAAGTGGTGCCGCAGTTCGAATCGGTATTCAAAGGGTTTGGCGCCGAATTACCAGCCTTCACGGTGATGGTCATCGGCCTCTCGGAATTCATGCAGGACTGGTGGTGGGCGATGCTTGGCGTGCTGATCGCGGCCATCTTCGGCGTGCGCCACGCCTTTAAAACGTCTCAGGGCTTTCGGGACTGGATGGACACCTGGTTGCTGAAACTGCCGTTGATTGGCACGTTGATGTACAAGTCTGCGGTGGCCCGTTACGCCCGCACCCTGTCGACCACCTTCGCTGCCGGAGTGCCGCTGGTGGAAGCTCTGGATTCGGTGGCCGGCGCGACCGGCAATATCGTGTTCAAACGTGCGGTGCTGCGCATCAAGCAGGACGTATCCACCGGCATGCAGCTGAATTTTTCCATGCGCACCTCCGGTATCTTTCCCAACATGGCGATTCAGATGACCGCCATTGGCGAAGAGTCCGGCGCGCTGGACGACATGCTCGACAAAGTCGCGAGCTTCTACGAGGACGAAGTGGATAATATGGTCGATAACCTCACCAGCCTGATGGAGCCGTTCATCATGGTGGTGCTGGGTGTTATCGTCGGTGGTCTGGTGGTTGCGATGTACCTGCCCATCTTCCAACTTGGCTCAGCGATCTGACATGCCCTTGAACGACATTCTGACCCTCTACCCGTTGACCTTCGTAATCTCAGCCATGTTGGTCGGCCTGCTGATTGGCAGCTTTCTCAACGTGGTGGTCTGGCGCCTGCCAAAAATGCTTGACCGCGAATGGCGTGAGGAGGCTCGTGAAGTGTTGGGCTTGCCAGGCGAAACACCGCTATCGACCTTCAACCTGATGCTGCCCCATTCCCAGTGCCCACATTGCGGCCATCAAATCCGCGCCTGGGAAAATATTCCGGTGCTCAGTTATCTGCTCTTACGGGGTCGATGCTCGAACTGCACGGCAGCCATCAGCAAACGCTACCCGCTGACCGAACTGGCCTGCGGTCTGCTTTCGGCGTTTATCGCCTGGCATTTCGGTTTCGGCTGGCAGGCCTGCATGGCGCTGCTCCTGAGCTGGGGGTTGCTGACGATGAGCCTGATCGACGCCGAGCACCAACTGCTGCCGGATGTGCTGGTGCTGCCGCTGATATGGCTGGGGCTGATCGTCAACAGCTTCGGACTTTTCGTGTCCTTGCATGAAGCGTTGTGGGGCGCGGTGGCCGGCTATATTGCGTTGTGGTCGGTGTTCTGGCTGTTCAAGCTGATCACCGGCAAAGACGGCATGGGCCACGGTGATTTCAAGCTGTTAGCGATGTTCGGCGCCTGGGGTGGCTGGCAGATCTTGCCACTGACCATCCTGTTATCGTCGATGGTGGGCGCCGTTGTCGGCGTGATTTTACTGCGCCTGCGCAAGGCGAAAACCTCCACGCCGATCCCCTTCGGACCCTTTCTGGCAATTGCCGGCTGGATTGCCTTGCTCTGGGGTGGTCAAATAACCGACTTCTATTGGCAGTTTGTCGGTTTGAAATGAATACCCCTGTGGAAAAACCCTGGATTCTCGGCCTGACCGGCGGCATCGGCAGCGGCAAAAGCGCGGCTGCCCGGCACTTCATCGATCTGGGCGTGCACGTGGTGGACGCCGATCACGCAGCGCGCTGGGTGGTGGAACCGGGGCGCCCGGCGCTGGCCAGGATCGCCGAACACTTCGGCCCCGGCGTATTGCAAGCCGACGGGCAGCTGGATCGCGCGGCGTTGCGTAAACTGATCTTCGAAGTGCCAGACGAACGCCGCTGGCTCGAAGCGCTACTGCATCCGTTGATCGCCAAGGAAATCGCCGATCATCTGGCCAAGGCACAATCGCCTTACGCGATTCTGGTTTCGCCGCTGCTGATCGAGTCCGGGCAGTACGCCATGACCCAACGGGTTCTGGTGATCGATGCCCCGGAACAACTACAGATCGAGCGCACCCTGCAGCGTGACCAGACCAGCGAGCAACAGGTCCAGGCGATCCTCAAGGCCCAGTCCAGCCGACAGGACCGCGTGAGCCACGCCAACGATGTGGTGGTCAACGACCGCGACCTCGCCTGGCTGCACAGCGAGGTTGAACGCCTGCATCACTTTTACCTTACTTTGCGTGGAGGCCAGTCATGAGCCAACCCCCAACCGTCGAATGCCCAACCTGCGGCGCCCCTGTTGAATGGAGCCCAGAAAGCACCTTCCGGCCGTTTTGTTCGGACCGTTGCAAACTGATCGACCTGGGCGCCTGGGCTTCGGAAGAACACAAGATTCCGGTCAGCCCGGATGCCGAAGACGAACTGTTCAGCGAAGACTTCGACCCGCGTCACTGATCTTCAAGGCCGCATGAAACCGTAGTCCTGGCTGTCATCGAGGTTTTCCGCAAGAAAACGCAACTCATCGGCCAGGTCTTCGGCGCTGCGCACTGCCTTGCTCTGTTGCACCACTGCACTGAGCAAGGCGCGCAGGCTCAACCCCGGATCAAACCCCACTTCCTGCGCCCCATCCAGACTCTGACGCAACTCCTGCCTTGCCCATTCGTAGACACTCATTTCGATGCTCCTGAAGGTTTTCCAGAGCATGGATTCGTGAGCGATTTTTGCCTTTGATGTGGATCAAGATTTGGGATCGTCGTCTTTCCAGGGCGCCGAAAGGTAGCGCGTACGATTGAACGTCTCCAGCCACTCGGGGCAAAACACCACCAGTGCGCTGACCACCATGCCGTTGATGAACGCTTCCGGGAAAATCAACAGCCACAGATAACCGACAAAATCTTCCAGCCAATACGGCATGGCGAAACGTTCGTCGAACCACAGCAACCACAGCGCCAGCAGCAGACACAGCAACGCCGACAGCGCCGCTGCAAAAAACCCGGACACGAAGATATACACAAAGGGATTACGTGGTTGCGCTCGCTCCACCAGGATGGCGCAGCACTCGGTGACCAGCACCGGCAGCAGAATCAGCAGCGCGCCGTTGACCCCCATCGCCGCCAGATCTTGCCGCCCGAGCAGTACTAGTCCCGCTTGCGCGACCAACCCGCCGACAATCGCCAGCGGCCAGTCGAGCAACAGGGTCACGGCGGTCATGCCGATAAAGTGGTAGGACACGCCGGTGTCGAAGTCTTGTCGCACCAGCCAGAGCATGAACAGCGCGAACACCGTGCCAAACAACAGATGCTGGCGGCGACTGTCGCTGAACAGTTCGACCCACGATGCTCGACAGACTGCCCAGATCATCACCGGCACGTAAATCAGCCAACCCACTGTGAGGCTTTGCGATGACAGCAGTTCGGCACCGATCATGGGCGAACCTTCTCCGGCGCCTGGGGCCATATAAGCGCAAGACTGAACAACAATACTGTTCTATATTTCACGCTTTTCTCCCCTAGTGACTGCCCTTAGTTTACACCGGCGATACTGACTGCCCGTGTCGTACTTCTACACTGACCTGCTGGGGTTCGGGGGGAAAGGAAGAAGTTACACAAATTTACGAGTCAATCGAGTAGGAGGCGGCTTTACAGCCGCCGTCCTCTCACACCACCGTACGTACGGATCCGTATACGGCGGTTCAAGCTATGCGGCTAAGCCGGTTTATCGTATCCAGTACCGAAACTAACCCAAGCTGACCCCATAGTTTCTTCGGCAGCGCCTGATTCATATGAGATGCGCCTGAGCTCCACCATGGGCCTCGGCCATTGAAGGCTGATTTGCAGGCGCGAGCTTCGCTAAGCCCCAGGCGCATCAAGTTACGTGCCCTCGTTGAGGGCCGCTTCCATTGTCGCCAGACGACGCAG
>NZ_CP024866.1:3478959-3718353 GCF_004136015.1 Pseudomonas sp. ACM7 | reverse complement strand
ACCTTCCTGCTTATGCCTGTCGGATCTACGTCGCAGCGTCCCGTGCAAGTATTGGGCTTTAGGGAAACACGCCCCTTTACCCCGCTGCGCCGCCTCTATCCGCTTGCTGTTCGTCAAGCCAGCATTTTGCCTCGGGCTTCCTTCAGATTCGCGGTCACCCGCGACACCCTTGCCTCTGGCTAACACTTCCCCTTGCCGGGTGTGTAGAGGACTTTCACCTCCAAGTCACCAGCGAGGCCACCACAGCCAAGCTGGTTGCGCTTGCGCGCAACGCGCCATGCCTGGCGCACGAATAAAAAGCCGATCGCTACAGCGCGACGCTAACAAGACAGGCGTTATTTATGTCCTTTGCGATACTGCGGCTTATCGGTTTCATCCTGGGTACTTTTCTGATCACGTTGGCTGTGAGCATGGCGATACCAATGCTCACGCTGGTGATCTATGAACGCAAAGAAGATATGTCGGCGTTTCTTTGGGCTAGCCTGATCACATTGGTGTTCGGGCTTCTGTTGATTAACAAGGGGCGCCCTGAAAACGCTCAATTGCGTCCCCGCGATATGTACATGCTGACGACCGCCAGTTGGGTGGTCGTCTGCATGTTCGCCGCATTGCCCATGGTTTTTATCCAACACATCAGCTACACCGACGCGTTTTTTGAAACGATGTCCGGCATTACCACCACCGGATCGACCATCCTGACGGGTCTGGACACCGCCTCTCCCGGATTGCTGATCTGGCGTTCAATGCTGCATTGGCTGGGCGGGATCGGATTCATCGGTATGGCCGTGGCCATCCTGCCGCTATTGCGGGTAGGGGGCATGCGGCTGTTTCAGACCGAATCATCCGACTGGTCGGAGAAGGTCACGCCACGCTCCCACGTCGCAGCCAAATATATTCTGGGGCTGTATGTCGGGCTTACCAGTTTCTCCACGCTGGCGCTGTGGATAGCAGGAATGACGCCATTTGAAGCAGTCAACCATGCGATGTCGTTGATTTCAACGGGAGGATTTTCCACCTCCGATGCTTCTCTGGCGCACTGGACGCAACCGGCCATTCATTGGGTGGCGGTGGTTGTCATGACTCTGGGAAGCCTGCCTTTTACGCTGTATGTGAGCATGTTGCGCGGGAATAAACGGGTTTTGCTCAAAGATCACCAGGTACGCGGGTTCATTGGCTTTTTGATCATTACCTGGCTGCTGTTCGGTACCTGGTTGTGCTTGCACAGCGAGTTTGGCTGGTGGGAGGCATTTCGCATCGTGGCGGTCAATGTGACCTCGGTGGTCACGACGACCGGCGTAGCGCTGGGGGATTACACGTTGTGGGGTAGTTTCTCCGTGTTGCTGTTCTTCTATCTGACCTTTGTCGGCGGCTGCTCAGGCTCCACCGCCGGCGGCCTTAAGATCTTCCGCTTTCAGGTGGCTGGCGCCCTGCTCATGGGCAGTCTGAAACAATTGATCCATCCTCGCGCCGTCATCCGGAAAAAATACAACAATCATCCCATCGACGAGGATATCGCCCGTTCGCTCCTGACGTTTTCATTCTTTTTCACCATCACCATCGGGGCGATCGCCATGGGGTTGGCGCTCATTGGCCTGGACTGGACGACTGCATTGAGTGGCGCGGCCACTGCCGTCTGCAACGTGGGCCCTGGCCTTGGTTCAATCATCGGCCCGGCAGGAAACTTTTCGACATTGCCCGATGCCGCGAAGTGGCTGCTGACCGTTGGCATGCTGTTGGGAAGACTGGAGATCCTCACCGTTCTGGTGCTGTTCATACCAGTTTTCTGGAAATACTAGTCCCGACGACCAATGGTGGTTTATTGCCTAGACTCCTTTTGTCCATCGTGCGAATGCGTTTCAGACATCGACTGCACGAAATAACAACAAGAGGAACATCTGAATGCTCAAGTCATTGTGGAACGCAGTTGTCTGCACGCTCGCGCTTGGCGTGTCGAGCCTGGCGCTGGCGGCTGATCCCATCATTATCAAGTTTTCCCATGTCGTCGCCGAACAGACGCCCAAAGGCCAAGGCGCCCTGCTGTTCAAGAAGCTGGTGGAAGAACGTCTGGCGGGCAAGGTCAAGGTAGAGGTTTATCCGAACTCCTCGCTGTTTGGCGATGGCAAGGAAATGGAGGCGCTGCTGTTGGGCGATGTGCAGATGATTGCGCCGTCGCTGGCCAAGTTCGAACAATACACACCCAAGTTACAGCTATTTGATTTGCCGTTCCTGTTCAACGACATCTCGGCCGTTGACCGCTTCCAGCGAAGCCCTGAAGGCCAGGGACTTCTCAATTCCATGGAAAGCAAAAACATCACCGGACTTGCCTATTGGCATAACGGCATGAAGCAGCTGTCCGCCAACAAGGCGCTACGTGAACCGGGCGATGCCCGCGGTTTGAAATTCCGCGTGCAGGCCTCGGCCGTGCTCGAGGAACAATTCAAGGCGGTGCGCGCCAACCCTCGCAAATTGAGCTTTGCCGAGGTGTACCAGAGCTTGCAGACCGGCGTCGTCAATGGCGCGGAAAACCCTTACTCGAACATCTACAGCCAGAAAATGTACGAAGTGCAAAAGTTCATTACCGAGTCCGACCATGGCTTGCTGGATTACATGTTGATCACCAACACCAAGTTCTGGACTGGTCTGCCGCCAGATGTGAAAGCCGAACTGGACAAAATCATCGTCGAGGTCACCACCCAGGTGAACCAAAAGGCAGAGAAACTGAACCAGGAGGACAAACAGCGCATCATCGACGCCAAAACCACCGAAATCATCACACTGACCCCGGAGCAACGTGGCAAGTGGCGTGAAGCAATGAAGCCGGTTTGGACGAAGTTCGAAGGTGCTATCGGTGCCGACCTGATCAAGGCCGCCGACGCCTCAAACCAGGCTCAGTAATCTACCTATGGGCGCCGCTCGAAAGGGCGGCCCCTGTTTCAGGGTCGTCACTCGATCGGGAGATGCCACTCATGAATGCCTTGCGGCGCATCTGGGACCACTTTGAAGAAGGCTTCATTGTTTTCCTGCTGGCGGCAATGACGCTGGTGACATTCGTTTACGTCATCCTGAACAACCTCTATAGCGTTTTCTACAGCTTCGCCGACGCTTGGCCGAGCGCCAGTGAACCGTTATTCGCGATTGGCGACAGCGTCATGGGGATGGCCCAGGCGATGACGTGGAGCATTTCGCTGACCAAAGCCCTGTTCGCCTGGCTGATCTTTTTTGGCTTGTCCTACGGGGTGCGCACGGCCGGGCATATCGGTGTCGACGCCTTGGTGAAACTGGCCAGCAAACCGGTTCAGAGAATCATCGGCATCATTGCCTGCCTTTGCAGCCTGGCCTATGCAGGCCTGCTCAGCGTCGCCAGTTTCGAATGGATTCAAACCTTGTTCATCGCCGGAATCGGCGCTGAAGACCTTGGTCATTACGGCATCATGCAATGGCACATAGGGCTGATCGTGCCCGTGGGTTTTGCCTTGGTATTCATCCGTTTTGCCGAAATCCTGGTGCGCATCGTGCAAAACCGCCAAACAGGCCTGGGCCTGGCCGATGAGGCCGCGGATGTGTTGAAACTGACCGAGCATGAGGACGACAAGAAATGACCATTCTTTTCCTCTTTGTTGCTCTGTTCGTGCTGATGTTTATCGGCGTACCGATCGCCATTTCCCTTGGCTTGGCCGGTTCGCTGACGATCATCCTTTTCAGCCCTGACTCCGTGCGTTCACTGGCCATCAAGTTGTTCGAGACGTCCGAGCACTACACCTTGCTGGCGATCCCGTTCTTTTTGCTGGCCGGCGCCTTCATGACCACGGGCGGCGTGGCACGGCGCTTGATCGATTTTGCCAACGCTTGCGTCGGTCATATTCGCGGCGGCCTGGCCATCGCGGCCGTATTGGCGTGCATGCTGTTCGCCGCGCTGTCCGGCTCAAGCCCCGCCACGGTAGCCGCCGTGGGCTCCATCGCCATCGCGGGCATGGTCCGCTCCGGTTATCCACAGGCGTTCGGTGCCGGTATTGTGTGCAACGCCGGCACGCTGGGCATTCTTATTCCTCCCTCCATTGTGATGGTGGTGTATGCCGCGGCGACGGAAACCTCGGTCGGCAAGCTGTTCATGGCCGGCGTGGTGCCGGGGCTGTTGCTGGGTACTTTCTTGATGATTGCCATCTACGTCGTCGCCGTCAGGAAAAACCTGCCCGCCATGCCGCGGGCGACTGTCCGTGAGTGGTTGACGGCAGCACGCAAGGCCATCTGGGGCTTGTTGCTCATGGTGATCATCCTGGGCGGCATTTACTCCGGGATGTTCACCCCGACCGAGGCGGCGGCAGTAGCGGCGGTCTACTCGGGGTTCGTTGCGCTGTTCGTCTACAAGGACATGACTTTTCGCGAAACGCCGAAAGTGCTGCTCGAATCCGCCAAGCTGAGCATCATGCTGATGTTTATCATCGCCAATGCCATGCTCTTCGCCCATGTATTGACCACCGAGCAATTACCTCAACAAATCACCGCCTGGGTCATCGGCGTGGGCCTGACGCCAGTGACATTCCTGCTCGTAGTGAACATCGTGTTGTTGGTGGCAGGGGCGTTCATGGAACCCTCGGCAATCATCCTGATCCTGGCGCCGATCCTGTTTCCGATTGCCGTGCAGCTGGGGATCGACCCGATTCACTTGGGCATCATCATGGTGGTGAACCTGGAGATCGGCCTGATTACCCCGCCCGTGGGGCTGAATCTGTTCGTCACCTCGGCGGTGACCGGCATGTCGCTGGCGGCCACCATCCGTGCAGCCATGCCTTGGCTGGTTATCCTGTTGCTGTTCCTGATACTGATCACCTACGTACCGTGGATTTCGCTGGTGCTGCCGAACTGGCTGGGGATGACGTAACCGGGATGAGCAGCTCCGGGCCGTCAGGCCCAATGCCGTGGATCGTTCATCACCGCCTCGTGTTCGGCGAATAGCTTGGGTAATTCGGCCTTGAGAAAATCCACCCAGGTCCGGACCTTGGCATCGAGAAATCGCCGCGACGGGTACAACGCATACACATTGCGCTCACGGGGGCGCCAGGCCGGCAGCAAGCGCAACAAGGTGCCATCGCTCAAGGGGCGCGTCGCGGTGTAGAACGGAATCAGGCTGATCCCCATACCGGCCTCCGACGCCTTGACCATCGACTCGGCGACGTTGCACTGAAAGGTTTGGGCCGGGCTGACGGCATGCTCGCCCTCTTCGTCTCGGAACACCCATTCATCGCTGTACAACGGGTCGAGCATGCGCAGGCACCGATGATCGTTCAGCGCCATTGGTGTGTGCGGCACGCCATGCCGTTGCAGGTATTGCGGGGAGGCGCAGGGCACGCTGTAAATCTGCCCGATGGCCTGGGCGACCAATTGCGAATCGGCCAGTTCATGGGCAATCGAAATCACCACATCGTGCCCTTCCTCCAGCGGATCGGGATTGCGCTGTGACAGCGTCAGCTCGAACACCACATCAGGGTAAAGCTCGCTGTAACGGGCGATCAATGGCGTGATCAGCACACCCAGGCCATTCATGCTGTGAACCCGCAGCCGTCCACTCGGTTTGAGATGGGCGCCACGGGCCTCTGCCGTTGCCACCTCCATTTCTTCGAGTATTTGCCGACTGCGCACTAAAAAGCGTTCACCGGCCTCGGTCAGGCTCAATCGCCGCGTGGTGCGTTGCAGCAAGCGCGCTTGCACATGCTGCTCCAGATCCGCCACCAGCCGCGACACTTGCGCGGTCGACAGGTCCAGCGCATCGGCGGCGGCGGTAAAACTTGCGCAGTCCACCACGCGGACGAACACCCGCAAGTTATTGAGCAGATCCATAAGCCCTCCAGGGGCGGTGACTGTTACGTTTCATGTAAGGCTGCATCAGGCGCTGGCCCCTTTATCGGTCGCGGGCAAAGACTAGAATTCAGGTATCGGAATCAACACGGAGCACGGAAAAATGAAAACCCCGATCAGCCTGTTTCTGACCGTTGTCGCCACCTCGGCCATGGCCGCCGGCAACGAGCCCGCCGCTACCTCGTACAACCCGGCACAGCCGCTGGACATCGCCAAGGTCGTTTCAGTGTCGGACACCGCGACCGCCTGCGGGGTTGTGCCTGCGACCATGGAGTATGTCGATCATCAAGGCCAGACTCATCACGTGACGTACGAGGTCATGGGTGATTGCACGAGCAACCTGTAATCACTGGCACCGCACGACTCACACGATCATTCGTTTCGCCTGCAAGGCCAGATCATGCAGGCCGGTCAGGCGCGCCATGATGCGTTCGACCACCTCGACCCTGGCAACCGCACCGCTTTGCAGTTCGCCCATCGAGTGCAGGGCCACTCCGGCCTTTTCCAGGCCCAGACGTGTAGAGCCGGACAACTGCTGAAGACCTTGGCGTGCCTGTTCAGCGGACTGTTCCAGCCCCGTAGCGATTTGCCGGATCTGCGCACTGGAGTCCGCTGCCTGACGCGAGAGATTGCGCACCTCATCGGCCACCACCGCAACCCCTCGGCCATGGCTGCCCGCCCTCGCCGCCTCAATGGCTGCGTTCAACGCCAACAGGTTGGTCTGACGGGAAATGTCCTGGATGCTGCCGACAATCGCGCCGATGCGCATCGACTGACTGCCGAGCTCGTCGAACACTTGATCCAGACGCTGCATGGAGAGGTTCAGATCTTCCAGCACACTGGCCGAAGCCTACATGCTCAGCGCACTCGCCTTCACCCGTTCACCTGCCGTGCGCGCCAGTTGATTGGCAAAGCGCATGTCTTCCTCGGTTTGCAGCACGGACTCGGTCAATTGCTCCAGCGTGACCTGCAAGCCGATTTTGTGCGGTGGCTGTTCTTTTTCAGGGTTCATAGCAGCGTCCATGTGTAGCTGAGGATCAAGCGGTTTTCGTCGATATCACTGCGGTAGTTGGAGCGAGCCATCGCGTTGCGCACGCGGATCCCGAGGCCTTTGAGGCTGCCGCTCTGCAGCACATAGCCGATGTCCAGATCGCGTTCGCGGTCCTTGCCCTCGAACCCTTTGCCGGTATCGACATTGTTGCCGGTGATGTAGCGCACGGTGCTGGTCAACCCCGGCACGCCGAGGGCCGCGAAATCGTAGTCGTAACGCGCCTGCCAGGAGCGCTCATCGGTGAAGGCGAACTCGTAGGTCGGCACCTCGTTACCCAGTGGGCTGATGTTGGCAAACACTCGGGGGAAGGCGCTGTCGCCGAACATGCCCTGATAACCGACATAGAACGTGTGGCCGCCACGCTTGGCCGACAGCAAGGAGAAGAACGCCTGGTTGTCGATGTTACCCAGCAGCTTTTTGCCGTCTTCGCGCGAATCGTAATACCCGAGGTTGGCGCCCAGTATCCAGTTACCAAGTGGCTCGCTGTGCTTGAGGCCGAGGAAACGCTGGTTGTAGATATCTTCCAGTTGCCCGAACCAGGCGCTGACCGAACTGCGTTTATCGTTGAAAACGTAATCGGCGCCGGCAAAGTTGAAGCCATCACTGCTGACCTGACGCTGCGGTACATGACCGAGCATGGCTTGCATCTTTTCGTCGCCAGCCTCGTTGCGCAGGCTGGTGGAACTCAAGTGGCCACCTTGCAAGGTCAGGCCATTGATCTCGTTTGAGCTGATGCTCGCACCCTGATAGCTGGGCGGCAGCAAACGGATATCGCTGAAGGCCAGCACCGGCAGGTTGGGTTGCAGCTCACCCACCTTCAGTTCGGTTTTGGAGAAACGCACCTTCAACGCGCCTTCCAGACGGCTGTAATCATTCGCCGCGCGCCCATCACCCTGCACCGGCAGCAAACCGGTATTGACCCGGTCCGGGCTGCTGTCGAGTTTGAGGCCGAGTAGGCCAATGACATCCACACCAAAACCGACGGGGCCTTGGGTGTAACCGGATTTGACGTTGAGGATGAAGCCCTGCGCCCACTCTTCGGCCTTCGATTGTTGGTTGGCCCCGACGATGTCGGAAAAGTCCCTGCTGAAGTAGTAATTGCGTGCTTGCAAGGTGGCGGTGGTGTCTTCGATGAAGCCACTCTCGGCCGCCATCGCACCGGCGGAGAAACTCGAGACGACAGCCATGGACAACACTGAACCGGTTGTTGGAAGAATCTGTTTCATTTTTTTTTCTTATTTTTATTGATCGACAGGTTGAAGTGCTTCAGCCACAGCGGATTCGCTGCGGGGAACGGGACGACGGGCGTTTAACAACAAGTGCGTAACCATGCCGAAAATCAGCCCCCAAAATGCAGCGGACAAGCCCAACAACGACATGCCCGACGCGGTGGTCAGAAAAGTCACCAACGCGGCTTCGCGATCACCCGGCACGGCCATTGCGCCGGCCAAGGCCCAGGCAATCGCGGCGAACAGCGCCAGCCCGGCCAGGGCTGCGATCAGTTCTTTGGGGAACGCCGAAAACAGTGAAACCAGGGTCGCGCCGAAAATACCCAGCACCAGGTAACACAGCCCGCCCACAACCCCGGCCACATAGCGTTTGCCGGCATCTTCATGGGCCTCGCGCCCGGTACAAATCGCCGCGGTGATGGCTGCCAGATTCAGCCCATGGCAACCGAACGGTGCCAACAACGCCGTGCCCACCGCACTGCTGGCGATGATCGGGCCGGCCGGTGTTGCGTAACCGCTGGCGCGCAGCACCGCCATGCCGGGAACGAACTGGCCGGTCAGCGCCACCATCACCAGCGGCAAGGCGATATTCAGCGTCGCGCTCAGGCTGAAGGCGGGCGTGATCCACACCGGCGTGGCCAACCCGATCACCAACGCCTCGCTGTGCAAATCACCGGCGAGAAAAGCCATCGAGCAGCCCACCAGCAGCACCATCAACACCGCATACCGCGGCATCAACCGTTTGCAGATCAGGTACGTGACGAACATCGCCAGCACCAGCAGCGGCTTGCCCTGCAACGAGACGAATAAGCCGGTGCCGAAGCTGAACAGAATCCCCGCCAGCATCGCTGCCGCAATCGCCGCGGGCAGTTTGCCGATGATCCGGTCAAACGCCCCCGACACCCCGACCAGAAAAATAATCAGGCTGCTGACCAGATAGGCACCCACCGCCTCCGGCATGGAGATCCCTGGCAACAGCGCCACCAGCAACGCCGAACCCGGCGCCGACCACGCGATGATCACCGGGACGCGGTAACGCAGGCTCAGACCGATGCCGAGCACGGCGCTGCCGATGGAAATCGCCCAGACCCAGGAAGACAGCACCTCCCGCGAGAGGTGCGCGGTCTCGGCGGCCTGGAAGATGATCACCAACGGGCCTGCGTAGGAAATCACCGTGGCGATAAATCCGGCGACTGCCGCAGACAGGGAAAAGTCCCGGACGAACGCTCTCATGAAACGTCGCCAACAGCCCCGTCGGGCGAACCGTGGCGCAGGCCCGACAGCGCTTGTTTAGCACTGCGCCGACTGCTGATGGCGAACACGGTCATGGCAATCGCGGCCACCGCACCGGGCAAGGCAAAGGCCATGAAGTTAAGTTGCAGCGGCAGGCTGATCCCGAGTAGCGCACCGCCCAGCAGCGGTCCGACGATGGCACCGTTGCGCCCGATGCCCGACGCCCAACCCAAACCGGTGGAGCGAATGGTCATGGAGTAGAACTGCGCGGCGCAGGCGTACAACAGAATCTGTGAGCCGATGGTGGTGGCGCCGGCGATGGCGATCAGCAAGTACAACAGCGGCATCGGGCTGTTGAAACCCAGCAAGGTGATCGACACCGCAGCCACGGCGAAGAACACCGCCAACACCCGCGGCAGGTTGAGCTTGTCCCCCAGGACACCGCCACCGACCGCGCCGAAAATGGCGCCGAAGTTGAGCACCAGCAGGAACGACAGACTCGAGCCCAGGCTGTAACCGGCGTTGGCCATCAATTTTGGCAGCCACGAACTCAAGGCGTAGACCATCAGCAAGCAGCAGAAAAACGCCAGCCACAACATCAGCGTGCGCAGCGCACGACCTTCGCGAAACAGTTGCAACACCGGGGTGCCGGTGCCCTTCACTTCGCTCATGTGCAGTTGATCGCTGGTTTGCGAGACATACGCCGGGTCAATCCGCTGCAGGATGTTGCGCGCCTCTTCATTGCGCCCCTGGCGCAGCATGAAACCCACCGACTCGGGCAGGAAGTACATGATCAACGGCAACAACAGCAACGGCAGCACCGCCACGTAAAACACCGATTGCCAGCCAAAACTCGGGATCAGCACGATACCGAGCCCCGCCGAGAGCATGCCGCCCACCGAGTAGCCGCTGAACATGATTGCCACCAGCGTGCTGCGGATTTTCTTCGGCGCGTACTCGTTCATCAGCGCCACGACGTTGGGCATCACCCCGCCAATGCCAAGCCCGGCAATGAACCGGCAAATACCAAACTCGGTGGGGTTGCGGGCAAAACCATTGAGTACGGTAAAACCGCTGAACAGCATCACGCAGATCGTGATGGCTTTTTTGCGGCCGATCTTGTCCGACAGCGGGCCGAAGAACAGCGCGCCGAACATCATCCCGAACAGTGCATAACTGCCCAGTGCGCCGGCTTGCAGAGGACTGAGCCCCCACTCTTTCATCAGCATCGGCAGCACCACGCCGTAGATCACCAAATCGTAACCGTCGAAAATGATGATCAGGGCACACCAGAACAGCACCATCCAGTGAAAGCGGTTGAATCGTGCGTTGTCGATAACCTCATGTACGTCGATCTTGCGCATGGCATTTATCTCTTGTTGTTATTTTTAGAGCGTCGGTAAAGCGGCTTACGTCCGTACAGCCGAGGGTAGAGGCGACAGGCACGGGGCAATATCCGCTTTGCGCAGATCGCTATCCGTTTTGTGCAATGCCCTGAACCGGGCGTGGGATGAGGATTGTCGCGGGCATGGCGCGCCGCAGATCCGGCAGATCTGACCCTCTCCGACAAATTGTCTTTTTTGCGATCACATTTGAACGCTAAGCTTGGGCTTATGGATGACTCAGATTATTTACGCCTGCTGACCATCGCGGCCGAGCAAGCCAACGCGTTCCTGTCCAATGCCCGCAAATGGGAGCGTGAGCGTTGGGTCTGTCAGCGCCTGCTGCAAGGCCTGAACATTCCCTATCGCGCCGACGAATTCGCCCCGGCCGGGGAGCCGCCGGACGTGCTGTTTCGTGACGCCAGTTTCGAAGTGTTTTTCGTACTCGATGAAGGTCGGCGCCTCAACGATGAATGGCGCGATGAGCTGCAACGCCGGCGCAGCGCGTTTTCTCTGAGTTCGCTGGTGCGCCGCGAGGCCAAGCCCCGGCGCATTCCGGCGAATGAATTCTTGCTGAGACTGGCGCCGACCTTGCGCAAAAAAGCGCACAACTACAAAGAACGCGGCATGGACCTGGGCGAACTTGACATCATCGCCTTCGCCAGCCTCAAGCGCGAAGTGCTGGACCTCAACAGCCATTTCCCGCCGCCGACCGAATACCTGCGCCAGGGCTGGCGCTCGTTGTCGCTGGTCGGTCCGACCTTCGCCCGTGTGCTGTTTGCGCACCCGGACGCACCGGATTTCCTGCGCAGCAACCTGGGTCGCAGCATTGTTTTCGATGTCGGGATCAGCCTGTGAGTCCATTGCAGGAACTGATTGCCGAAGTGCCGCAAACGGGTCGCGTTCGTTGGATCGGCGTGCGGCCGAAATCACGTTCTCAAATGATCGAACTCGATGCCGTGGAGGCACGGCTTGAAGCCGGTTTGACCGGTGATCACACGCGTCCCGGCGTACGCAATGCGCGGCAGGTCACGCTGATGCAATGGGAGCATCTGGCGGTGATCAACTCACTGATGGGCCGCCCGGCGGATCAACCGGTGTTAGCGCAGGATTTGCGGCGCAACATCGTCGTCAGCGGCATCAATCTCTTCAGCCTCAAGGGCCGACGCTTCAGGATTGGCCAGGCGATTTTCGAAACCACCGGCTGGTGCCAACCCTGCGCCCGCCTCGAGAATAACCTCGGCCCCGGGACCTTTCAGGCCGTTCGCGGACATGGCGGAATCACCGCCCGGGTGTTACAAAGTGGAATCATTCGCCTGGACGATACGGTGAGCGTCGAGCCCATTCCTGCCAGCGGCTATGCTCCGTTCAATGTGGGCTAAAACCTGCTGTAGCTTCTACACATTTAGCAACGTCTACCCCCTGACGAGGCCCAATATGACCAGCCGCCTGAACCCCGACGACCAAAAGCATGTCGAAGAGTACCTGCAACTGTCCCAGCACCGAGTCGAGCGCCGGCCTTTCCGGCCGTGGATGCTCCTGGTGGTGGTGTTGGCAGTGACCATTGGTTTAGGCCTGTTGAGCCGACTTATCAGTTACCTGACGCTATGAGCAGCATCGCGCTCGCTCGGGTAATTGCACCGATTTCTTTTAGCCTTGCGAGATATCCCCATGACTCATCGTATTGTCATCGTTGGCGGCGGCGCCGGCGGTCTGGAGTTGGCTACCCGTCTGGGTAAGACTCTGGGCAAGCGCGGCACGGCCAGTGTGATGCTGGTCGACGCGAACCTGACCCACATCTGGAAACCGCTGTTGCACGAAGTGGCGGCCGGGTCGCTGAACTCTTCCGAAGACGAACTCAACTATGTTGCCCAGGCCAAATGGAACCACTTCGAGTTCCAGCTGGGGCGCATGAGCGGGCTTGATCGCGCGGCGAAAAAAATCCAGCTGGCGGCCACCTACGACGAAGCCGGCATTGAACTGGTCCCGGCGCGCGAAGTGGGTTACGACTCGCTGGTGATCGCGGTCGGCAGCACCACCAACGATTTCGGCACCCAGGGCGCGGCGCAACACTGCCTGTTCCTCGACACCCGCAAACAGGCCGAGCGTTTCCACCAGCAATTGCTCAACCATTACCTGCGCGCCCATGCCGGGCAAACCGACAAGGTCGAGCAGATCAGCGTCGCCATCGTCGGCGCCGGTGCCACCGGGGTTGAACTGGCCGCCGAATTGCACAACGCCGCGCATGAATTGGCCGCCTATGGTCTTGACCGGATCAAACCGGAAAACATGCACATCACCCTGATCGAAGCCGGGCCACGGGTGTTGCCGGCCCTGCCGGAACGTATCGGCGGGCCTGTGCATAAAACCCTGGAGAAACTCGGGGTCAACGTCATGACCAATGCCGCCGTCAGTGAAGTGACAGCCGACAGCCTGATTACCGCCGATGGCAAAGTCATCAACGCCAGCCTGAAAGTCTGGGCCGCCGGGATTCGCGCACCGGGTTTTCTCAAGGACATCGATGGTCTGGAGACCAACCGGATCAATCAGCTGCAAGTACTGCCGACCCTGCAAACCACCCGCGACGAGAACATCTTCGCCTTCGGTGACTGCGCGGCCTGCCCGCAACCGGGCACCGATCGCAATGTACCGCCGCGCGCCCAGGCTGCTCATCAGCAAGCTTCGTTGCTGGCCAAATCGCTGAAACTGCGGATCGAAGGCAAGCCTCTGCCTGCGTACAAATACACCGACTACGGCTCGCTGATCTCGCTGTCGCGTTTTTCGGCTGTGGGTAACTTGATGGGCAACCTCACCGGCAGCGTGATGCTTGAAGGCTGGCTGGCGCGGATGTTTTACGTGTCGCTGTATCGCATGCACCAGATGGCGCTGTATGGCGCGTTTCGTACGGCGATGTTGATGTTGGGGAGCAAGATCGGGCGCGGGACTGAGCCGCGGTTGAAGCTGCACTGATACAAAAACCTGTGGGAGCGAGCTTGCTCGCGATGGCGGCGCGTCAGGCGACATTGATGTCGACTGTACGGACGCTATCGCGAGCAAGCTCGCTCCCACATTTGTTAGTCAGTGCCTTGCAGATCTGTGTCTCACTGTATCTCCCCTGCCGTTTCATCCCCTTCGCTTACAAACTCCCCCCTTGCGCGACACAGTAGCGATACACCACGCCCGCTAAATGGCCACACCCAAGCAAGGCTCCCCGCCAGCTACGGTTATCGCCGCACTTACGTGGCGTCCTTTATCGAACGGTTGTGTCGTGCAACCCAGGAGTATTGAAATGTCCCGTACCACCAAAAACACTATCGGTTTGCTCGGCGCTGTTTTGGCCGGTGGCATGATGTTGTCCGGCTCTGTGTTCGCCTCGCAACCTCTGACTCAGGGCTACCTGCTGGCCTCGGCCGAACAGGTTGTGAAAACCCCTGAAGGTAAATGTGGCGAGGCAAGTGTGGCGATGCTTCGATGGCAAAAACCGACACGGATGGCGATGGCAAGGTCTCCCGTGCCGAATTCCAGAAAGTCGCGCCGAAGTCCAATTTCGACAAGATCGACACCAACCATGACGGCTTCATCGACGAGCAAGAGGCTTACGACAACGTGAAAGCCAACTTCGAAGCCAATGGCAAGAAAATGCCAAAAGGTTTGTTCGAGTACCTGAAAGACCAAGACGGCGCCTAAGTTTCCGAGAACCAAGCCGCGCTTTTCCGTCGAGAAGCGCGGCTTTCTTGTGTCTGGAACATTTAAAGCTGGAAGCGCCGCACCATGCCCTGCAAGGCATTGGCCAGCTGAGACAGCTCATGGCTGGACGCGCTGGTCTGATCCGCCCCGGCAGCAGATCGCACCGAAAGGTCACGAATATTCACCAGGTTACGGTCGACTTCACGTGCCACCTGTGCCTGTTCTTCGGCAGCGCTGGCGATCACCAGATTGCGCTCGTGGATCTGATGGACCGACGCGGTGATGGTCTGCAACGCTTCGCCTGCACGCTCGGCCAAGGCCAACGTGCTGGCCGCACGGGTTGAGCTGGCCTGCATGGAATCCAGCGCCTGAGTTGAGCCGTTACGCATGCCCTGAACCATTTGCTCGATTTCCTGAGTCGATTGCTGCGTGCGATACGCCAGCGCGCGGACTTCATCGGCAACCACTGCGAAACCGCGACCGCTTTCCCCGGCGCGCGCCGCTTCAATGGCAGCGTTGAGGGCCAGCAAGTTGGTTTGCTCGGCAATCGCACGAATCACATCCAGCACCTTGCCGATGTCCTGAGACTGGTTGGCCAGGGACTGCACCAATCCGCCCGTGATCTGCACATCGCTGGCCAGGGCGCCGATGGCGGTGACTGTTTCGCTGACCCGCTCCTGGCCCGCGTGCGCGGACTCACTGGATTGGCGCGTGGCATCGGAGGTAGAGACCGCGTTGCGAGCGACCTGCTCCACCGCGGTGGTCATTTCAGTGACAGCCGTCGCCGCTTGTTCGATCTCGTTGTTCTGCTGTTGCAGGTTCTGCGTGCTGTCGAGCGTGACCGCATTCAACTCGTCAGCCGCTGTCGCCAATTGCGCCGCCGAGCCGCTGATACCTTGCAAGGTTTCACGCAGGTTGTGTTGCATGGTCGCCAACGCCTTGAGCAAGCGACTCACTTCATCGTTGCCATGGGTTTCGATAGGGCGAGTCAGGTCGCCTCGTGCCACGTTTTCCGCGGCATGCAATGCTTCGCTCAACGGTTTGACGATGCTGCGGGTCAGCAGCATGGCCAGGCCGACGGTGGCCAACGCCGCCAATGCGATGAACAGGCTGACGATCATCCGCGAAGTTTCGTAATGCGCTGCGGATTTCTGGCTCTCGGCGGCGACTTGTCTGGCGAACAGATCCGCCAGGTCTGTGAGCTGTTTGCCGGATCCATCGACCACGGTTTTCATGTCGATCAGCAGCAGTTTGGTCAGTTCGTCACGGCGACCCTGTTCGGCCAGGGAGAACGATTGAGCAATGCCGGAGCGATAAGCCGCGAAGGTGGTTTTGAACTGGTCATACAAGGCCTTGCCTTCTGCGGTGTTGACCAACTGATCATAAGCCGCAATCTTCTGGCTCAACTCTTTGTCGCGAGTGTCCATCTGGCCACGGTAGACAGGAATGTTCTTCGGATCCTGATCCAGGGCCATGCGCAGGGAAATGGTACGGATGCGCAGCATGATTTCGCGGATCTCGTCACCACCGCGAATGCTCGGCAGCCATTGTTTCTCCACCGCCACCTCGCTGTCGCGAATGCTCGACATCTGCCCCAGGGCAAAAATCCCGAGCAAAGCGACCAATACGGCTATCAGGGCGAACCCCAAGGCTGCCCGAGGAGCGATATTTAACTGACGAAGCACCATAACGAACGCCCTTTTCTTGTAGTGGCTTGGATAAGGGGCGTTGTTTCGGCAGTACCCCGTCGCCTCGTTATCGGCAAGTTGTACGATGACTGAAGTGTTATTTCTCGAAGACAAAAAATCGAAGACAAAAAAAATCCCCGTATCTTTCGATACGAGGATTTTTAATATGGTCGGGGTAAGGGGATTCGAACTCCTGACATCCTGCTCCCAAAGCAGGCGCGCTACCGGACTGCGCTATACCCCGGTAATAAAAAGGCGACCTTTAAAAAGTCGCCTTCTTCGATCAGTGCTTTTTGGCCTCTGATCTTAAGATCTGACCCCAGCGTTAACTGGTTTCAAAAATGGTGGGTCGTGTGGGATTCGAACCTACGACCAATTGGTTAAAAGCCAACTGCTCTACCAACTGAGCTAACGACCCAAAAATGGTCGGGGTAAGGGGATTCGAACTCCTGACATCCTGCTCCCAAAGCAGGCGCGCTACCGGACTGCGCTATACCCCGGCTTGAAATTGGCTCCGTGACCAGGACTCGAACCTGGGACCCAATGATTAACAGTCATTTGCTCTACCGACTGAGCTATCACGGAACTACATATTTCAATTACTACTGATATTTCAATTTACAACTATGAAGCTTGCTTCACCTCTTCGACCCGTTCGCATCGCTGCGTTCGTGTGTCTGAGGCGCGCTATTCTACAATCTTAAGCACCTCTGTCAACCCCCTAAATTGCTTTCAAGTTAATGATTTGCAACTTATTTCAGATTCCTGCTTGGGGAGCAGAAACCCTTCAGGGCGACTTACTGCGGGGCGCACTTTACAAGCCTTTTCCTTTCAGTTCAACAGCCTGGCGAAAAAAAGGCCTCGCAATGCGAGGCCTCCTCTCTTTTACTGCCGCCAGGGATCAGACGAAGACGATTTCGTCATTTTCCACGACACCCTTGGCGGTATCGCCCGGCATGAAACGACCGGACAGAATCAGCTGCGCCAGCGGGTTCTCGATCCAGCGCTGAATCGCTCGTTTGAGCGGCCGTGCGCCGTAAACCGGGTCGTAACCTACCGCGATCAGCTTATCCATGGCCTCAGGGCTGAGATCAAGCTTCAGCTCGCGCTCGGTCAGGCGACTGCGCAGGCGACCCAACTGGATCTCGGTAATGCCCGCGATCTGATCCCGAGCCAACGGCTCGAAGATCACCACTTCATCGACACGGTTGATGAACTCCGGCCGGAAGTGCGTGGAAATCGCATCCATCACCGCCGCACGCTGCGCTTCACGATCACCGACCAATTCCTGGATCTGCACCGAACCGAGGTTGGAGGTCATGACAATCACGGTATTTTTGAAATCCACCGTGCGGCCATGACTGTCGGTCAGTCGGCCATCTTCCAGCACTTGCAGCAAGATGTTGAAAACGTCCGGGTGGGCCTTCTCGACCTCGTCCAGGAGGATCACCGAATAAGGCTTGCGACGCACCGCCTCGGTCAGGTAACCGCCCTCTTCGTAGCCTACGTAGCCTGGTGGCGCGCCGATCAGGCGAGCCACGGAATGTTTTTCCATGAATTCGGACATGTCGATCCGCACCATCGCCTCTTCCGTATCAAAGAGGAACTCGGCCAGCGCCTTGCACAGCTCGGTTTTACCGACACCGGTAGGGCCGAGGAACATGAACGAGCCGCTCGGGCGATTAGGATCGGACAAACCGGCGCGGGACCGCCGCACGGCGTTGGAAACGGCAATCACCGCTTCGTCCTGGCCGATCACACGTTGGTGCAACAGGCTTTCCATCTTCATCAGCTTGTCGCGCTCGCCTTCGAGCATTTTCGACACCGGAATGCCGGTCCACTTCGAAACGACTTCAGCAATCTCTTCTTCGGTCACCTTGCTGCGCAGTAACTGGTTTTCAGTTTTGCCGTGCTGGTCGACCATTTGCAGGCTGCGCTCCAGGTCCGGGATGATCCCGTACTGCAACTCGGCCATTCGGTTCAAGTCGCCTTTGCGGCGGGCAGCTTCCAGTTCCTGACGGGACTGTTCGATTTTCTGCTGGATCTGCGCAGAACCCTGAACTTCGGCTTTTTCCGCGTTCCAGATCTCCTCCAGGTCCGAGTATTCACGCTCGAGGCGAACAATTTCTTCCTGGAGTTTTTCCAGACGTTTTATCGCGGCTTCGTCGCTTTCTTTCTTCAGCGCCTGGGATTCCACCTTCAGCTGAATCAGACGACGTTCCAGACGATCGAGCACTTCGGGCTTGGAGTCGATCTCCATGCGGATGCGGCTGGCGGCTTCGTCGATCAGGTCAATGGCTTTGTCCGGCAGCTGACGGTCAGTGATGTAGCGATGACTGAGCTTGGCCGCAGCGATGATCGCACCGTCGGTGATCGCCACTTTGTGGTGAACCTCGTAACGCTCTTTCAGGCCACGCAGAATCGCGATGGTGTCTTCTTCGCTCGGCTCGTCCACCAGCACTTTCTGGAAGCGCCGTTCGAGGGCCGCATCCTTCTCTATATATTGGCGGTACTCGTTGAGCGTGGTCGCGCCGACGCAGTGCAACTCACCACGAGCCAGGGCGGGTTTGAGCATGTTGCCCGCGTCCATCGAGCCTTCGCCTTTACCGGCGCCGACCATGGTGTGCAGTTCGTCGATGAACAGAATGATCTGTCCTTCCTGCTTCGACAGTTCGTTGAGCAGGGATTTGAGGCGCTCTTCGAACTCGCCACGGTACTTGGCACCGGCAATCAGCGACCCCATGTCCAGGGACAGCAGACGCTTGCCTTTCAATCCATCCGGCACTTCGCCGTTGATGATGCGCTGGGCCAGGCCCTCGGCGATGGCAGTTTTACCCACGCCAGGCTCACCGATCAGCACCGGGTTGTTCTTGGTGCGGCGTTGCAGGACCTGAATGGTCCGGCGAATTTCGTCGTCACGGCCGATCACCGGATCGAGCTTGCCTTCTTCGGCACGCTTGGTCAGGTCGACGGTGTATTTATCCAGCGCCTGACGCGACTCTTCGTGGTTGGCGTCATTGACGGCCTCACCACCGCGCAGGTTGTTGATCGCGTTTTCCAGGGCTTTCTTGCTGACGCCCTGGCCGAGCAACAATTTGCCGAGCTTGCTGTTCTCGTCCATGGCGGCGAGCAACACCAGCTCGCTGGAGATGAACTGGTCACCCTTCTGCTGGGCCAGACGATCGGCCTGGTTGAGCAGGCGCGCCAAATCCTGCGACATGTTGACGTCGCCGGTCGGGTTCTGGATTTTTGGTAGTTGGTCGAGCTCTTTGGTCAGCTCTTTACGCAAGCTGTTGACGTCAAAGCCGACCTGCATCAACAGGGGTTTGATCGAACCACCCTGCTGTTCAAGCATGGCTTGCATCAAGTGCGCCGGTTCAATCCCCGGATGATCGAGGCCGACGGCCAGGGATTGGGCGTCGGACAAGGCTAACTGCAACTTGCTGGTTAAACGGTCTATACGCATGGGTCACCTTCCTTTTGAGCAGGCCGGACCTATAAAACATCCTGAATGAAGAAACCTGCCAGATACCGTTATAGATGCGGTCGATTCTGGGAGTTTCAAGCGTCGCTCAGTTGATGCAGATCAGAGAAGTTTAGCGTTCGAGCCAAATGAGGGAGGCAAACCGACCGGTGCGTGGACTGCGGCGGTAAGAAAAGAAGCGTGGATCGGTCACGGTACAGAAACCGCCACCATAAACAGCGGTGACACCGCGAGCCGCCAGACGTAAGCGCGCCAGCTCGTAAATGTCAGCCATGAATTTGCCAGCATTTTGACTCGGTACGAAGGCTTTGGCGGCTTCGGGCAATTGCTCGACGAAAGTTTCGCGCACTTCAGGGCCGACTTCAAAGGTTTGCGGGCCTATGGCCGGGCCGAGCCAGACCAGCACTTCTTCTGGTGGCACGGCCAGCGTGTCTAGAGTCGCTTCCAGCACACCCGCCGCCAACCCGCGCCAACCGGCATGGGCCGCCGCGACGCGAGTACCTGCACGGTCGCAAAACAATGCAGGCAGGCAATCCGCGGTCATCGCCGTACAGGCAATACCGGGCGTTGCCGTCCAGCTGGCATCGGCCGTGGCCACCTGGCTTGGGTCTGCGTGGGCCACGGCAATGCCGTGAACCTGCTTTAACCAGGCCGGTTGAATAGAGAAATGATCGGTGAGGCGACGGCGGTTTTCGGCAACAGCTTCGGGGCTGTCATCGACGTGATCGCCGAGGTTGAGGCTGTCGAACGGCGCCAGACTGACGCCGCCCGCACGGGTGGTAACGCAGGCTTTCACCCCGGTAGGCGCAGGCCAGTCGGGAATCAGCCAGTCACTCATCCGATGAACGCCTCACGATCTTGCTTGAGCAGCGTCAGCAACCAGACGAAATCGTCCGGCAGTGGCGATTCCCAGCTCATGCGTTTACCGGTGGTCGGGTGATCCAGCTCCAGGAACCGCGCATGCAGCGCCTGACGCGGGAACGCCTTCAACGATTCGATCATGGTCACACTGGCTGCCGGCGGAATGCGGAAACGACCGCCGTAGGCAGGATCTCCGACCAACGGGAAGTTGATGTGAGCCATATGCACACGAATCTGGTGCGTACGACCGGTTTCCAGCTTCACCCGCACGTGAGTGTGGGAACGGAAACGCTCGAGCACGCGGTAATGACTGACGGCTTGCTTGCCACCTTCCATCACGGCCATGCGCTGGCGTTGCTGACCATGACGACCGATCGGCGCGTTGATCTTGCCGCCGGCCGTCACCACACCGATCACGATGCACTCGTAGATCCGGCTTACGCTGCGGCTCTGCAATTGCGTGACAAGCTGTGTTTGCGCCTGAATGGTCTTGGCCACCACCATCAGACCGGTGGTGTCCTTGTCCAGACGATGCACGATACCGGCGCGGGGTACATTGATGATGTCCGGCACGTGGTGCAGCAAGGCGTTGAGCAAGGTGCCATCAGCGTGACCGGCGGCAGGATGCACCACCAGACCCGCGGGTTTGTTGATCACCAGGATGTCGTCATCTTCATAGACGATGTCCAGCTCGATGTCTTGAGCGATCCATTCGCCCTGAGCTTCCTGCTCGGCAGTGAGTTCAAGAATGGCACCACCATGAACGATGTCTCGCGGGCGGATAACCGCCCCATCCACAGTCAGGCGGCCGTCTTTGATCCAGGCGGAAAGGCGCGAGCGCGAGTGCTCAGCGAATAATTGTGCGGCGACTTGATCGAGGCGTTGGCCGCCCAATTCGGACGGCACCTCTGCGCGAAGTTCAATTTTATCGGACATGCTCAGACTAGGCGTCGGCACAGCCTTTGGTTTCGGCTGCGCGCTTGTGGTTAAATACGGCGTCTTTTGCCCCGAGGCTATTCAACGGGGCGCTCATCATAACAGGACGGCCCCGCCCAAGACAGCGGCCGTCATAGGGACGCAAGCCGCCATGCAAGTGAAACACCTGCTGCTGATCGCCATCCTCGCATTGACCGCTGCTTGCTCATCGAAGGAAGTCGTAGACGAAAACCTGAGCGAAGTCGAGCTGTACCAGCAGGCTCAGCACGATCTGGACAACAATAGCTACACCGCCGCCACAGCCAAGCTGAAGGCGCTGGAGTCGCGTTATCCGTTCGGTCGCTACGCCGATCAGGCTCAACTCGAGCTCATCTACGCCAACTACAAGAACACCGAGCCTGAAGCTGCGAAGTCCGCCGCCGAACGCTTCATTCGCCTGCACCCGCAGCACCCGAACGTGGATTACGCGTATTACCTCAAGGGTCTGACTTCTTTCGACCAGGACGTCGGCTTGTTGTCGCGCTTCCTGCCGTTGGACATGACCAAGCGTGACCCGGGCGCCGCTCGCGACTCCTACAACGAGTTCGCCCAGCTGACCAGCCGCTTCCCCAACAGCCGCTACTCGCCGGACGCCAAGCAGCGCATGATCTACCTGCGCAACCTGCTGGCGGCCTACGAGATTCACGTTGCCAACTACTACCTGACGCGTCAGGCCTATGTCGCCGCCGCGAACCGTGGTCGCTACGTGGTGGAAAACTTCCAGGAAACCCCTTCGGTCGGTGACGGCCTGGCGGTGATGACAGAGGCCTACCAGCGTCTGCACCTGGACGAACTCGCCAACACCAGCCTCGAAACACTGAAACTCAACTACCCGAAACACCCAAGCCTGGTGGACGGTCAGTTCGTGCCATCGGTGGCCGAAGCCGACAACCGGTCGTGGTTGAGCAAGGCGACCCTGGGCTTGATCGAATCCCGTCCACCGCTGCCGCCGGGCGAAACCCGCGCCAACCAGGACGTGCAGAAGCAATTCCAGGACGCCAAGGACGCGATTCCGAACGATCTCAAGCCTAAAGATGAAAATGGCGACGTGATCGAAGAAGAGCAACACGAGTCCGAAGCCAATAACAGCGACCGCTCGTGGTTCAGCTACATGACCTTCGGCGTGTTTGACTGACACATCGGGTTGTACAAAAAGGAGCCTTTCGAGGCTCCTTTTTTATGGGCTCGATTATTACGCTGTGCGCTGGTCATGTCCTTGGCTAAACTGGCTCATCACTCGTCGAATAGCAGCTCATCATGCTTCGTTTACTGTTCTGGATCGCCCTGATTGCCGCAGCGATATGGTTCTGGCGCAAGTTCAAGGGCCAGGCTTCCGTGCCCAAGTCCCCTGCCGAGCTGGAAGCGGCGCCCATGGTCCGCTGCGCCCATTGCGGCGTACACCTGCCACGCGACCGCGCGCTGAGCCTTCAACAACAGTGGTATTGCAGCCAGGCTCATCTTGAGCAAGGCCCGGGCTCCAGTGATCGCTGAGACCTCCAGTCCCGGCAGCAAACAGGCCCAGCGACTGCTGCGCCTCTATCACCTTTACCGCTTGAGCATCGGCATCACCCTGGTGCTGTTGATCTCCAGCAACATGGACAACCAGCTGCTGACGTTCAGCAATGACGACCTGCTGCGCAGTGGCAGCTGGTTTTACCTGGTGCTGAATATCCTGCTGGTGGTATTCCTCGGGAACACCCGGCGCCCGGCGCAACTGTTCAGCCTGGCGCTGACCGACGTCCTGCTGCTGTGCGGTCTGTTCTACGCCGCCGGCGGTGTGGCCAGCGCCATCGGCAACTTGCTGATCGTATCGGTAGCCATCAGTAACACCTTGTTGCGAGGGCGCATCGGCCTGCTGATTGCCGCGGTTGGCGCGCTCGGCATCGTCGGGCTGAGCTTCCTCCTGAGTTTCAGCCATCCCGCCACCCCCAACGATTACCTGCAAGTCAGCACGCTCGGCGCCTTGTGTTTTGCTGCGGCATTGCTGGTGCAAGGGCTGATCCGACGCCTGGAAGTCAGCGAAACCCTCGCCGAACAACGGGCCAGCGAAGTCGTCGGCCTCGAAGCCCTCAACGCACTGATCCTGCAACGCATGCGTACCGGCATCCTGGTACTCGACGACAAGCGGCGGGTTCAACTGGCCAACCACAGCGCCTTGAACCTGTTAGGCAGGGAAAATCTTGCAGGCCAACTGATCGACGACTACTTACCCAGCCTGGTCGAACGCCTGCAACTGTGGCTCAACAATCCGACGCTGCGCCCCCAGAGCCTGAAAGTCGCCAGTAGTGGTCTGGAGCTGCAACCGAGCTTCATTGCCCTGGACCAAAGTCCACACCACCAGACCCTGGTCTTTCTCGAAGACCTCGCGCAAATCGCTCAACAAGCCCAGCAATTGAAGCTCGCTGCCCTCGGTCGCCTGACCGCCGGTATCGCCCATGAAATCCGCAATCCACTAGGCGCCGTTAGTCATGCCGCGCAGCTATTGCAAGAATCAGAGGAACTGAACCGCGCGGATCGACGTCTGACACAGATTATTCAAGACCACTCTCAGCGAATGAATCGGGTAATCGAAAACGTCCTGCAACTGTCCCGCCGCCAGCAAACCGTAGCGCAACGGCTTGATCTGAAGCCGTGGCTGGAACAGTTCGTCAACGAAACCCGCGAGGGGGCGACCGAGCATCAGCAGATTCATCTGCGCATCGGCTCAGGAGACTTCAAAACCCTGATGGACCCAGACCAACTGACCCAGATTCTCGACAATTTGTTGCGCAACGCCTGGCGCCATAGCGCCTTGAATCACGACCTCGCGCAGGTCTGGCTCGAGTTGTTTGTTGACCCGGACAGCCAGCTGCCGGTCCTCGAGATCCTGGACGATGGCCCCGGCGTGGCACCGGAGCATCACGTGCACTTGTTCGAACCGTTCTTCACCACCAGCCCCCAAGGCACCGGCCTGGGGCTTTATCTGTCCCGTGAGCTGTGCGAAAGCAACCAGGCCCGCCTAGACTTCAAATCACGCCAAGGCGGCGGCTGCTTTCGCATCACTTTTGCTCACGGACGGAAACAAAGTTGAACATGAGCCCACGGCAAAAAGTCCTGATCGTCGACGACGAACCGGATATCCGCGAACTCCTGGAAATCACCCTGGGCCGGATGAAACTCGACACCTTCAGTGCCCGCAACCTCGGCGAAGCCCAGACCCTGCTCTCGCGAGAGACGTTCGACCTGTGCCTCACCGACATGCGCTTGCCGGACGGCACCGGCCTTGAACTGGTGCAACACATCCAGCAACGCCACCCAAACGTACCGGTGGCAATGATCACCGCTTATGGCAGCCTGGAAACGGCGATCAACGCCCTCAAGGCCGGCGCCTTCGACTTCCTGACCAAACCGGTGGACCTCACTCGCCTACGGGAACTGGTCAGCAGCGCGCTGCGTTTACCTGCGCCGGGCGGCACCGGCGTCGCCATCGATCGCCGGCTGCTGGGCGATTCACCGCCAATGCGCGCCTTGCGCAAACACATCGACAAACTGGCCCGCAGCCAAGCGCCGGTGTACATCAGCGGCGAATCCGGCAGCGGCAAGGAGTTGGTTGCGCGACTGATCCATGAGCAAAGCCCCCGCGCCAGCCAACCGTTTATCCCTGTCAATTGCGGGGCGATTCCGTCGGAATTGATGGAGAGCGAGTTTTTCGGGCATCGTAAAGGCAGCTTCAGCGGTGCCATCGAAGACAAACCTGGACTGTTCCAGGCTGCCCATGGCGGCACCCTGTTCCTCGACGAAGTGGCTGATTTGCCGCTGGCGATGCAGGTCAAGCTGCTACGGGCGATACAGGAAAAAGCCGTTCGCGGTGTCGGGGAACAGCAGGAAACCGTGGTCGATGTGCGTATTCTTTGCGCCACCCACAAAGACCTCGACGCCGAAGTCGCCGCCGAACGTTTTCGCCAGGATTTGTACTACCGGTTGAACGTGATCGAACTAAAGGTGCCGCCCTTGCGCGAACGCCGGGACGACATCGAATCCCTCGCCAGCCACGTGCTCAAACGCTTGGCCATCAACACTGGCCAACCCGCCGCAAAACTCCACCCCCAAGCCCTCGACGCGCTGAAAAGCTATCGCTTCCCCGGCAATGTGCGGGAACTGGAGAACGTGCTCGAACGGGCTCACACGTTGTGCGAAAACAAACAAATTGAAGCCAGCGACCTGCGACTGGCCGAAGGCAACTGCAACCCGGAAGGTGGTGTGCCGGACCTGACGCAGATCGACAACCTGGAAGACTACCTGGAAAACGTCGAACGCAACCTTATCCTCCAGGCCCTGGAAGAAACCCGCTGGAACCGCACGGCGGCGGCTCAACGGTTGAATCTATCATTCCGGTCGATGCGTTACAGGCTCAAGAAACTTGGATTGGATTGAGGGACCCATCGTCGGAACGCCGCCCGGAGCAAGCTCGCTCCCACAGGGTTCAGTGGTGTGCACATAATTTCCACACCTCAGATCAACTGTGTGAGCGAGCTTGCTCCGGGCGGCGTTCCGACGATGGCGATCGGGCAAGCAATCAATATCTAACGGTTAAATACGTCCAGCCGGTGCATACGGCGCCGGATCAATGATCGGCTCACGCCCCAGCATCACATCCGCAAACAACTGACATGACGCTGGCGCCAGTACCAAGCCATTACGGTAATGCCCGCAATTAAGCCAAAGCCCTTCGAACCCTGGCACCCGACCGATGTAGGGAATACCTTCCGGCGAACCCGGTCGCAACCCGGCCCAGTGCCCCACGACCTCGGCATCCGCCAGTGCAGGAATCAACTCCACCGCCGATGCCTTCAGGCTCTCCAGGGCAGATTCGGTCGGCGTCTTGTCGAAGCCTTGATGCTCCAGCGTACTGCCAATCAGAATGTGCCCATCGCGCCGAGGAATCGCATAACGCCCCTTGGCCAGAACCATGCTCGGCAGGAAATCCGCTGCGCATTTGTAGAGAATCATCTGCCCTTTCACCGGTTCGACCGGCAGGTTCAGGCCCAGGCTTTTGAGTAAATCACCGCTCCAGGCACCCGCGGTCAAAACCACCTGATCGCCATGAATCGCTCCCGCCGAGGTCTGCACCCCGACCACCGTAGCGCCTTCTCGGATAAACCCGCTGACTTCACACTGCTCATGAATCGTCACGTTCGGCAGCGCCAGCAACGCAGCCTTGAGGGACTTCACCAGCCGCGGATTACGCACATTGGCCACATCGGCCATGTAGACCGCCCGGGAAAAACCGCTCCCCAACACCGGCACCGCGTCGTGAGCCGCCGAGATATCCACAGCCCGCAACGGACGGTTTTCCCGCTCGGCCCAGGCCAGCGCCTCGGCCTCGTCATCCAGGTCCAGCCAGTACAGCCCGGTGGTATGCACCTCGGGATCGACACCGGTGGCGGCAAACAGTCGCTCACCCAGCTGTGGATAAAAATCCTGGGACCAATGCGCCAACGCGGTGACTGCCGGGCTGTAGCGCCACGGGTAGAGCGGCGAAACGATGCCGCCGCCGGCCCAGGACGACTCCTGACCGACGTTCGAACGATCCAGCAGCACAACGCTTTGCACTTCGGACGCGAGATTGAACGCTGTCAGCAGGCCAATTACCCCGCCGCCGACAATCACCACTTGCTGTTGCCTGGTCATGTTCTGATCCAACCGTTAAATAGACAGAAGGCACAAAAGGCACCCGAAAAAGAAACTCAGCGACCCCAGCAATCTTTGGCAACCAACCCGGCCGTGGCGTTGACCATGCTTCTGACGCCAGTGTTGGTGATGGTGAAATCACCGCACTTGTCAGTTTCCATGGCTTTGCCAGCCTTGCGAACTGCCGTCAGCAGGAAGGTCTGATCAGTCAGGGTCTGGGTAATGGTGTAAAAGTCATTGCCAGCACTCAGGCCTGCAACGCCGGTGTAGACATTGCTCTTCGAATAGAAACGCTCGAGGATCTGTGCCTGCTCGGAGAGCAGCCCGGCCACCTCCGTTCGACGGCCTTTTTTTACGTACTCGGTGAGGCTCGGGTAGCCAATGGTGATGACGATCCCGATGATCGCAATCACGATCATGATTTCGATCAGGGTAAAACCTCGGTTGGATCTGCGCATGCCTCAACTCTCACTTACTGTATTTGTCGCCACATGATGCGACGGCTGCCGCCGCTGCCGGGCTTTTCCACCAGGGAGCTGATGCCACCGCTGGAGTCGTTCACAATCTTGCGGGACGCATTGTTGACGATCGCGTTCAGCGTCGGAATACCACCGGTGAAAATCACCCCGCTGGAAATCGAATCCTTGATGTCGACCAGCCCGTCGCCATTGCTGTCGAGCACCGCGTAATTGAGCATCTTACCGCTGAATGCATCCAGTTCGACCAGTTTGCCGGTACCGAAACTGGCGCACGGGTCGGTGGTGTCCACGCTGGCCGTGGTGAATACGATCCGGCCGGCCACCAGACTGGCCTGATTGATCACCCGCTCACCGGTTAGCACGTTGTTGTACACCAGCGGCAGGTACCAGCCTTTTTTCGCCGGATAGGTCACGTCGTTCTGGCTGGTGGTGATGAATTGCCCACTGCTACCGGAGAGCACTCCGGTCACCGCCTGCGCCTGCAAACTGGACGTTGTGATTTGCCCGGAGCCACCTTCCGCATCCCACACGGCATAGAACGCCTGAAGGTCTTTGTTGGTCTTGTCGGCCGTCTCGTTGAATTTACCGGTGCCGAAAAACACTTCCTTCCCTCCCAACGAATTATCCGCGAGCAATGGTTGCGCGGTAATCGGCTGGGTGATGCCACCGGCGGTGGTGAACAGCGGTTTTCGGGAAAACGCCAGATCCCAGGACTCCGGGGCGGTGGCGCTCAAATCAAACTTCCACAGCCTCCCCTTCAAATCGCCGCCATAAGCGGCCTGTACCACATTCTGCGAGTTGACCCGAAGTTTTACCGACGACAGGCCGTTGGTCGTCTCCGCGCCGTCCACCACGATTTTCTTGATCAGCGTGCCGTCGCGAATGTCGACCACGTACAACGCTGCCACCCCGGAGTTGCTGCCATAACCGTTGGAGATGAATGCCGCCCATCGACCGTCGGACAAGCGTGCCACTTCCGGTCGTGCGTAGGCATAACCCAGATCATTGAAAACGTTCGCCGTATTTGCTGTGGCCGGTGCGCTGATCTCCCACAACGCCTTCGTTACGTTACCAGCCGATGCGTCGAACAGTTGCAGCGCATAGAAGGTCCGACCTCCCGCCCCTGTCCCGCCCAACGCAAGGGTTTTCCAGGCACTGTTGAGCTGGGCATCGAACACGCCCACCTGGCCGTCCACCAGAAACTTGTGGCTCACCCCGTTTATGTAAGTCGGGTCGGCGATGTAGCGCAGTGACGGCAACACACTGGATGGCATAAAAGCGTAACGCCGTGTGCCGTTGGCCGTGTTGATGACGTTTACAAAGCCGTCGTTGGCGTTCACCACGAGGCTGGCGTTCATGCTTGCCGCTTTGGTTGCCAGATAGGTGCTGTAAGTGGTGTCGCCTGACAGATCGGACGCGGTTTTATCCGTGGGCGATGCCAGGGCCAATGGCGAATTGATGATGTCGCCAAGCAGCACACTGCGCACTTTCAGACCCGCCTTGTTGGTGCCCTTACTCCACTCCAGCAGATCGCTGCCGGTGATGCCGGTGGGCAAACTCTGGTTGAGGGAAGTTTGCTGGGCAGGGGAAAAACTGGCGTAGGCCAGCGTCACGGCCGCATTGGTCAGCGTGTTCCAGGATTGATAGGTCGGCGCCGTGGCACCGGGCACGATGGCGGTATCGGTTGTCCACAACACCGAGGCGGTGTTGACCGTTCCAGCGGAGGTAAATCCGTAGGACTTGATCGTGCCGCGCCAATCCTTGGGATCGTAACTGGTCTGAAAGTAACTCGAACCGCTGGCCAGAGTGGTCCCGCTGGTGACGCCACTGCCGCCGGAGCCGGCCTTGGACGTAATATCGCTAAGCGCTGACGACAGTGCACTGTTGAGGCCTGCATTGTCGGTCGCCTGGTAATACTTGCCCTGCCCGTAAGTCGCCGCGTCCGACAACATCTGGTTCGCAGTGGCGAAACCGACGGTGTAGGTGTTCATGTTCTGCTTTGGAAAATCCGCTGCGTCCCAGCTTTTGCTCGCAGAATCGGTGCCGGTCGTGCGCATGTCGATGTCGAAGGCGAACTTGGCGATGTCATCCAGATAAAGGGTGTCGCCCTCATCGTCGCCGCCGGGGCCATCGTTGTTTATACCGTCCCAATTGGGAAGTCGGGTACCACCCAGGGGATCGGTGGTCGGGAAGGTCCGGTCATAGGTGGGCAGGCCGTCGGTAATCACCACACCATAGTTTTTCTGGCAGCGGTACTGGATCGGGCTGGTGTAGGTGGCGGGCGTAGCGTTGTAGAACGGCGCCATGCCGCGCATGTACCGGGTCACTTCGTAATAGGCTTCCGCCAGCGGCGTATTGGCGACCGCACTCAAGCCGTTGATCGAGGTAATCAGGGCGCTGTAATTGGCCTGGTCCGCCAGATCGCTAATGGAACGGGCGATGTAGCCACCATTGCCAGCGTTGTTGCTGTTGGCCGGGTTGAACGTCGCCAGGCCAATACGCAACCCGCGGTTAGTGGTCACCAGATCGGTGGCCGCCTTGCGCGCAACGTTCATCCGGTAGTCGTTGGGGATTGAACCCGTGGTGAAATCGCGGTTGCTACCGTTGGCCAGCCCCACCAGGTACGAAATGTAATCCGCAGAATATCGAGTATTTTCGTTGCCTACCGGATCGGGCAGTTTGAGGCACAGGGGCGTGAGGCTGTTGTTGTAAAACGCGTAGTAACCATTGGAGCAGCCGGACGTCGGCAAGCTGGAGAGGAAGACCGTGTCACCGGTGATGTTGGAAAAACCAAAACATAGTCCCAGAAACGCATCGCATCGCCGGGCCGGGGTTCGGTTCACTGCCGGGTCGAACCCCGCCGCGTAGATGATGCTGTTCATGCTCCCCGAGTCGTCGAGCAACAACATCACGTTCGGCGCAACGGCAGCAGCGCTCAACAGCGGTGAATCCGACGGTGTGAAGGCATACGCGGGCGCTGAGAGATATAAACCCAGCAACACGCCGCAAACCAGGCGCCACAGCCCGGCGTGCCGTTCAGTACCTCGCATAGATACTCTCCACCACACTGCGGGAATTGCCCGCGATGCCGACTGCGGTCACCCGGTACAGCGTTGTCGAGGTATTGCTCGGAACATTGACGGCGGTCAGGGTGGTGCCGATGTTCTGCACCCCGTAAAAACCGCTGCCGGAGGCGATCCAGGTTACCCCCGAAGTGGAATTGAAACCGGCACCGGTGATTGTCGACGACTCGGCCGGTGGCGCGCATTGGGTAGTGCCGCTGCAGACCGGCAACGAAAAGGTATCCAGTTGCACCGCGCTTTCACCCACGCGCAACGCCGATTCGGCGCCCTGGAACGACTGATTGCGCAAGGTCACGCTGGCAGCCATTTTTTCCTGCAGGGTGGCGTTTTGCATCGATGAAAGGCCGATCAGTGTCAGCAACAGAAGAAACACCAGGCTAACCAGCAACGCCATGCCCCGCTGGGCGTGAGGGGTCACGGGAGAAATACTCATCGGCCCTCCCCTCATGGCAAGCGGTTGCGCAGAGCGGCAACCACGTTGAAGGTTTGATTGTGTACCCGGTTGTTCGGGTCTGTGAGGGTCAATGTCAGGCGAACACTGCGAATGCGCGCCGAATCAGAGGGGTTGCTGCTGTAACTGGAGGCGGCCACATCAGTAGCGGAACTGGCGAGGCCGAAGCTCACGTTGAAGGCACTGACGTTGTTCACCAGCACCGCCTGAGCCGGCGTGCCGGTGCCGACACCCATCAGCAGTTGATTGTTGCTGAAGCTGTAGATCAAGCGCCGGATCGGAAACGCCAGCTCTCCCGACCCCGGAACCCGGACGCCGGTGTAGGCCGTTGCATTGTTCCGACAATCGGAAACCACCGTCCAGGTCGGTACCCCGCCACTGCCGCCGACATCCGCTGTCACCAGGGTCAGTTTGAGGTTGGCGTTATCCCAACTGATGGGCGTTGTCTGGCTGGCATTGAAGTCACCCGCCGAGCTTGAATCGGTGACCGCCCCCAGACATCCGAACATGCCGACCATGCGGATTTCTTGAATCATCTTGCTCAGCACGAAACGCGCATCTTCCTGCATGGCGCCAGCGGTGTTCTGGCTGACATAGGTGTTCTTGGCCGCGATGAAAATCTGCGCCACGCCCAGGACCACGACCAAACTCAATGCCAGGGCGATCAGTAACTCGATCAGGCCGAAACCTCTGTTGGTCTGATTCATGGCGTCGACACCGGATCGACGGTGGCACGACTGGTCAGGACGAAACTGCGCCGCGAATTGGCGATGTTCGCAGCCCGCGAGTCATCCCAGGTGATAGTGATGGTGTACACCCGCTGATTGAGCGTAACGCTTCCGGTGGCAGTGGCGCCGCCGAAATCGACAATGTTGGTGGTGAAGTCGTATAGGTCCTGATCCCGGGCGACGCTCAGGTTGCCTGAGGTCGGTGGCGTGACGGTGTAGTCGGCACCGGAGTTGGCGCGAATGCGGTCCATCATGTCGTAGGCGATAAAACTCGCCTGGCTGGTCATCCGCGCGCTGTCCGTGTACTTCAGCGCATTGAGCTGAATCGCCGCCGCCCCCAACAACCCAACACCCAGAATCAACAACGCGACCAAGACTTCGATCAGCGTCATGCCCTCCTGTGCACGCTTGCTCCATCCCCTCATCCGCAATTTCCACCCAATAGAATACGTCCGTTCAAACACACATTCAGCGTTCTGCTTTGCGTCCCCAGTACATAACTGATCACTACCGCCGTGGACGGTGCCGACAACCCGCCCAGATTGTTGAAATCAATGGCGGTCACTCCTGAGGGTAGCGTCAGAGTCGCTCCGCTGCTCATCGCTGGAACAACCCGCAATACATTGGCCGGATTGCCAATACCTTCATAGACCGCCAGGTCCCCGGTCCAGACACTGCCACCCGCCGTCGGACGAACCCGGGTGGTGATCCCCCGATCAATCGCCTCGAGCCGGGCGAAATTCAGACCCCGTTGCAGATCGCCGATTTCGGTGTCGGCCTTGGTGATTTGCACCGATCGGGTAAACGCCGGTACGGCCAGAGTGATCAGGACCAGAAACACCGCGAGCGCGATCAGCAACTCGATCAGCGTGAAACCTTTTGTACGATGATCCATCGGTGCCCTCCGTTGCCGTCGGCTATACCTGCTTCTACACGCTAGAGCATTCGACCGACAGGTGTTCGGTTGTTTTGCCATTACTCGCGCAGGGACCGCGCGGGCCGCAGCACTCCAGGGAGGGAGATGACATGCATCAGCGAGGTTTCAGCCTGATCGAACTGCTCATGGGACTGACAATTGTCGGGATTGTTCTGCTATTGGTCAGTCCGGCATTTGCAGCACTGACTGAATCGAACCATCGCGAGCAGGTGGCAGAGTCGCTTATCAGCGGTATACGCAACGCCAGAACCGTTGCCATCACACGCAACCAGAGTGTCGTGATTCACGCCATCAACAGCGACTGGAGTCAGGGCTGGCGGATCATTCTGGATATCAGTGGCAAAGGGGCGGAGGACAACAGCAATCCGCTGCTGGTTGAGCGCGCGAGTGGCACTCGGGTGCCGATTGTCGGCAATTGGCCGGTCAGGCGATACATACGCTTCAACAGTATTGGCGAGCCACAGATGCCCGGACGGGCCTTTCAAGCGGGGACACTGCACATTTGCGCAGCTCGCGAACCGGTCACTCAGCTCCAGGTGGTGCTGGCCGCGACCGGCCGCGTCAGCCTGCGCAGCCATAAGGCTGAGCAGGCGCTGTGCCCAGGGGGCAAAAGCGTTAAAGCAGGGAGCGGACGCGCAGCTCTTTAGGCATGGAGAAGGTGATGTTCTCCTCGCGACCGGCCAGCTCATCGGCGCCGGTAGCGCCCCACGCCTGCAACTGCTGGATCACGCCACGCACCAGGACTTCCGGTGCGGAGGCGCCAGCGGTGATGCCGATTCGCTCGACACCGTCGAACCAGCTCTTTTGCAGGTCTTCGGCACCGTCGATCAGGTAGGCAGGGGTGGCCATGCGCTCGGCCAGTTCACGCAAGCGATTGGAGTTGGAGCTGTTCGGGCTGCCGACCACCAAAACCACGTCGCATTCGTCGGCGAGTTGCTTGACCGCGTCCTGACGGTTTTGCGTGGCATAGCAGATGTCGTCCTTGCGCGGGCCACCGATCGCCGGGAAGCGTGTACGCAGTGCGTCGATGACGCGGCTGGTATCGTCCATGGACAGGGTGGTCTGGGTCACGAACGCCAGTTTTTCAGGGTTGTTCACCTGCAAGGCGGCGACGTCTTTCTCGTCTTCGACCAGATAGATCGCGCCACCATTGCTGCCATCGTACTGGCCCATGGTGCCTTCGACTTCCGGATGACCGGCGTGGCCGATGAGTATGCATTCACGGCCGTCGCGGCTGTAGCGTGCAACTTCGATGTGTACCTTGGTCACCAGAGGACAGGTGGCGTCGAACACCTTCAGGCCACGACCGGCGGCTTCGGTACGCACGGCCTGGGAAACGCCGTGGGCACTGAAGATCACGATGACGTCGTCCGGCACCTGATCCAGTTCTTCGACGAAGATCGCCCCGCGAGCACGCAGGTCTTCGACGACGAATTTGTTGTGGACCACTTCGTGGCGCACGTAGATCGGCGGCCCGAAGACTTCCAGGGCGCGGTTGACGATTTCGATCGCCCGGTCCACACCAGCGCAGAAGCCACGGGGGTTGGCGAGTTTGATTTGCATGCTGTGCCTCGTGTCTTGCGCGCAAGAAATAGTAATGCCTGCCTGTTGATCGAACACAAGGTCCGAGAACAGTGAAATCTATGTGGGAGCGAGCTTGCTCGCGATGGCGGAGTATCAGTCGACATCAATGTTGAATGTCAGGTCCTCATCGCGAGCAAGCTCGCTCCCACATTTTGACCGTTTCCGGTCAGTTACAACGATTTGACGTTGATGATCTCGACGTCAAAGGTCAATGTCTTGCCGGCCAACGGGTGGTTGAAGTCGATGGTCACTTGCTCGTCATCGAATGCCTTCACCACGCCGGGCAACTCAGTATTGGCCGCATCGTTGAAGATCACCAGCAAGCCAGGCGACAGTTCCATGTCCTTGAACTGAGAGCGCGGGATGATCTGTACGTTCTGCGGGTTGGGTTGGCCAAAAGCGTTTTCCGGCTGAATCGTCAGCGTACGCTTGTCGCCAGCCTTGAAGCCGAACAGCGCTGCTTCGAACCCTGGCAACAGGTTGCCGTCACCGACCTTGAAGGTCGCCGGGGCTTTGTCGAAGGTGCTGTCGACGGTGTCGCCGTTCTCCAGGCGCAGTGCAAAGTGCAAGGTGACTTCCGTGTTCTGGCGGATGCGTTGCTCAGCCAATACCTGTTCAGTCATGAACGGCTTCTCCGGTTTTTTTGCTTTTGAACATGTCCAGCGCAAGCATTACGGCACCGACAGTAATTGCACTGTCGGCAAAGTTGAACGCCGGGAAATACCAGCGGTTCTGCCAATGCACCAGAATGAAATCGATCACATGGCCCAAGGCAATGCGGTCATACAGATTGCCCAGCGCGCCACCCAGCACCAGCGCCAAAGCAACGGCCAGCCAGGTTTCGTTGCGCCCCAGACGCTTGAGCCACACCACCAGCACCGCACTGACCACGACCGCGATCAGAGCAAACAGCCAGCGCTGCCAGCCGGAGCTGTCGGCCAGGAAGCTGAACGCTGCGCCCGTGTTGTAGGCCAGGGTCCAGCTGAACAAATCGGGGATCACCACGATTTGCTGGAACATCTCGAGCTTGCCTTCGAAGTAGAACTTGCTGGCCTGGTCGATGACCAGGACCAGCAAACTCAACCAGAGCCAGCTCAGCCGTCCGAAACGGCCAGCCGCATTAGGCATAGTGACGAACCTCGCCAGCGCCGCTGATGTTATCGACGCAACGACCGCAGATTTCCGGATGCTCCGGGTTCACGCCGACGTCTTCACGGCAGTGCCAGCAACGGGCGCACTTGGCGTGGCTCGACTTGACCACTTGCAGTTTCAAACCGGTGACTTCGGTGACCACGGCATCGGCCGGCGCCTGAACGAACGGTGCAACGGTGGCGGTCGAGGTGATCAATACGAAGCGCAGTTCGTTGCTCAGCTTGGCCAGGTCGGCGCTCAGCGCCTCTTCGGCGAACAGCGTCACTTCGGCTTGCAGGTTGCCACCGACGGCCTTGGCCGCACGCTGGATTTCCATTTCCTTGTTGACCGCGACCTTCACCGCCATGATCCGCTCCCAGTAGGCGCGGTCCAGCTCGACGTTTTCCGGCAGCTCGGTCAGGCCTTCGTACCAGGTGTTGAGCATTACCGATTCGTTACGCTCGCCCGGCAGGTATTCCCACAGTTCGTCAGCGGTGAATGCCAGGATCGGCGCGATCCAGCGCACCAGCGCTTCGGAGATGTGGTACAGCGCGGTTTGCGCCGAACGGCGGGCCTTGCTGTTGGCGCCAGTGGTGTACTGACGGTCCTTGATGATGTCGAGGTAGAAACCGCCCAGCTCCTGCACGCAGAAGTTGTGGATCTTGGAGTAGACGTTCCAGAAGCGGTATTCGCCGTAGTGTTCTTGCAGCTCGCGTTGCAGCAGCAAGGTGCGGTCCACGGCCCAACGGTCCAGCGCCAGCATTTCTTCGGCAGGCAGGATGTCGGTGGCCGGGTTGAAGCCGGTCAGGTTCGAGAGCAGGAAGCGCGCGGTGTTGCGGATCCGCCGGTAGGCGTCCGCACTGCGCTGCAGGATCTGCTCGGAAACCGCCATTTCACCCGAGTAATCGGTGGAAGCAACCCACAGACGCATGATGTCGGCGCCCAGGGTGTCGTTGACCTTTTGCGGCGCGATCACGTTGCCCAAAGATTTGGACATCTTGCGACCGGACTCATCGACGGTGAAGCCGTGGGTCAGCAGCTCGCGGTACGGCGCGTGGTTGTCGATGGCGCAACCGGTCAGCAACGACGAGTGGAACCAGCCACGGTGTTGGTCCGAACCTTCCAGGTACAGGTCGGCACGTGGACCGGTTTCGTGGCCCATCGGGTGCGAACCGCGCAGAACGTGCCAGTGCGTGGTGCCCGAATCGAACCAGACATCGAGGGTGTCGCTGATCTTGTCGTATTGCGGCGCTTCGTCACCGAGCAACTCGACCGCGTCCATCTTGAACCAGGCCTCGATGCCTTCGACTTCGACGCGCTTGGCGACTTCTTCCATCAATTCGGCTGTGCGCGGGTGCAGCTCGCCGCTTTCCTTGTTCAGGAAGAACGGGATCGGCACGCCCCAGTTGCGCTGACGGGAGATGCACCAGTCCGGACGGTTGGCGATCATCGAGTGCAGGCGCGCCTGGCCCCAGGCCGGAACGAACTTGGTGTCTTCGATGGCTTTGATCGCGCGCTTGCGCAGGGTTTCGCCGGTCACAGGTTCTTTGTCCATGCCGATGAACCACTGCGCGGTGGCACGGTAGATCAGCGGGGTTTTGTGACGCCAGCAATGCATGTAGCTGTGTTCGATGATGCTGGTGTGCAGCAGCGCACCGACTTCGGTCAACTTGTCGACGATGGCCGGGTTGGCCTTCCAGATGAACTGGCCGCCAAAGAACTCCAGCGACGGTACGTAAACGCCGTTGCTTTGTACCGGATTGATGATGTCATCGTTGACCATGCCGTACTTCTTGCAGGTCACGAAGTCGTCCACGCCATAGGCTGGCGAGGAGTGAACCACACCCGTGCCAGCGCCCAGTTCAACGTACTCGGCCAGGTAAACCGGCGACAGACGGTCGTAGAACGGGTGACGGAAGTTGATCAGTTCCAGCTCTTTACCGGTGGTGGTCGCAACGACCGAGCCTTCCAGGCTGTAACGGGCCAGGCACGACTCGACCAGCTCTTCAGCCAGCACCAGCAGTTTGTCGCCGACGTCGACCAGGGAGTAGTTGAATTCAGGGTGAACGTTCAACGCCTGGTTGGCCGGGATGGTCCACGGGGTGGTGGTCCAGATCACGATCGAAGCAGGTTTGCCCAGCGACGGCAGACCGAAAGCGGCAGCCAGTTTGGCTTCGTCGGCAATCGGGAAGGCCACGTCGATGGTCGAGGATTTTTTGTTCTCGTACTCGACTTCTGCTTCAGCCAGGGCCGAACCGCAGTCGAAGCACCAGTTCACAGGCTTCAGGCCCTTGAACACGAAACCGCCCTTGACGATTTCTGCCAGGGCGCGGATTTCGCCGGCCTCGTTTTTGAAATCCATGGTCTTGTACGGGTTGGCAAAATCGCCCAACACGCCCAGACGGATGAATTCGGACTTCTGGCCTTCGATCTGCTCAGTGGCGTAGGCACGGCACAGTTCGCGGGTTTTGTCCGCGCCCAGGTTCTTACCATGGGTCACTTCGACTTTGTGCTCGATCGGCAGACCGTGGCAGTCCCAGCCCGGAACATAAGGCGCGTCGAAACCCGACAGGGTTTTCGAGCGGATGATCATGTCCTTGAGAATCTTGTTCAGCGCATGACCGATGTGAATCGTGCCGTTGGCGTACGGAGGACCGTCGTGAAGTACAAACTTCGGACGATCCTTGCCAATCTCGCGCAACTTACCGTACAGGCCAATGCTGTCCCAGCGCTGCAGAATCTGCGGTTCGCGCTGAGGCAGGCCGGCCTTCATTGGGAAGGCGGTGTCCGGAAGGTTTAGCGTGGCTTTATAGTCGGTCATTTAAGGCTCTTCATTAGCGATTGGCGCTAGGTGCGACAGGGCACGGGCGGCGGCAACATCCGCATTGATCGCCGTCTTAAGCGCCTCCAGAGAGGCGAAACGCTGCTCTTCACGCAGCTTGTGGTGGAAAACCACCGTCAAACGCCGGTCATACAGATCGCCGGCAAAATCTAAAAGATGCACTTCGAGGTGGGCTTTGCCATCCCCTTGGACCGTTGGCCGCACGCCGATATTGGCGACGCCTGGCCAGGTCTTGCCGTCGATGTCGACGTTGACCAGGTAAACCCCGGTCAGCGGCACGCGACGACGCTTGAGTTGTATGTTGGCCGTGGGCGTACCCAACTGACGCGCCAGCTTCTGGCCATGCAGGACCCGCCCGGCAATCCGGAACGGACGACCGAGCAGTCGCTCGGCCAGGGCAAAATCGGCAGCGGCCAGGGCATTGCGGACCTGGGTGCTGCTGACACGAATACCGTCCAGCTCGACCGTCTGCGCCGCTTCGACGGTAAAGCCTTGCAGGACGCCGGCCTGTTGCAGGAAATCGAAATCCCCTACCCGGTCACAGCCGAAACGGAAGTCGTCACCGACCTCAAGATGTTGTACACCGAGGCCGTCCACCAGAATGGTGTCGACGAATTCGGCGGCGCTGAGCTTGCTCAGGCGCTGGTTGAAGGCCAGGCACAGGACCCGGTCGACACCTTCCTCGGCCAGCAGCTGCAGTTTGTCCCGCAGCCGGGCCAGACGGGCCGGCGCCGTGTCCGGGGCGAAGAACTCTCGCGGCTGCGGCTCAAAAATCACCACGCAGCTGGGCACGCCCAACTCGAGCGCACGCTCACGGAGCCTCGCCAGGATAGCCTGGTGGCCACGGTGAACACCGTCAAAGTTGCCAATAGTGGCGACACAGCCCCGATGCTGGGGGCGCAAGTTGTGGAGGCCTCGAACCAGCTGCATAACGCGCTTCTTGCTCATAAAGTGGTCGATTATAACCACACCCGGCGGCCGACGACAGGCAACACCGTAACCCAAAGTGATCGAGCCGACAAAACCGTCGACTCGCCCGTGTTTATCGAGGTCGTGACCTCAGCTCAGCGTTTTGCGATTGAAGTCTCGCAAACGGAAGCCCATCAACAGCAACATGCCGAAATAAGCGACCACTCCGGCAACGACCAATGAGCCCAGACGCAGGAACCGCTCCAGCATATGCCCTTGATCCCAGGCAGGCATGAAATGCATTCCGACCAGTAACACAGCAGACATCACCAACACCGCAATCACTAGCTTGAAGCCGAATTTCGCCCAACCCGGTTGCGGCTCATACATCTGCTGCTTGCGCAGCTGATAGAACAGCAGGCCGGCGTTAATGCACGCGCCGATGCTGATGGCCAGCGCGAGACCGGCGTGGGCCAGCGGGCCGATCAACACCAGGTTGAACAACTGGGTAACGATCAGGGTGAAAATTGCGATTTTTACCGGCGTGCGGATGTTTTGTTGCGCATAAAAGCCCGGCGCCAGCACTTTGATCACGATAATCCCAAGCAAACCGACCGAATAAGCGATCAGCGCCCGCTGGGTCATGGAGGCGTCAAACGCGCTGAACTGACCGTACTGGAATAAAGAAACCGTCAGCGGCTCGGCGAGAATCCCCAGCGCCAGGGAGCACGGCAACACCAGCATGAAGCACAGGCGCAGACCCCAGTCGAGGATTCGCGAGTATTCCTGGCGATCCTTGCTGGCGTAGGTCTTGGCCAGGGTCGGCAGAAGAATCGTACCCAGCGCCACACCCAGCACACCGGACGGTAATTCCATCAAACGGTCGGCGTAGTACATCCATGACACGGAACCGGCGACCAGGAACGAGGCGAAAATGGTATTGATGATCAGCGAAATCTGGCTCACGGACACACCGAGAATCGCCGGCAGCATTTGTTTCATGACCCGCCAGACGCCGCTGTCACGCAGGTTCAGTCGTGGCAACACCAGCAGGCCGATCTTTTTCAGGTGCGGCAGCTGATAGAGCAATTGCGCCAGACCACCCACCAGTACTGCCCAACCCAGCGCCATGACCGGCGGATCGAAGTACGGCGTCAGGAACACCGAAAAGATGATCATGCTGACGTTGAGCAGGGTCGGCACGAAGGCCGGCACCGAAAAGCGGTTATAGGTATTGAGGATCGCCCCGGCCAATGAAGACAGGGAGATCAGCAATATATAAGGAAAGGTCACGCGCAACAGACTGGCCGTCAGCTCGAATTTTTCCGGCGTATCGGTGAAACCCGGCGCGGTCGCCCAGATGACCCACGGCGCAGCGATCATGCCCAAAGCGGTGACCAACGCCAGTACCAGCGTCAGCAGGCCCGAGACGTAGGCAATGAAGGTTCGCGTCGCCTCCTCGCCCTTCTGGCTTTTATATTCGGCAAGAATCGGCACGAATGCTTGGGAAAAAGCCCCCTCGGCGAAGATCCGTCGCAGCAGATTGGGCAGTTTGAAGGCGATAAAGAAGGCGTCAGTCGCCATCCCGGCGCCAAATGTGCGCGCAATGAGAGTGTCACGAACGAACCCCAGAATCCGGGAAAGCATCGTGATAGAGCTGACGGCGGCCAACGATTTGAGCAGATTCATTGAAAGAGTTTGTGCCTGTCGATAAACAGCAGGCGAACAAAGCGCCTACTTATGCGATACTCCGCGCCGCAGCAGCACAGAGCCAAAGCTCGCGAGTTTACAGGTCAAGCGCCGGAAATAAATATCCCGCCTCTTTATACCTACCACTTAGCGGAACGTCTCAACCGCCCTTGACAAGACATCAACTCATCGGCATGATTCGCGGCCTATTTTGTTTGCTATTTCCTAAAAAGTCTTTCGAGGAGCTCGACGGTGGCCAACACACCTTCCGCCAAAAAACGTGCAAAACAGGCTGAGAAGCGTCGCAGCCACAACGCCAGCCTGCGTTCCATGGTTCGTACCTACATCAAGAATGTAGTTAAGGCCATCGACGCAAAAGACGCTGAAAAAGCTCAAGCTGCTTACGTTCTGGCCGTGCCAGTTATCGACCGTATGGCCGATAAAGGCATCATCCACAAGAACAAGGCTGCTCGTCATAAGAGCCGCCTGAACGGTCACGTCAAGGCTCTGAACCTTGCTGTTGCCGCATAAGCGATAAGCTTGTTAAAAAACCGACCTCAGGGTCGGTTTTTTATTGCCTGCGATTTGGCAGCTATAACGCAAAAAAATGTGGGAGCGGCGGTGCGACGATTCGACTTGCTCGCGAAGAGGCCATAACATTCAACATCATCGTTGACTGTTACACCGCCTTCGCGAGCAAGTCGAATCGTCGCACCGCCGCTCCCACATTTCGATTTGCGTCAGATTACTGGGCGCTCGCCCACGGCAGGATAGGGATGGCGGTGACCGCATTCTGCGGACTACCCTCGATCACACGATCGCTATAGACCAGATACACCAGCGTATTGCGCTTCTTGTCGAGGAATCGCACCACCTGCATGGTCTTGAACACCAGCGAAGTGCGCTCCTTGAACACCTCGTCACCATCCTTCAACTCGCCCTTGAAGCTGATCGGCCCGACCTGACGACAAGCGATAGACGCTTCCGCGCGATCTTCAGCCAATCCCAAACCACCCTTCACGCCACCCGTCTTGGCTCGCGACAGGTAGCAAGTCACACCCTCAACCTTTGGATCATCAAACGCTTCGACGACGATGCGGTCGTTCGGGCCGACAAACTTGAACACCGTCGACACCTGACCAATCTCCTCGGCCGAGGCCTGCAGCGGCATCGCCAACAGCAGACCCAACAATCCTTTTGCCACGCGCATTCAGGTATTCCTTCAGACCAGGATCAGGTTATCGCGGTGAACCAGTTCCGGCTCCGCCATGTAACCCAACAGACCGACAATCGCCTCAGACGACTGACCGATGATTTTTTGTGCTTCCAGCGCGCTGTAGTTGGCCAGGCCCCGGGCGATTTCACGACCGTCCGGCGCCACGCAAACCACCATCTCGCCACGACGGAAGCTGCCCTGGACCAGCTTGACCCCCACAGGCAGCAAACTTTTGTTGCCTTTGGACAGCGCCGTCACCGCACCGGCATCCAGCACGAGCGTGCCGCGGGTTTGCAGATGCCCGGCCAGCCATTGCTTGCGCGCCGCCAACAGGCCGCGCTCAGGCGACAGCAAGGTGCCGATGCGCTCGCCCGCCTTGAGGCGATCCAGCACGCGTTCAATACGCCCGCCAACGATGATCGTATGCGCACCGGAACGAGCCGCCAGCCGCGCAGCACGCAATTTGGTCTGCATGCCGCCACGACCCAGCGCACCACCGGTACCGCCCGCCACCGCATCCAGCGCCGGATCATCAGCGCGCGCTTCGTAAATCAGGTTGGCGTTAGGGTTGTTGCGCGGATCGGCGTCGAACATGCCATCGCGATCGGTAAGGATCACCAACAAGTCAGCTTCGACCAGGTTGGCTACCAGCGCCGCCAGGGTGTCGTTGTCGCCGAAACGTATTTCATCAGTGACCACGGTGTCGTTTTCGTTGATCACCGGAATAACTTTCAGCTCGACCAACGCGCGCAAGGTGCTGCGGGCGTTCAGGTAGCGCTTGCGGTCGGACAAGTCGTCGTGGGTCAGGAGAATCTGCGCGGTATGCCGGCCATGCTCGGCAAAGCTCGACTCCCAGGCTTGCACCAACCCCATCTGACCGATGGCGGCAGCGGCCTGCAACTCGTGCATCGCACTGGGTCGTACGGTCCAGCCCAAGCGACTCATGCCAGCCGCCACCGCTCCGGAGGACACCAGCACCAGCTCGACGCCAGCCTCATGCAAAGCCACCATCTGCTCGACCCAAACACTCATTGCCGCGCGATCCAGGCCCTTGCCGTCCGCCGTCAGCAAAGCGCTGCCGATCTTCACGACCCAACGCTGCGCACCTGTCACCTTGCTCCGCATCATCTTCAACCTTAGCTTGAGGACAGCGCGACCCAGCGCCGTCCGTAACGTTATTCGTGACTACCGATTTCCAGATACTAAAACGCCGCTCGATTGAGCGGCGCTTAAGTTTACTGCAACGAATCAGTCACGCACGTAAATGATTTCCGGACCGTCTTCGTCATCCACATCTTCTTCGTCCCAATCATCGTCGCCGATGTCGTGGACCGACTTCACGCCGCTACGGCGCAGGGCACGCTGATCATCCAGGGCCTGCAGCTGAGCACGGGCTTCGTCTTCGATGCGCTGATCGAGTTCGGCCAATTCTTCTTTGTAAACCGGATCGTTAGCCAGGCGATCGGCACGATCTTCCATATAACGCATGATGTCGTGGCAAAGACGCTCGGTGCCCAGCTTGGAGATGGCCGAGATCACGTAGACCGGACCGGTCCATTCCAGGCGATCAACGATTTCCTTGACGCGAGCATCGTGCTCTTCTTCAAGGATCTGGTCGCACTTGTTCAGCACCAACCAACGATCACGCTCAGCCAGGGACGGGCTGAACTTGGTCAGCTCGCTGACGATCACTTCCGCAGCATCCGGGGCGCTGGCGTCATCGAGCGGCGCCATGTCCACGAGGTGCAGCAGCAAACGCGTACGCGACAAGTGCTTGAGGAAGCGAATCCCCAGGCCTGCGCCATCGGAAGCACCTTCGATCAGACCCGGAATGTCCGCGACCACGAAGCTTTTCCAGCGATCGACACTGACCACACCCAGGTTCGGCACCAGCGTGGTGAACGGGTAGTCGGCGACTTTCGGCTTGGCGGCCGACACCGAACGAATGAAGGTACTTTTACCAGCGTTCGGCAAGCCCAGCAGACCGACGTCAGCCAATACCTTCATTTCCAGCTTCAGATCACGCGCCTCACCCGGCTTGCCCGGAGTGGTCTGACGCGGAGCACGGTTGGTACTGGATTTGAAACGAGTGTTACCCAGACCATGCCAGCCGCCGTGAGCCACCAGCAGTTTCTGGCCAGCCTTGGTCAGGTCGCCGATCACTTCCTGAGTAGCGGAGTCGATAACGGTCGTACCGACCGGAACACGCAGCACCAGCTCCTCACCTTTCTTGCCGGTGCAGTCAGTGCTGCCGCCGTTGGAACCACGCTCGGCATCAAAGTGCCGGGTGTAACGGTAGTCCACCAGGGTGTTGAGGTTTTCGTCGGCGATCATGTAGACCGAGCCGCCATCACCACCGTCACCGCCGTTCGGGCCGCCGTTTTCAATGAATTTTTCGCGACGGAAGCTCATGCAACCGTTGCCGCCGTCGCCGGCCTTTACTCGAATCGATACTTCATCAACAAACTTCATAACAAAACGCCTCTCGTCATACGGACGAGCCGAAAAACACTAAGACATAAGACTCTTGCAAAAATGAGCGCAGCGACCTCAATCAACGACCGCAAATCCAGCGCTGGAGCCCATCACAAACAGCTTTGCAAGAGACTCACCCCACAAACGAAAAAGCCCCGTCGCGAGACAGGGCTTTTCCAGCAACTACGTAATTATGCCGCGACGACTTCAGTCTTCGGGACAATGCTCACGTAACGGCGGTTGAAAGCGCCTTTTACTTCAAACTTGATCACGCCGTCGATTTTAGCGAACAGAGTGTGATCTTTACCCATGCCAACACCGTAACCGGCGTGGAATTGGGTGCCGCGCTGACGCACGATGATGTTGCCCGGAATGATAACCTGGCCGCCATACATCTTCACGCCAAGGCGCTTGGCTTCTGAGTCGCGACCGTTACGGGTACTACCACCAGCTTTTTTGTGTGCCATGAGTCAATTCTCCTAGTGAGGAATTAGGCTGAAATTAAGCCTGAATACCGGTGATTTTGATCTCGGTGTACCACTGGCGGTGGCCCATACGCTTCATGTGGTGCTTACGACGACGGAACTTGATGATGCGGACTTTATCGTGACGACCTTGGGAGATCACTTCAGCCACAACGGTAGCGCCAGCAACAACTGGAGCGCCGATGTTCACGTCATCGCCATTGGCGACCAACAGAACGCGATCAAAAGTAACGGATTCGCCGGTAGCGATTTCCAGTTTTTCGATCTTCAGGTATTCACCTGGGGCGACCTTGTATTGCTTGCCACCAGTAACAATTACTGCGTACGACATGGTATTTCTCCGATAATCCTGCTCACCCAGCTCTTTATAAGAAGAGGTATTGGCTGGCATGGCTGCATTGGGCTGGAAGGCCTGTTTGCAATTGCGTAAGGCAGGTGCTGCCCAGGAAGTTCAGGGTGCGCGATTGTACGCAAGCTGCCGGGGCGATGCAAGAGGCCGTCCATCGTACCTTGACACCCGCCGACGTGGGTCCTAGCATGCCGCGCAACCCTTCTGGAGCAACTGTCGCTGATGCAACCCCAAGCTTTCTACCGCGCGGTGGCGGACGATTTTCGCGCCGTCGACGGCATCATCAAGAAGCAGCTGACTTCCCGAGTGCCGCTGGTATCGAAAATCGGCGATTACATTACCTCGGCTGGCGGTAAACGCCTGCGCCCTCTATTGGTTTTGCTGTGTGGCAAGGCTCTGGGTCGCGAAGGCGATGACCTGCGCCTGCTGGCCGCGACCATCGAGTTCCTGCACACCGCGACCCTGCTGCATGACGACGTGGTCGACATGTCCGGCATGCGCCGTGGCCGCTCGACCGCCAACGCCATGTGGGGCAACGCGCCAAGCGTGCTGGTGGGCGACTTCCTGTATTCGCGATCCTTCGAAATGATGGTCGAACTGGGCTCCATGCCGGTGATGAAAATCCTTTCGCAAGCCACGCGCATCATCGCCGAAGGCGAAGTGTTGCAGCTGTCCAAGGTTCGTGACGCCAGCACCACCGAAGAAACCTACATGGAAGTCATCCGCGGCAAGACCGCGATGCTCTTTGAGGCCTCGACCCACAGTGCTGCAGCGCTCTGCGAAGCGACATCGGAACAGACAGAAGCCCTGCGTACGTTTGGTGATCACCTGGGTGTGGCTTTCCAACTGGTCGACGACTTGCTGGACTACAAAGGCGACGCCGAAACCCTGGGCAAGAACGTCGGTGACGATCTGGCTGAAGGCAAACCGACCCTGCCGCTGATCTACACCATGCGCGAAGGCGCGCCGGAGCAGGCTGCACTGGTGCGCAAGGCAATCCAGAAAGGCGGCATCGAAGACCTGGAAAGCATCCGCGAAGCCGTGGAAGCCTCAGGTTCGCTGGATTACACCGCGCAGCTGGCCCGTGACTACGTGGCCCGCGCGATCAAGTGCCTCGACGCGCTGCCTGCCAGCGAATACCGCGATGCTCTGGTCGAGTTGAGCGAATTTGCGGTCGCCCGCACGCACTGATATTCAAAGCAAGAGCAAAAGATCGCAGCCTTCGGCAGCTCCTACAGGAGTACACAAAACACTGTAGGAGTTGCCGAAGGCTGCGATCTTTTGCTGTGCGCCCCTCCTCCGATAAAACCCTATACAATGTGCGACTTTTAGCGCCCCCCAATCCAAGGAGCTTTAGTGAGCACGTTGCCACCCTGCCCAAAATGCAATTCCGAGTACACCTACGAAGACGGCGCCCAACTGATCTGCCCTGAGTGCGCCCACGAGTGGTCCGCCAGCGGCGAAGCCGAAGCAGTGTCCGATGACACCGTGAAAAAGGATTCGGTCGGCAACGTCCTGCAGGACGGCGACACCATCACTGTGATCAAGGACCTCAAGGTCAAAGGCACCTCGCTAGTGGTCAAGGTCGGCACCAAGGTCAAGAATATCCGCCTGTGCGATGGTGATCACGACATCGACTGCAAGATCGACGGCATCGGCCCGATGAAGCTCAAATCCGAGTTCGTCAGAAAAGTCTGAGCCCGCTGTATTCCATCCCGCGTCCTGCGTGGGATGGTGCTTCACCCTCCCCCGCTTCGCCCAACAATCCCTCGCAATAGCCAAACGCCAGCCGTTTTGACCTTACGCAACCTTTACCCTTAAAAAAACACAAACCGCCAATAGGTCCTTGCTATTTGATTAATAAGAATTATTCTCATTGAAACCAATCAATGGAGATGAGACCCATGACTTATTTGATCGATGCCTGGCTGGACCGCCCACACCCTTACCTCAGGATCCTGCATCGGGAAACCGGGGAAGTCTGTGCAGTGCTTGAAGAAGAAGCCTTGAACGAGCTGCAGGATCAGGGGGATCTGGACGTCAATGGCTTGAGCTCCAGCGAGCCGGTGGTGCTCAAGGAACTGGTGCGCAATCTGTTTCTGTTCTGCTATGCCCGGGCGTTGCGCCCGACAAGCGAACTGCACCACAAGCTTGAAATATGAAGATCGTCGCAAAAAACTGTGGGAGCGAGCTCGCGATGACTGACTAGCATTCAACATCTCTGTCGACTGTTATGCCGCTATCGCGAGCAAGCTCGCTCCCACATTGGGATTACAGAACGTCGAGCAGTTCGACGTCGAATACCAGTACGCTGTGCGGCGGAATGCTGCCAACGCCTTGAGCGCCGTAAGCCAGTTCGCTCGGCACGTACAGACGCCATTTGCTGCCGGCGTTCATCAGTTGCAGGGCTTCGGTCCAGCCAGCGATCACGCCGCCAACCGGGAATTCTGCAGGCTGACCACGATCGTAGGAGCTGTCGAACACAGTGCCGTCGATCAGAGTGCCATGGTAGTGAGTGCGCACTTGATCTTCACGGGTTGGCTTGGCGCCTTCACCTTGAGTCAGCACTTCGAATTGCAGGCCGGAAGCCAGGGTGGTGATGCCGTCACGCTTGGCGTTTTCAGCCAGGAATGCCAGGCCTTCGCCAGCAGCGGCTTCAGCTTTGGCAGCTGCTTCAGCTTGCATGATTTCGCGAATGACCTTGAAGCTCGCGGACATTTCTTCCTGACCCACACGGCTTTCCTTGCCGGCGAAAGCGTCGGTCAGGCCTGCCAGGATCGCGTCCAGGCTAACGCCCGGTGGCGGGTTGTCGCGCAGTTGATCGCCCAGCTGACGGCCAATACCGTAGCTGACGCGGGTTTCGTCGGTGGACAGATTTACTTCGGACATGACACTGCTCCGCTGTGCGGACGGCCCTGGAACTAGCCGTGCGTGCACAGCGCGTCCCGGAGCGCCCGGAACCAAAAGGGCCAGCAGACTAGCACAGATGTCATTGCGTTGATGAGAGCCGTCAGTGCTGCCACGCAATCGGTACCTTCAGGCTTCCCTCGGAGCTAGCACCGAGTCCACACATCTCGTCATGAACCGAAACGTGCACAAGGTTGAACGGCAAGCTGGGAAAGGCATGAAGTACTTCACGCGCATGCTCGACCGAACGAAGATGAAACATCTGGCCGTGGTTATCACTCAGCGGATACGCCGCGCCATGCATCCGCGCTTCCAACAGGTAGATCCCGCCTTCCATCGAGATCAGGTTGAGTTCATCAACCTTCCCGGCGATGGCATAAGCATTCAACTCTTTCAGGTCCATAAACGCACCTCACGCAGTGGCGAGCCAAGATCCTTACAGGCATAGGCCTCGGCGCATCAAAGTACAAGCCACAAACGACACCGCCCGTCTGTTTCGCAACAGACGGGCGGTTTGGTATAGCAATAAAAAGCGATCAGTGCTTGGTCAGCTTATCCAGATAACCCATGGCAAACGCCGAAATCACGAAGGTCATGTGGATGATCACGTACCACTTCAAATGCTCGGGATCGACGTTCTTGGCGTCCATGAAAATCCGCAGCAGGTGGATGGACGAAATGGCCACTATGGAAGCGGCCACCTTCATCTTCAATGAAGAGGAATCCATGGTGCCCAGCCAGTTGAGCTTTTCCTTGTCGTCGTCGATGTCCAGTTGGGAAACGAAGTTCTCGTAACCGGAAATCATCACCATCACCAGCAAACCGCCTACCAGCGCCATGTCGATCAGCGAGAGCAGCACCAGAATCAGATCCGACTCGGCCATCGAGAACACGTTAGGGATGACGTGGAAGACTTCCTGGAAGAATTTCAGCGCCAGGGCCAACAGCCCGAGGGACAGACCGAAGTAGATCGGCGCCAGCAGCCAGCGGCTGGCGTACATTGCATTTTCGATAAAGCGTTCCATTAAATCTCACACAAGGCCTGGAAATGGCCGCGAGTATACCAGCCACCTGTCTATACCCAGAAGCAGCCAGAAACCGTTGGGAAATCCGCAACCTGCGCGTGTGTGACAAGGTTTTTCTGCTAGTGTCCAAAGCATTGACAGCTCAGCGACATCGGACAGGAAGACGGGAAATGGATGTGCGATTGCCTTTAACGAGCGCCGGAATTTGCCTGGCTTTGCTGATGAGCGCCTGCTCACCCAGCGATGAGAAGCGCCAGGTCAGCCTCGAGGAAAAGACTGCTCAGTTCGAGAAGTCTCTGGATGCGATTCAGGACCCAAAACTCAGGGAAGCCGTGGCTGAACTCGGCGGCTCACTGTTGTTGCTCGAGCGTGCGCAACTCAAGCTCGACAGCAAACCGGTGGAAACAGAATATGGCGAAGACGCCCTCGCCGTCCTCAAGCACTATCCGACGCCCCAAGCCTTGGTCGACACCTACATCAACGGCCTGTTCGTGCTGCACAAAGATTCCAGTTCCGACTACCTGACCGATCTGCAACCGGTGTTCCCTTTCAACTTCAACATTCCGGTCGCGTTTCTCTTTCCCCATAGTCTTGAATGGCAATCGGTGACTTTGAGCAATAAACGCGTCATCCCGTTTCAGCCGGAATGGTCAGAAACCGATCCGGGCATTCAGCTCAGTCCGTCGAGCTCCAACCTGACCAACCCCGATGATTTGACGGTGACCTACCCCTTCATCGACGGCCTGGACGTGGACAAAAAGAACCAGCCACAACCGGTGAGTCTGCAAGGCAAGGTGGAAGTCATCGCGCCGCGCCGGCTCTACAGTTTCGACCTGACGAAAAAGGACGTTGGCCAGACTCGCACCAACGACAACCTCAGCGTCAACCTGCTGAACCTTGCAAACAACTACGCCGAAATCGAATTCAACAACAGCGCGCCACTGGCCCCCGAGGTCAGCGAAACACCGCTGAACCCGCTGATCGTCCAGGCCAAGGACAGCAGCGGGCAATTTCTCTCGCGCTCAGGCTCGATCAACGAAACCGCCGCACAAATAGCCTTCTATCAAAAGCAACTGGCGAAAATGCAACAGCAGAAAGCCTGGAGCGAGAGCTTCGAGAAACAGATCGATGAAGAGCAGCGCGCCTTTGAGAAGCAACAGAGCCACCATTATTCCAAGGTGTACTTCAACGGGCCGATCGAAACGCTTGAGGTCAGCGTACTGGACTATTCAACCGCCACGGTGACCCGCAAGGACCTGAACCTGCCGGTACTTCGCTTCGACCCACACACCACGCAAAAGACCATCCAGCCACTGACGCTGCCAGTGGTGGTGTACGACGACCAGGCCACGATCTGGCTCAAGGGCGCCACACTTGGCGAGGAACAACTGAAAAAAAGCATCCGCATCAGCCAGTCGGTCGAAGACCCCAGCGCCGCGCGCATCGAGTTCGATCACCCCAAAAGCTTCAATGATGAGCTGCTCGGCACCTCCTTCACCCCCGGCGAAAGCCCGGTCAGCTTCTTTACCGAGGACGGTAACGGCAAGCGCGATGAGCCGATCGAATTGCCGCCAGAGGCTTACCAGGTCGATCCCCTGCGCGGAACCATCACCTACGACTTGAACCTGTTTCCAGAAACCCCGGCTTACGCGGTGGGCTCCATGCCGCTGTTTCTCGCCATCGTCGAAAAGAAAACCATCGACGCCCACCAGTTGCCCAAAGGGCTGGTGCTCAAGGGCAATGCGCTGGTGGTTGATCTGAAGCAGTTTCCCGCCCAGGACTGGCGTTTCTTCGCCAAGGACGACAGCGGCAATTATCTGAAGGAGATTCTTTCGGTCAGCCACGATGCGAGCGCAGAAGGCCCGGCATTATTGGGGGTGCATTATTTCTACGGGCAGCCTGCCCGTCTGGAAACCTATCAACGAACCGATCTCTCCACCGTGCAATATGGCTTCGAGGTCAAACTCGACAAGGCGGACACGTCCAACCTTGCTCAATAGCCTGTTCAGTGCTCGGGCCGAAACTCGAAACCTCCAGGGTTACGGCAGCGGCCACCATTGATTTCCCGCAACTGAGCTTGCAGGTGCAGGCACCAGATTTGCGGATCATCGGCCAGCTCATAGCCGTGCAGGGTGAGACTTTCAACGATGGTGTCGAGGATCGACTCAGCCACAAAGGGGCCATGAAACGGGCCCTGGGCTTTGATGGCAGAAGGTTGTTCACCTTCCATTCCGGCGGCGAAGAGTAAGGTCCACATGCCCGTATCCCCCGCCAATGGGCGGATGGCACACTCGATACGGGTCACAAGGCCCAGGCATTGACGGGTGAGGCAGAGGTTGCGCGACATGGCGGCGACCCTCGGTAGATCCGGTATTCAGCCCCCACGGGAGGACTGTCTCGATCCAGTGATTACTGTCGATATCCTTGACCTGAGAATAGAGGAAAAGTCTGACTAGCACGTCAAGTGAGACCGAAAGGCGCCGAATGGTCATTCGTGTGAATATTGACGCCAGACTGATGGCACTTTTCATGATTCACCCAAGTCAAATGTGGGAGCGAGCTTGCTCGCGATAGCGCACTGTCAGCCAACAGAGATGTTGAATGTCAGTGCCTCATCGTCGGAACGCCGCCCGGAGCGAGCTTGCTCCCACAGGGGATTGAGGTGACCTCAGGTTTGTATCAAGCCGGTTTGGCCTCGACCAGTGCTTCCTGCGCAGCTTCTTTCTCGGCTTCCTTGAGGTCTTCTTCGCTGATCATTTCTGCGATGACCCGCAAGCGTTCCACCACTCGCGCGTTAACACTGCCTTCAGGGAACTGGCCATCGGCGTCCGGCGCACCGGCCGGCTCGCCGACCAACAGGCTCAAGGCTTCATCAGCCTGGCGCACGGCGTAGACGTGGAACTGCCCCGCGCGCACCGCCGTCAGCACTTTTTCGTCGAGCATCAGCGTGGCAACGTTGGCGTGGGGAATGATTGCTCCCTGTTCACCGGTCAACCCGCGGGCTTCGCAGAGTCGGAAGAAGCCTTCGATCTTCTCGTTGACCCCACCCACCGCCTGCACTTCACCGAACTGGTTGATCGAACCGGTGATCGCAAAACACTGCTTGAGCGGGGTTTTCGACAGTGCCGAAATCAAGGTGCAAGCCTCGCCCAGCGATGCACTATCACCATCGACGTAACCGTAGGACTGCTCCAGGGCGATACTCGCGGAAATCGCCAGCGGGAATTCCTGGGCGTATCGGCTGCCCAGATACCCGGTGAGGATCATCACGCCCTTGGAGTGAATCGGCTGGCCGAGGTTGACCTCACGCTCGATATCGACGATGCCGCTGCCACCCGGGTAGACCGTGGCGGAGATCCGCGCCGGTATACCGAAGGCCGAGTCACCGACCTCCAGCACTGTCAGCCCGTTGCACTTGCCGACCGCCGCACCTGCGGTGTCGATCAGGATGATCCCGGCCAGCATGTCATCGAGAATCCGCGCCGAGACGCGCCCGGTCCGCGTGGCCTTGGCCTTGAGCGCACGTTCGATGTGCCCGGCGTCGGTCATTTCGTCACTGGCCAGTTGGCGAATGAAATCCGCCTCGCTGACCAGTTGGAACAGATCACCGATCCGCGCCGACAAACGCCCCTGGTGCTCAGCCAGGCGAGCACTGTAAGTCGCCAGACGCGCCACCGCATCGGCGGTCAGCGGCGCCATGCCTTCTTCGGAGGTGCGGGTTTTGAGTAACTGGGCGAACTGTTCCAGGCTTTCGTCGACCATCGGGATGTCTTCGTCGAAGTCCACCAGGACGCGGAACATCTCCTGGAAGTCCGGATCGAGGTCCTGCAGCGTGTAGTAGAGCTGTCGGGCGCCAATGATGACGACTTTGACCTGCAGCGGAATGTGTTGCGGTGTCAGGGTCACGGTGGCGAAACGGCCCATCTCGCCCAGCGGCGATTCCATTTTCAGTTTGCGCGATTGCAGCGCGCGTTTGAGCGCATCCCACACGAATGGCTCGCTGAGCATTTTTTCCGCTTCAAGAATCAAGAAGCCGCCGTTGGCGCGGTGCAGCGCACCCGGACGCAACTGTCGATACGTGGTGTAGAGCGCGCCCTGATCGGTGGTGTACTCGATGCGACCGAACAGGTTTTCGTAAGTCGGGTGCGGCTCAAAGACCACTGGCGCACCGCCGCTGAACGGATGACCGACCACCAGGCTCGGCGCGTATTGCTCTTCCAGCAGCTTGCGGGCGATGGCGTCCGTCTTGCTGTCGTCTACCAGTTGCTCGACCACGGTTTTGAGCAGATACACCTGAATCGCTTGCAGGTAACCGCAAACGCCGGCGTTTTCCGCGTACTTTTCCGACAGCGGCGCGAGCAAGGGTTGCAAGGCCAGGGTGATGGTTTCTTCGTTGAGCTGGCGCAGTAGATTGCTCGACTCACGCTTCCACTGCGGCAGGCTGGCGAGTTCTTCGTTCAGCCGCTCTTCCAGCCATGAAATGTCGTCGTGAAAACGCTCGCGATCGGCTTCCGGCAACTGGGCAAATTCGGCCTCGTCCACGGCCTTGCCTTCGCTCATCGGCGTGAACGCGATATTGGTGCTGTCGCGGTACAGCGCAACGTCCTTCTCCAGCGCCAGGCGCTCGATCACATCCAGCGCCTTGTCGTAACGCTGGTTGAAGGCGCGGTCGATGGCGCTTTTCTTCTGCTGGTAGGACGGGTGCTCGAACACGGCCGGAAAAGTCGCCAGCAGGTTGTCGATCAAGCCGTTGATGTCATCGATAAAGGCACCGGCGGTGCCCGACGGCAACTCCAGTGCGCGAGGCTCGCGAGGGTCATCGAAATTGTTGACGTAGACCCAGTCCGCCGGGGTCTGCAGGCGTTTGCCTTCGGCTTTCAGGTAGCGTTTGACGAACGAAAACCGGCCGGTGCCGGGCTCGCCCATGACGAATACGTTGTAACCGGGGCGTGGCATTGCCACACCGAATTGCAAGGCTTCGACCGCACGTTCCTGGCCAAGCACTCCGCGGAAGGGCTCCAAATCATTGGTGGTAGAGAAGCTGAACTGTTCAGCGGAAAACGGACGGGTCAGCGCTTCGGGCGCTAGACGCAAGCTGGCAGCAACAGGATCAGGCATCGGGCTTCCTTACATCAGGCGGGGCAGATAGCGGCATTCTGGCGCTGCCCATACCTCACTTGCAAGGCGCGCCTCTAGCCAAAGCATAGACAAAGCGGCATCCCCAAGCGGGACGGGGCCAAATCAATGTTTTCAATAATGTTTTGCAAAAAATCACGGAACCCCGGGATCGTGCCTAAACTCCAAACTGCGCGGCTGGATTAATAACTGGCCCACTGGCGCCGGATTGGGCCAGACCCCTTGTCCATTGGTATGCACATAAAGAGAACAAAGCTATGAAACGGATTCTTCTCGGTACTCTCTTCACCGCTGTATCCCTCAATGCCATGGCTCAGGCGCCAGGCGGCCCGGATTGCGGTTGGGGCAACATGCTGTTCGAAGGTCAGCGTGGCACCCCGGCTCACTTCCTGGCATCCACCACCAACGGCACTTCCGGCAACGCAACCTTCGGTATGACCTCCGGTACCAACGGTTGCGCGACTAATGCGTCGCTGACCTATGGCGGCAAATCCTGGATTGCCATGAATGGCATGATGAACGAGCTGTCCGAAGACATGGCTAAAGGTCAGGGCGAAGCGCTGACCACTTACGCCGTGGTACTGGGCGTGGCGCCGGAAGACCGTGCGCATTTCGCCGCCGTCACTCATGAGCACTTCCAGCAGATCTTCAGCAAGGCTGACGTGACCGCTGACGACGTGCATACCAACACCCTGGCCGTTCTGAAGAGCGATCCGCGTCTGGCCAAGTACGCCACTCAAGCTTAAGCTCGATCCGCCCGCGCCTTTCGGGGGGCGGGCTTTATTTTTTGGACCTGCCCCTCTTTGGGTAATGTCATTCAACTGTAGGAGCTGTCGAGTGAAACGAGGCTGCGATCTTTGCTTTTAAAGATCAAAGGATCGCAGCCTCGTTTCACTCGACAGCTCCTACAGACAAATGGCATCAACCGCGCTGGGTCTTTGTTTCTTTCGATTAAGTTGCCCACTATGCTCAAACGCCTTGCCTGGCTGGCGCTCTGTGTCTGCGCCCCGCTGTCTGCCACGCCCAAAATCGACAATCAACGTTTGCAGCAATTGGCCAATGACCCCTTCTGGATTTCCCTGGGTCACTACGAAACCGCCAAACTCGGCGGCTGGCGCAGCTATGTCAGCGACAAGAAATTCTTCCTCGCCGCCGACGGCAATGAACATCCTGACCGCGAGCTGGCGGCGACCGTGCAAGCGCTCTACGCCCCGGCCAGTGCTGGCGAAAAACATGCGCAATGCGTCTACCCGGCCCGCACCCGCTGGCTCAAGGCAAAGCTCAACCTGACCGATCTGCCGACGCTTCCCTGCACTGAATTCAAGCAATGGTTCAAGGATGTTTCGCCCCACAGTGCGGTGATGATTTTCCCGGCAGCGTATCTGAACAGTCCGTCATCGATGTTCGGCCACACATTGCTGCGCATCGACCAGGCCAATGTACAGAGCGATCAAACCGCCCTGCTCAGTTATGCGATCAACTTCGGCGCATACATCGAAGGCTCGGACAACAGCATCCTGTATGCCTGGAAAGGCTTGATGGGCGGCTATCCTGGTCTGTTTGCCCTGGTGCCTTATCAGGAAAAACTTTCGGAGTACCGCAGTCTCGAGAACCGTGATCTGTGGGAGTACCGCCTTAATCTGACCCAGGAAGAAACCGAGCGCATGGTCGAGCACGTCTGGGAGCTCAAGCAGATCCAGTTCGACTATTTCTTCTTCGACGAAAACTGCTCCTATCGTCTGCTGGAACTGCTGCAAGTCGCCCGCCCGAGCCTGCGATTGACCGAACAGTTCCCGCTGACCGCGATTCCTACGGACACCGTCAAAGCGGTAAAAGAAGCCGGACTGGTGGAATCCATTCAGTATCGACCGTCTCGCGAACGTGAACTGTTGAGCCGCGCCGAGCCGTTGACCAATGAAGAACAGGAGTGGGTGCTGAAAGTCAGCGCCGACCAGAAGCAGTTACAGGAACCGGCGTTCAAGGCTCAACCCAAGGATCGTCAGGCGTTGATCATCGACGCCGCCTATCGCCTGGAGCGCTACCGCGCCAACGGCCAGGAACGCGATCCGCAACGGGCGCAGCGCAGTTTCGAATTGCTGCGGGCGATCAACCAGAATCCGGCACCGGAACTGGACATCCCGCAACCCGGCCTGCCTGAGGATGGCCATGAATCGCGCACCTGGCAGGCCGGCATCGGCACTCGGGGCGACAAGGCCTTTGGCGAGTATGGCTTGCGCATGGCTTATCACGACCTCAACGACAACGCCGAGAGCTTCCCCCTCGGCGCGCAGATTGAAATCCTGCAAATGAAACTGCGCCAGTACGAAGGCAATCACTGGCAGTTGCAGCAATTGGACCTGGCGACCATCCGTTCCCTGACCCCGCGCAATGAATTGCTGCAACCACTCTCGTGGCAAGTCACCGGCGGCCTGGAGCGTGTGCCGGGCAAGCATGACGACGAAACCCTGGTCAGCCACGTCAATGGCGGTGGCGGCGGGACCTGGAAACTGGGCGACGACATGCTTGGCTTTGCTTTGGGCACCGTGCGCGTTGAGCACAACAACGACTTTGCCGGTTTCATCGCGCCGGCGGCAGGTTTCAACAGCGGCGTGCTGTGGAAAAACCCGCTGGGCAACTTCAGCCTGGAGGCCAAGGGCGACTTCTTCACCAATGGCGAAGTGCGCCGTAGCGTGAGTCTGAATCAACAGTGGGAATTGTCGCGCAACCTGGGTTTGCGCCTGAGTGCCCAGCGCGAGTTCAGCCACCTGGCTTCGCCCGAGAATGAAGTGATGCTTGAGGTGAAGTGGTATCACTATTGATCTTTTGATCTTTCTTTCACATCCCGCTCACGAATCCACTCCTAGACTTCTCCTATAGGCCGTTGACGGTCTGGGAGTCTGAGATGTGGCGTTGCGTGGGCGTGGCGGGGTTGCTGATGTTGATCGCTGGTTGCCAGACAACCCACGAGGATTTGATCGCCAAGGGTTATCCACCGGCATTCGCCGATGGCTTCGATGACGGTTGCAGCAGTGGCCGGCAAGCGGCGGGGGCAATCACCGGAGAATTTCGTAAAAACGTTCCGCGTTACCTCAAGGACAAGCAGTACGCCGAGGGCTGGAGCGATGGCTTCCGTCAGTGTCAGGCGATGCGCGAAAGCGAGGACCGTGAGGATTATCGCAGCCACCATTGGGACGAGCGCGAAAAGGCCTGGCAGCAGCAGAAGGATCAGGACGCCGCTCGTGCTTTTCGCTCGCAATAAGTCGCCCGCAGACATCTGCCGAAACTAAAAGCCTGCGACCATGGCCCAAACCCTATAACGGGAGAAAACCATGAGTCGCGCCTTCGTCAATGAAGATAACGCCGCCGCGCAAGCCGATCAGCCCGTCGAACGGCAAGTCAGTGCGCAGCCCAATTACGTCACCCCAGCCGGACTCGCCCAACTTCAGGCGAAACTTGCCGACGTGCAAAACCTGCTCAATGAACAGAGTGCCAAAGGTGAACTGGCCGACAAACAGCGCCAGGCCGACCTTGAGCGTGACTGGCGGTATTTCAATCAACGACTGCAAAGCGCTCAGTTAGTCGTCCCGGCCTCTTCGTCTGACAAAGTACAGATTGGCGCCTGGGTGACGTTTGCCGATGAACAGGGCAACGAGCAGCGTGTGCAGTTGGTCGGCGAGGATCAGGCGGATGCTGCCAGTGGGTTGATCAACTGGGGTTCGCCTTTGGGTCGGGCGTTACTCGGGGCGCAGGTCGGGGATGAAGTGCTGTGGAAGCGGCCGGCGGGGGATTTGGTGATTGAGGTTTTGGGCATAGAAATTGGGTGAGCTTGAAGGCGCCATCGTCGGAACGCCGCCCGGAGCAAGCTCGCTCCCACAGTAGATCTCCATTGGATTGAAGATTTTCGGCCTACATAAATCCATGTGGGAGCGAGCTTGCTTCAGGCGGCGTTCCGACGATGGCCGCGCTGTGGCCTATCTGAAACCCCATAAAAAAACGGAGCCCGAAGGCTCCGTTCTTTCATGCAACCAACCTGAAATCAGGCCAGTTTCTTGTGCCGTACACGATGCGGCTGAGTCGCGGCTTCGCCCAGGCGTTTGCGGCGATCGGCTTCGTACTCGGTGTAGTTACCTTCGAAGAACACCGCTTGCGAGTCGTCTTCGTACGCCAGGATGTGAGTCGCGACGCGGTCAAGGAACCACCGATCGTGAGAGATCACAATGGCAGCGCCCGGGAAGTCCAGCAGGGCTTCTTCCAGGGAACGCAGGGTTTCAACGTCGAGGTCGTTGGACGGTTCGTCGAGCAGCAGGACGTTGCCGCCCTCTTTCAGGGTCAGGGCCAGGTGCAAGCGACCGCGCTCACCACCGGACAGGTCCTTGACGAACTTCTGCTGATCGCCGCCCTTGAAGTTGAAGCGACCGACGTAAGTACGCGACGGAATCTCGTAGTTGCCGATACGGATCTGATCCGAGCCGTCGGAGATTTGCTGGAACACAGTCTTGCTGCCGTCCAGGTCTTCGCGGCTCTGATCGACGCACGCCAGTTGCACGGTTTCGCCGACTTCGATGCTGCCCGAATCCGGCGTTTCCTTGCCCATCAGCATGCGGAACAGGGTCGATTTACCGGCACCGTTACCGCCGATCACGCCAACGATGGCGCCTTTAGGCATGGAGAACGACAGGTTGTCGATCAGCACGCGATCGCCATAACCCTTGGAAACGTTCTTGAATTCGATGACCTTGTCGCCCAGGCGTGGACCGGCCGGGATGTAGATCTCGTTGGTTTCGCTGCGCTTCTGGAATTCCTGCGATTGCATTTCTTCGAAGCGTTGCAGACGAGCCTTGGATTTGGACTGGCGGGCCTTGGCGCCTTTGCGCACCCACTCCAGTTCTTCCTTCATGGCTTTTTCGTGGGCCGACTGCTGCTTGGATTCGGCAGCCAGACGATCGGACTTGGCTTCGAGCCAACCCGAATAGTTGCCCTCGTACGGGATACCGGCGCCACGGTCGAGTTCGAGGATCCAGCCGGCAACGTTGTCCAGGAAGTAACGGTCGTGCGTGATCGCGACCACGGTGCCCGGGAAATCGTGCAGGAAGTGCTCCAGCCAGGCGACGGAATCGGCGTCCAGGTGGTTGGTTGGTTCGTCGAGCAGCAGCATGTCGGGTGCGGACAGCAGCAGGCGGCACAGGGCCACACGACGCTTCTCACCACCGGACAGGAATTCGACCTTGGCATCCCAGGCCGGCAGACGCAGCGCATCGGCGGCGACTTCCAGTTGGCGATCCAGGTTGTGGCCGTCACTGGCTTGCAGGATGGCTTCGAGCTTGGCTTGTTCAGCGGCCAGTTTGTCGAAGTCGGCATCTTCATCAGCGTAAGCCGCGTAGACCTCGTCCAGGCGAGCCTGGGCGTTCTTGATCACGCTGACCGCTTCCTCAACCACTTCACGCACGGTCTTGGTCGGGTCCAGGATCGGTTCTTGCGGCAGGTAGCCGATGTTCAGGTCCGGCATCGGACGGGCTTCGCCGTCGAACTCGGTGTCGACGCCCGCCATGATTTTCAACAGCGTGGATTTACCCGAACCGTTAAGGCCGAGTACGCCAATCTTGGCGCCCGGGAAGAACGACAGCGAAATGTTTTTCAGGATTTCCCGCTTCGGCGGAACAACTTTACCCAGCCGATGCATGGTGAATACGTATTGAGCCATGGAGAACCTAGGGTCAGTGAACGATGAATGATTGGGGCGCGGGCGATGCCCGGCCAGGCCGTGCGCGTCGTCCGATTGATGGGTATCAATGCGTGCGCGCTGAAAAAGCCAAATTCTAGGAGCTGGAACGCTCCCGCGTAACCGGCAAAGCTACCTGATTGACGGAAGGCAGTCCAGCCGAGCGGGACTGGCACTTTGCCACAACTCAGGGCATGCTAGCCGCCCTCCGGGCGTCCGGCTTATAGTGCACGTCGCGCCAGTCCAGCCAAACCGCAGGATTACAGTTTGTCTAATGTCTCCCCACCTTCTTCCGTGAGCGCACTCAATCCTGCGACCGGCTCACCCCTGCGTGGCTCCTTGAAGGGCGCGCTGGCGGCGCTCGTTCTGTTGCTGCTCGCGCTGCTGTTCTGGCAGTTGCTGGATCAGCTTCGCGAAACCCAGAAAAACCAGCGTCAGTACACCATCGACTACACCGCTGATCTGGCCTCGCAAGTCAGCCTGAACATGGCGCTCAACGCCCAGATCGCCCTCAACCTGCTACCGATCGTCGAACAACCGCAAAGCGCCGACGAACAGCAGGCGCTGTTGCGCAAACTGCAAAAATCCTTGCCCGACCTGCGCAGCCTCGCGTTACTCAGCCCCTCCGGCAAAGTCCTCAACGACAGTGCCGACGACAGCGACGACGCCGAGTACCTGAGCGAACTGGTCCGGCGCAGTCACGCCCAGGCCCATTATTTCAGCAATGCCAATGACGGTTCGGTGGTGCATCTGCTGCTGCATCAAGCCAGCGGTAGCACCCGCGGCTACTGGGTTCTGCGCCTGACGCCGACATTTTTCTCGTCGCTGACCAAACCAAACGAAGCGGGTATCCGCCCGCTGTGGCTGGTAGAAAACCGCTTCAATCACCAAGTCATCAGTCGCGAAGAGTCACTACCCTTGGCCAAGTCGGGTGAACTGACCGAGGACGATGTTGCCAACAGCGTGTTGACAGTGCCCCTGAGCAACAGCGACTGGCAACTGCGCGGGTTGTTCGACCGGCAACGGGTGATCGAACAGCTGCTGCCGGCGTTCATCGGCAAATGCCTTCTGGGCCTGGCGTTCTCGCTCCTGCCGTTCATCGCCCTGTTGAACATGCGCCGCCGCCAACGCCAGGTGCACGAAGGCCGTCGACGCTACCAGGATATTTTCGAAGGCACCGGCGTTGCCTTGTGTGTACTCGACGTGTCCGGGCTCAAAAGCGTCTTCGACAAGGCTCAGCTGCACAGCAGCGAGCACCTGAAGGCCTGGCTCGATACACCGGAACAACGCCAGCAACTTCTGCAGGAACTGCGCATCACCGAGGTCAACCTGGTCGCCCTGCAACTGCTCAACGTCAACGCTTGCGATCAAGCCTGGAAACTGCTGATCGACGGCAACCCGCAGGACGGCACCGCCATCGGCGATCAAGTGCTCGACGCGGTGCTCAACCAGCAGAAACAGCTTGAACTGGAAATCAAACTGCAAGACGCCAATGGCCGCGACCAGCACTTGTGGCTGGTCCTGCGTCTGCCGGAAGACCAGGACGACTATAAAGCGGTGATCCTGAGCATCACCGACATCACGAGCCGCAAGCTCGTCGAACTGTCGCTGTTGGAGCGCGAAGGATTCTGGTCCGACGTGGTACGCACCGTGCCGGATCATCTGTACGTGCAGGACGTGATCAGCCAGCGAATGATTTTCAGCAACCACCACCTGGGCCAGACGCTCGGTTACAACCGCACCGAACTGCACCAGATGGGCGAGTATTTCTGGGAAATTCTGCTGCACCCCGAAGATGCGGACTTCTACCACCGCTCGCGCCAAACCCAGCGCCAGGCCGGTTACAGACAATTGATGCAATGCCAGCTGCGCTTCCGCCACCGGGACGGCAAATGGCGGCGTTTCGACATCCGCGAACAGGCACTGGCGCGGGACAAGCATGATCAGGTCACGCGGATCATCGGCGTGGCCAAGGACATCACCGATCAGATCGAGGCCAGTGAGTCCCTGCGCGACAGCGAGCAGCGTTACCGGATGCTCGCCGAAAGCATCAGCGACGTGATTTTCTCGACCGACAGCAAGATGGCGCTCAACTACGTCAGCCCGTCGGTGCAAGCCGTGCTGGGCTACGACGCCGACTGGATTTTCCAGAACGGCTGGCAATCGACCATCGCCAACCCGCAACAGCTGACCGGCATTTACCACCTGATGGACCGGGTCAGCAAAGCGCTGAATAAACCCGACCAACTGGCGCTGTTGCGCAGTCAGGTGCAGACCCAACTGTTTTTGTTCGACTGTCTGCGGGCCGACGGGCGCAAGATTCCTATTGAACTGCGGCTGGTGCTGGTCTGGGACGAACACGGTGCATTCGAAGGCGTGCTGGGCGTCGGTCGTGACATCAGCCAGCAACGCCGGGCCGAAAAAGACCTGCGCATGGCCGCAACCGTATTTGAGCACTCGACTTCTGCGATCCTGATTACCGACCCGGCCGGCTACATCGTCCAGGCCAACGAAGCCTTCAGCCGTGTCAGCGGTTATGCGGTGGAGCAGGTGCTCGACCAGTTGCCGAACATGCTGACCGTCGACGAACAGCAGGAAGCCCATCTGCGTTATGTGCTCAAGCAATTGCATCAGCACAGCACGTGGGAAGGCGAAGTCTGGCTCAAGCGCCGCAATGGCGAGCATTACCCGGCCTGGGTCGGGATTACGGCGGTGCTGGATGACGAAGGCGACCTGGCCAGCTACGTGTGCTTCTTCAGCGACATCAGCGAACGCAAGGCCAGTGAGCAGCGGATTCACCGCCTCGCCTATTACGACGCCCTGACCCACCTGCCCAACCGCACGCTGTTCCAGGATCGCCTGCACACGGCGCTGCAATCGGCCGAACGGCAGAAGTCCTGGGTCGTGCTGATGTTCCTCGACCTGGACCGCTTCAAACCGATCAACGACTCCCTGGGCCACGCCGCCGGCGATCGCATGCTCAAGGAAATGGCCACGCGCCTGCTCGGCTGTGTCGATGATGACGACACCGTGGCGCGCATGGGCGGCGATGAATTCACCTTGCTGCTGCAACCGCGGGCCAACCGTGAAATTGCCTTGAACCGGGCGATTCATGTGGCCGAACAGATTCTCGCCAGCCTGGTGAAACCGTTCGTGCTTGAAGGCCGCGAGTTCTTCGTCACGGCCAGTATCGGCATCGCCCTGAGCCCTCAGGACGGTAACGAACTCAGCCAGCTGATGAAAAACGCCGACACCGCGATGTATCACGCCAAGGAGCGTGGCAAGAACAACTTCCAGTTCTATCAGGCCGATATGAACGCCAGCGCCCTGGAGCGTCTGGAGCTGGAAAGCGACTTACGACACGCCCTGGAGCAGGACGAGTTCGTGTTGTACTACCAACCGCAGTTCAGCGGCGATGGCAAACGCCTGACCGGCGCCGAAGCCTTGCTGCGCTGGCGCCATCCGCGACGCGGTCTGGTGCCGCCGGGAGACTTCATACCGGTGCTCGAAGAGCTCGGTCTGGTGGTGGATGTCGGCGACTGGGTGATCAGCGAGGCCTGCCGTCAACTCAAGACCTGGCATCAAGCCAAGGTCCGGGTGCCGAAGGTGTCGGTGAACATTTCGGCCCGGCAATTCTCCGACGGCCAACTCGGGACGCGAATCGCCACCATCCTCAAGGAAACCGGCCTACCGCCGGCGTGCCTGGAGCTGGAACTGACCGAAAGTATCCTGATGCGCGAAGTCAGCGAAGCGATGCAGATTCTCGCCGGGCTGAAAAATCTCGGCCTGAGCATTGCGGTCGACGACTTCGGCACCGGTTACTCATCGCTCAACTACCTCAAGCAGTTCCCCATCGACGTGCTGAAAATCGACCGCACCTTCGTCGACGGCCTGCCGTCGGGTGAGCAGGATGCGCAGATTGCCCGCGCGATCATTGCCATGGCCCACAGCCTCAATCTGGCGGTGATCGCCGAGGGCGTGGAAACACACGAGCAACTCGACTTCCTGCGTGAGCATGGTTGCGATGAGGTTCAGGGGTATCTGTTCGGCCGGCCGATGCCGGCGAACCGGTTTGAGGCGCAGTTCAGCAATGATGCGTTGTTCATGTTCGACTGAGACTTTGTAGTGATGCAGGCGGCCTCTTCGCGAGCAAGCCCGCTCCCACAGGGGAACGCATTTCAAATGTGGGAGCGGGCTTGCTCGCGAAGAGGCCCTTCCAGGCGCCACATATCTGGTCATGAAGCCCACTTGTCTGCGACATGATGTCCTTTCATATGCCTTCCAAAACCCGATGGGTTAGAATGCCCCCCTTTTCTGCCCCCGATCCTTGAGGACCGCCATGTTCAGCCGTGATTTGACTATTGCCAAGTACGACGCCGATCTCTTTGCCGCCATGGAGCAAGAAGCTCAGCGCCAGGAAGAGCACATTGAGCTGATCGCTTCGGAAAACTACACCAGCCCTGCGGTGATGGAAGCTCAAGGCTCGGTACTGACCAACAAGTACGCCGAAGGCTACCCGGGCAAGCGCTACTACGGTGGTTGCGAGTTCGTCGACGTGGTCGAGCAACTGGCCATCGACCGTGCAAAAGAACTGTTTGGCGCCGATTACGCCAACGTTCAGCCGCACGCCGGTTCGCAAGCCAACAGCGCCGTTTACCTGGCTCTGCTGCAAGCGGGCGACACCATCTTGGGCATGAGCCTGGCGCACGGCGGTCACCTGACCCACGGTGCCAGCGTTTCCTCCTCCGGCAAGCTGTACAACGCCGTTCAGTACGGTATCGACGGCAACGGCCTGATCGACTACGACGAAGTCGAGCGTCTGGCTGTTGAACACAAACCGAAAATGATCGTGGCCGGTTTCTCTGCCTACTCGCAGATCCTCGACTTCCCGCGTTTCCGCGAAATCGCTGACAAGGTTGGCGCTTACCTGTTCGTCGACATGGCCCACGTGGCCGGTCTGGTCGCCGCTGGCGTCTACCCGAACCCGGTGCCTTTCGCTGACGTCGTGACCACCACCACGCACAAGACCCTGCGCGGTCCCCGTGGCGGCCTGATCCTGGCTCGCGCCAACGCCGACATCGAGAAGAAGCTCAACTCCGCGGTATTCCCGGGCGCCCAGGGTGGCCCGCTGGAGCACGTGATCGCCGCCAAAGCGATCTGCTTCAAGGAAGCACTGCAGCCTGAGTTCAAGACTTACCAGCAACAAGTGGTGAAGAACGCCAAGGCCATGGCCGGCGTGTTCATCGAGCGCGGTTTCGACGTGGTCTCGGGCGGTACTGAAAACCACCTGTTCCTGCTGTCGCTGATCAAGCAGGAAATCTCCGGTAAAGACGCCGACGCCGCTCTGGGCAAAGCGTTCATCACTGTGAACAAGAACTCCGTGCCAAACGATCCACGCTCCCCGTTCGTCACCTCCGGTCTGCGCTTCGGTACTCCGGCTGTGACCACTCGTGGCTTCAAGGAAGCAGAGTGCAAAGAGCTGGCCGGCTGGATCTGCGACATACTGGCGGACCTGAACAACGAAGCGGTGATCGACGCCGTTCGTGAGAAGGTCAAGGCCATCTGCAAGAAGCTGCCGGTATACGGCGCCTAATCAGCCCGCTAAACCGCAGCAATGAAAAAACCGGTCAGTGATGGCCGGTTTTTTTATGCCTGAACGTTCATGACGACCGGTGTAGGTGCTGCCGAAGGCTGCGATCTTTTGATTTTAGCGTCCGACAGACCGATGAAGAGCAAGATCAAAAGATCGCAGCCTTCGGCAGCTCCTTGGGGGACCCGCACCACTGGTCAGACCGGTCATGCCAATTTTGCTATTTTTACTTGTCATCCTGAAAAAACCCAGCGTAGACTGCGCCTGCACTGGACATACCGGTAAGACCACAATAATTAAGTCCTGAATCTGATGCGCGAAGCGCACGGCAGCCAGGACACCGACCAGGATTCCTCCCATGCTCAGATGGTGCTCGCGCTCAATCTTCCTCCAAGTGGTTCTCGGACTGGTGCTCGGCATCGTCTGTGGGCTGGCCCTTCCTGAATACTCCGCCCAGCTCAAACCGCTCGGCGATGGCTTCATCAAACTGATCAAGATGCTCATCGGTCTGATCGTGTTCTGCGTAGTGGTCAGCGGCATCAGCGGTGCCGGCGACCTGAAGAAGGTCGGACGCATCGGCCTGAAATCGGTGATCTACTTCGAAATCCTGACCACCATCGCCCTGGTGATTGGTCTGGTGTTCGCCTTCAGCACCGGCATCGGCAGCGGCGCGAACATTCATCTGGATCAGCTTTCCGCTGCCGACATGGGCGACATCGCTCAGCGCGGTCAGCACATGCAAACCACCTCCCAGTTCCTGATGAACCTGATCCCGACCTCGGTAATCGGCGCCTTCGCGGAGAACAACATTCTGCAAGTCCTGCTGTTTTCGGTGCTGTTCGGCAGTGCGCTGAACCTGGTGGGCGAAGCAGCGTCGGGTATTTCCCGGCTGATCAATGAGCTGAGCCACGTGATCTTCCGCATCATGGGCATGATCGTGCGCCTGGCGCCGATCGGCGTGTTCGGCGCCATCGCTTTCACCACCAGCAAATATGGCCTGGATTCGCTGCAGCACCTGGGCAGCCTGGTCGGCCTGTTTTACCTGACCTGCGTGGCGTTTGTGACATTGATTCTCGGCCTGGTGATGCGCCTTTCGGGCCTGAAGATGTGGCCGTTGCTCAAGTACCTGCGCGAAGAACTGCTGATCGTCATGGGCACCGCCTCCTCCGACGCCGTGCTGCCACAAATCATGCGCAAGCTTGAGCATCTGGGCATTGGCAGTTCGACGGTCGGGTTGGTCATTCCTACCGGTTACTCGTTCAACCTGGACGGTTTCTCGATCTACCTGACCCTCGCCATCGTGTTCATCGCCAATGCCACCGGCACGCCGCTGGCCATGACCGACCTGCTGACGATTCTGCTGGTGTCGTTGATCACCTCTAAAGGCGCCCACGGGATTCCCGGCTCGGCGCTGGTGATTCTAGCGGCAACACTGACGGCGATCCCGGCGATTCCGGTTGTTGGCCTGGTGCTGGTGTTGGCAGTGGACTGGTTCATGGGCATCGGCCGAGCGCTGACCAACCTGATCGGCAACTGCGTCGCCACCGTGGCCATCGCGCGCTGGGAAAAGGACATCGATATCCAACGGGCGAACAAAGTACTTTCTGGCCAGGTGGGTTATACCTTCCAGCCGAGAAAACCTGTCGGCCCGGCGCATCAGCAGGAATTCTGAATAATCGCCGTGCCTGCCCACGGGCAGGCACGGTCATCAATCATTTTGGATGCTCATGGAGCGAACAGTGATCACCTCGTCAACCGTCGTCAATTCAGTCGTAGAGAAACTTCGGGCCGCTTTGGCCCGTGGTCAGTGGCGCTCCGGCGAGATGCTGCCGGGGCAGCGTGAGCTGGCCGAACAACTGGGCATCAGCCGCCCGAGCCTGCGTGAAGCGGTCATCGTGCTGGAAACTCTCGGCCTGGTGCGCTCCATGCCGGGTAAAGGCGTGGTGGTGCTGGAGGCCAATCTCAGCGACAGCCAAAGCCACGACAGCGCAGTCGCCGGTGCGAGCCTGGAAGACGTGTTGCAACTGCGCTACACCCTCGAGCCGTTCATTGTCGGCCTGGTGGCGCAGTCGATCAGCAGCAAGGAAGTCGGGCAACTGCGCCTGACCCTGATGGACATGCGCGAAGCACTGGAAGCCAACGACAGTGAAGCCGGCGTGAACGCCTACATCGCCTTCCACGAAGAACTGTTCACGCTGACGTCGAACCCGATTTTCCAGAGTGTGGTGCAACAGACCAGCAACGCCCTCAAGCAAAGCGCCGACGTGCTGCGCAACTCCCCGGAGCATTTGGCTGAGCGCCTTGAGGAGAACGAAGCCGTGGTGCGCGCTATTCGCAGCAAAAACAGCGCCCAGGCCAGCGCCGAGATGCGTCGGCACATCCTTCGGGAAGGCCAGCGGATGGGCATCGAATTGAATATTCCGGACGACAACCTCGTCAGTTGAGTCCGCTTCGAACTGGAGACAAGCCATGAACAGCTTCGCCTCACCGCAAACACTCACTGCCCTGCCCTTCCCGCACCGGGAGGATGATCTCTATTCGCAGATCTTCGACGCTATTCTCGAACAGCGCATTGATGCGGCCAGTCGCTTTACTGAAGAAAGCCTGGCGCAGATGTTCAACGCTCGACGGAGTGACGTTCGCGGCGTACTGACGCGACTGTCCCATCAGCAGATCATCGTCCTTCGGGTCAACCATCGTCCGCGCGTCGCCGCGCTCGATAGCGAACAGACCCGGCAAACACTGCATGCACGGCGGCTGACCGAAATCACCTTGGTGCGGTTGGCCTGTCAGCGACCATGTCCGCAAGACTTGAAACACCTGCGTGCCTTGATCGACAGCGAGCGCCTGCGTGCAGAGCGTGGCCCGGCGATTCGGTTATCGGGGGATTTCCACTTGCACTTGGCTGAAATGGCGGGGAATGCCCCGATGGCGCATTTTCTTGGCAGTTTGGTACCGCTGATATCGTTAGCGATTGCGCAGTTTGATGCGCTGGTGGAGGGTTATTGCGTGTGGCAGGTGCACCAAGGAATTCTGGAGGCTGTGGAGCGTGGGGATGCCAAAAAGGCCGAGACATTGCTAAACCAGCACCTGGATTTTCTTGAAGAGACTTTACTGAACGCAGGACCGGTTCTGAGCCAGAATCGTGCTGCCGTTTAGATCGCCTTCGCGAGCAAGCCCGCTCCCACAGGGAAATGCATTTCAAATGTGGGAGCGGGCTTGCTCGCGAAGGCGCACTCAAGTGCACTGATAATCTCTGACTTTATTCAGCCGCCACTCGGGCAAACCCCTCACGGATCTTCTCTTCCGGCAAATCATCGGCAATGAACACGATCACGCTTTCGCGCGTTTCATCGTCGGCCCACTCCGTGTCCCAATCGAATCCGTACAGCTTCAATACGCCCTGAAACACCATGCGCCGCGGCTCGCCAAGGATGTTCAACACGCCTTTGTAGCGCAGCAATTGCTTGCCATGGTCCTCCAGCAGTTCGTTCATGAACTCGCTGAGTTTGTCGATATCCAGCGGCTTGTCGGTGCGCAGCACCAGGCTGGAAATGCGGTCGATGGACGGCGCTTTGCTCACCGGGCGCAGGCTGACGCCGCCGCCAAGGTCGGCATTGAGATTGAAACCGCGCACGTCGAGCAATTCGGCCAGATCGATCTTGCCGTGCTCGACCACGCGGATCGGTGCGCGACGGTTGATCCGGGTCAGGCGCTCGCTCAGCGCAGTAAAGGTCGCCTCGTCCACCAGATCGCGCTTGCTCACCAGCAAGCGGTCGGCGAAACCGATCTGCGCCTGGGCGATGGTCTGAGTCAGGTGAGTGTCAGCGTGCGCCGCATCGACCAGGGTGATGATGCCGTCGAGGATGTAGCGCTCGCGCAGCTCTTCATCGATGAAGAACGTTTGCGCCACCGGTGCCGGATCGGCCAGGCCAGTGCATTCGATCACCAGACGATCGAAGGCGATTTCGCCGCTGTCCAGGCGCTCGAGCAGCAAGTACAAAGCCTTGGTCAGGTCGGTGTGAATGGTGCAGCAAACGCAGCCGTTGGACAGCGTCATCACTTGCACCGGTTCGTCGCCCAACAGTTGGGTGTCGATACCGGCGTCGCTGAATTCGTTCTCGATCACGGCGATTTTCAGGCCGTGTTCGGCTTTGAGCAGGTAGCGCAACAGCGTGGTTTTTCCAGCGCCGAGAAAGCCACTGAGGATCGTGACTGGGATGGGAGAGGACAACTGGAGTCTCCTGTTTCACAAAATTAGAAAGCAACACAAAACAAATGTGGGAGCGGGCTTGCTCGCGAAAGCGGTGTGTCATTCAACGTTAATGTCGACTGACACGACCTCTTCGCGAGCAAGCCCGCTCCCACAGGGATTGCATCAGCCAGGCTGTTGCATCAACAGCACTTCGGCCCACCCTTGCCACCGTAACGAGCCTCTTGGCGTTCGCGGAAGAACATCTCGTAGGTCATCACCGGTTTGTCCGGGTGTTTGGTCTGCATATGCTCGACGTAATTGTCGTAGTCGGGCATCCCGACCATCAGGCGCGCGGCCTGACCGAGGTATTTACCGAGGCGACTCAGGTCATTGAACATGCTGCAATCCTCGATTACGCATCCGGCAGAGCCTGGAATGGCGCTTCTTTATCCGTACGTTCTTTGCTGCCCCAGGCGGAAATACCGACCTTGAGCGCATAGAACAGGATACTGAATACCACGAACAGGAACAGCGCGGTCAGCGTTGCGTTGGTGTAGGCGTTGAAGATCACGTGCTGCATCTGCGTAATGTCCTTGGCCGGCGCGAGGATCTGACCGTTGGCCAGCGCATCGCTGTACTTCTTGGCCAGCGACAGGAAGCCGATCGCCGGGTTGGCATCGAACAGCTTGATGAAGCCGGCGGTGGTGGTGCAGATCAGCAGCCACACGGCGGGCAGCATGGTGACCCAGACGTAGCGCTGGCGTTTCATTTTGATCAGCACAACGGTGCCAAGCATCAGTGCGATACCGGCGAGCATCTGGTTGGAGATACCGAACAACGGCCACAAGGTGTTGATGCCACCCAGCGGATCGATCACGCCCTGGTACAGCAACCAACCCCACATCGCCACGCAACCGGCGGTTGCGATCAGGTTGGCGGTCCAGGATTCAGTGCGTTTCAGCGCTGGCACGAAGGAACCGAGCAAGTCCTGCAGCATGAAACGGCCGGCACGGGTACCGGCGTCCACAGCCGTCAGGATGAACAGCGCTTCGAACAGGATCGCGAAGTGGTACCAGAACGCCATGGTGTTTTCACCCGGCAGGACACTGTGCAGGATCTGCGCGATACCAACCGCCAGGGTCGGCGCACCGCCCGCACGGGCCAGCACAGTGGTTTCACCGATGTCCTTGGCCACCGCTTGCAGGGCTTCCGGGGTGATTGCAAAGCCCCAGCTGCTGACGGTTTGTGCCACGGCCACTACGTCACCGCCGACGATCGCCGCCGGGCTGTTCATGGCGAAATACACGCCTGGCTCGATCACCGAAGCAGCAACCATGGCCATGATGGCCACGAAGGATTCCATCAGCATGCCGCCGTAACCGATGTAACGGGCATGGCTTTCGCTGGCCAACAGTTTCGGTGTGGTCCCGGAAGCGATCAGCGCATGGAAACCTGAGACCGCGCCACAGGCAATGGTGATGAACAGGAACGGGAACAGACCGCCCTTCCACACCGGGCCAGTGCCGTCGATGAACTGGGTCAGCGCCGGCATTTTCAGCTCAGGCATGGTGATCAGGATGCCGATCGCCAACGCCACGATGGTGCCGATTTTCAGGAACGTCGACAGGTAGTCACGCGGCGCCAGAATCAGCCAGACCGGTAACGAGGCGGCCACGAAACCGTAACCGACCAGCATCCACGTAATCTGCACGCCAGTGAAGCTGAACGCCTTGGCCCAGACCGGATCAGCGGCAATCTGCCCGCCCAGCCAGATCGAACCGAGCAGCAGCAACACACCGACCACGGAGATTTCACCGATGCGGCCCGGGCGGATGTAGCGCATGTAGATGCCCATGAACATCGCGATCGGGATGGTCGCCATCACCGTGAAAATACCCCACGGGCTTTCAGCCAGGGCCTTGACCACGATCAGCGCCAGCACCGCGAGGATGATGATCATGATCAGGAAGCAGCCAAACAGCGCGATGGTCCCGGGGATGCGGCCCATTTCTTCACGGACCATGTCGCCCAGGGAACGACCGTTGCGGCGGGTGGACATGAACAGAACCATGAAGTCCTGAACGGCACCGGCCAGCACCACGCCGGCAATCAGCCACAGCGTACCGGGCAGGTAACCCATCTGCGCCGCCAGGACCGGACCGACCAGCGGCCCCGCGCCAGCGATGGCCGCGAAGTGGTGGCCGAAGAGGATATGTTTGTTGGTCGGCACGTAGTCCAGACCATCATTGTTGAGCACGGCGGGGGTGGCCCGTCGTGGGTCGAGCTGCATCACATTGTTAGCGATGAACAGACTGTAGTAACGATACGCAACCAGATAGATGGCCACGGCGGCGACCACAATCCACAAGGCGTTGATCGCCTCGCCACGGCGCAATGCCACTACACCTAGGGCGCACGCCCCCAGGATTGCCAGCAGCAGCCAGGGTAGGTGGCGTAGCAGGCTATTATTATTTTTCATTTTATGATTCCAGCCAGGGTGGACAAGAAAGACAGCCATCTCGAGTTTAGCGCTAACGGCCGCAAAGGCCATCCCCCGACATGGGTTGAGCCATCACTTTGCTGGCAGCCTTTGACAATGCGGGTCTATAGTCAGCGAACATTTACGAGGATTGCGCCATGAGCGAGCACCCTGCCGATCGCCGCCGCTTCAAACGTATTGCGTTCGATACCCGAACTGAGCTGAGCCAAGGTGAATTCGTCTGGCCGGTGAAGTTGATCGACCTGTCACTGAAGGGCCTGTTGATCGAAAAGCCCGAACCGTGGCTGGGGAATCGGGAGTGGCATTTCCTGGTCGATATTCATCTCAACGAGGACGTCGAGATCAAGATGGATGTGATGTTGACCCACGATGACCATGGCCAGCTCGGTTTTGTCTGCAAACACATCAGCCTGGAATCCATCGAGCGTTTGCGGCGGTTGATCGAACTCAACCTGGGCGACCCCGAGGAACTGGAGCGCGAGCTGGGAGCGCTGATCGAAGTCTGATGACTGGCACCATCTCAATGTGGGAGCGGGCTTGCTCGCGAAGGCGGTGTGTCAGACAACATCATTACTGAATGTCAGTCCGACTTCGCGAGCAAACCCGCTCCCACAAGGAATGCATTTCACCCTGTTGCTATTCGAACAACGCGTCCAGCGCCTGTTCCAGACGTGTTACGGCAATAATCTGCAACCCCGGCGGCGCTTCTTTAGGCGCATTGCCCTTGGGCACGATGGCGCGTTTGAAGCCGTGCTTGGCAGCTTCTTTCAAGCGTTCCTGGCCACTCGGCACCGGGCGTACTTCGCCGGAAAGCCCGACTTCGCCGAATACCAGCAGATCATGAGGCAGTGGCCGGTTGCGCAAACTTGACATGACCGCCGCCATCAGCGCCAGATCGGAGGCTGTTTCCAGCACCTTCACCCCGCCAACCACGTTGAGAAACACATCCTGATCGTGGGTCGGAATGCCGCCGTGACGGTGCAGCACCGCCAGCAACATCGCCAGACGATTCTGGTCCAGACCCAGCGTTACCCGACGTGGATTGGCCAGGTGACTGTCGTCCACCAGCGCCTGGACTTCCACCAGCATCGGCCGCGTCCCTTCCCACGTCGCCATGACAACACTGCCCGGCACTTCTTCTTGCGCACGGGTGAGAAAAATCGCCGAAGGGTTGGAGACTTCTTTCAGCCCCTTGTCGGTCATACCGAATACGCCCAGTTCGTTGACGGCGCCGAAACGATTCTTCACCGCCCGCAGCAAACGCAAGCGCCCATCGGATTCGCCTTCGAAATACAGCACCGTGTCGACCATGTGCTCCAGCACACGCGGCCCCGCCAATGCACCTTCTTTCGTCACGTGACCGACCAGGAAAATGGCCGTGCCGCTCTGCTTGGCATAGCGCACCAGCAATGCAGCGCTTTCCCTGACCTGGGACACGCCGCCCGGTGCCGATTGCAGTTGCTCGGTGAAGATCGTCTGAATCGAGTCGATCACCATCACCTTGGGTTTTTCCTGCCGGGCGGTGGCGATGATGGTTTCGATGCAGGTTTCGGTCATCACCCGCAGTTGATCCTGAGGCAAGCCGAGACGGCGGGCGCGCATGGCGACTTGCTGCTGGGATTCTTCGCCGGTGACGTACAGCGCCGGCATGACTTTGGCGAGGTTGCACAAGGTTTGCAGCAGAATGGTCGATTTGCCGATGCCCGGATCACCGCCGATCAGCACCACCGAGCCGTCTACCAGACCACCGCCCAACACCCGATCGAGCTCGCTGGACGCTGTGGAAAAACGCGGGATTTCTTCGACGCTGACTTCGGCCAGGGTTTTGATCTGTGCCTGTTGGCCGGTCCAGCCGGTGCGACCGCTGGGGGCTGCGGCGCCACCGCTCTCCACCATGGTTTCGGTCAGGGTGTTCCAGGCCCCGCACTCACCGCACTGGCCAGCCCACTTGGGGAAGGTTGAGCCGCACTCGGTGCAGCCATACATGCGCTTGGCCTTGGCCATCTGAACTCCCGGCAAAAACCGCGATGATAGCTCAGCTGGTGCGGATCAGCGCGGCTGAAGTTACCCAGCGGATCTTCGGTAGCAACTTGTTTAGCCCCTGGAATATATTCACCGCATTACTAATCATAAAAACTTGTACAACTTCCACCCCGACATATCCAACCAAATACTAGTCTTGCCTAGTAAAACAAAAATCGAAACCTGTACAAGTCTTAGCCATTTAAAACCCGAACGTACAACCCAACTATTAAGCCAACCTTATAATATGAACAGCCAAGCCAATGGCAATATAATGGCCTTCTGAAATTTAGCACAGGTAATTTGTTTGAGGAGCGAGTCTTTATACCCTGCAAACCAATCATATAAAAACTTCATGTACTGCATATTGCCTTGCATCAATCCAGTGATGCGAATACCCCTACTCTCTATAGTTTTATCCTGCACCTCCCTCCACTCGGCAGAGGCGAGTGATCGACGGATAAAATGTTCAGCGGGCGCGCTGAAGGCCTTAGTCCAAAGCGGCTATCCCGAGCAGAGTGATGGCAATTTCAAACTTTCTACCGCTGAGAAGGTCGGTAGCAGGCAAGCTCTGTAAGCAGGTGTTTCGAGCAGGATGCATCATGCTGATTTACACTGCGCTCACCAACCTCATCTGTAACAAGGAAATAACCTATGGGCGTGATAAGTGAGTTCAAGGCCTTCGCGGTCAAAGGTAACGTGGTCGACATGGCCGTCGGTATTATCATCGGCGCCGCCTTCGGCAAGATCGTTTCATCATTTGTCGGCGACGTGGTGATGCCACCCATTGGCCTGCTGATCGGGGGGGTGGACTTCAGTGACCTGGCCGTCACGCTCAAAGCAGCCAACGGAGATATCCCGGCGGTAGTGATGGCGTACGGCAAATTCATCCAGAGCCTGATTGACTTCATCATCGTCGCCTTCGCGATCTTCATGGGCGTCAAAGCCATCAACCGCCTGAAACGCGAAGAGGCCGTTGCGCCAACGCTGCCGCCGGTTCCGACCAAGGAAGAAGAGCTGCTGGAAGAGATCCGCGATCTGCTCAAGGCTCAGAACAATCGGCCCTCAACAGGTCAGTAAAACAAGCGACGGCGCCCTTGAGACGCCGTTTTTTTTACCAGTAGTTTTCCACCGCCACTTGCCCGGGTCGTCGACTGAGGCTCAAGTGCATGTGGCGCTGTTTGAGCAATTTGCGCGTGTCATCGATCATCTGCGGATTGCCGCAGAGCATGACCCTTGAGTACTCGGCCGTCAGCGCCACGCCTGCCGCCCGCTCCAGCTCGCCATTTTCGATCAACGCAGTGATCCGGCCACTCAGCGCGCCATGATGCTGCTCGCGAGTGACGGTGGTGATGAACTGTAACTTGTGCGCAAACTCCGCTAAATAGTCGCGCTGCGCCAACCCGCTGACGAGGTCCTGATAAGCCAGTTCCCGGGCTTCGCGCACGCTGTAGACCAGGACGATTCGTTCGAATTTCTCCCAGACCTCGAAGTCCTGCAGGATCGACAGAAACGGCGCCAGGCCGGTGCCTGTGGATAACAACCAGAGATCACGGCCGTCGACAAAGCGATCCAGCGTCAGGTAACCAAAGGCCTGACGTTCGACCAGCAGCTTATCGCCGACGCCCAGCCGACTCAGCTCACTGGTGAACTCCCCCCCAGGCACCACAATGGAAAAGAATTCGAGGAACTCGTCATAGGGCGACGACACCATGGAATAGGCCCGCCATACGGTGCTGCCGTCAGCCTTGGTAACGCCCAGCCGGGCGAATTGCCCTGCACGAAAACGAAAACCCGGATCCCGGGTGGTCCGCAGGGTAAACAGACTGGGGGCCAGCGACTGGACGTCGAGCAAGGTCTGGCGAGTGAATTTTTCTGCGCTGGCGGTCATGGGGTGCTCCATTCAACAGATAGCCACAGTGTCCCGCAAAGCGGAGGGCTTAAACACCGGTGATTTGTAGTGGCTTTAGCCAGGGACTCATTCGCATTAATTTCATAGTACGACTTAACATTAACCACCCAGTTAACACACAAATCCAAAGCTGATTATTGTAAGCACGACATTTCGTTATCTATGCCAGTACTCCCTAAACGTTAGAACCAGATACTTGTTTAAAAATCGTAAACAAAGCCAAAAATTCTCAACACATACACAGGAAACATCCTACACTCGGTTCGTGCCGGATCTTGGATCCAAAAACGGCACACCCCAAGGAACGCCACACATGGAGAGACACTATGGAGAGGTGGAAGGAATCACAACTCAACCAATTATCGCGGGCAACGGAGATTGATATTGCCTACCGGATTTCACTGGGTTTCGCGAAAAATATAGGTTTTAAATTTTTCGCCTTTTCAACAACATACCCAACAAAAACTGACCACTTTAATACAGTCCAGCTCAACAACTACCCTACGGACTGGAACATTGAATATGAACAAAAAAATTTCAGCGCAATAGACCCAGTAGTGGCTCACTGCAATCACTCCAGATTGCCTGTCCTATGGAGCGAAGAACTTTTTTCCAAGACCCCGTGCTTGTGGGATGCGCTTGAGAAACAAGGATTGCAGCACGGCTGGTCACAATCGGTCCATGACGAGGACAGTGGTGTTTCCAGCATTCTGAGCCTGGCCAGAAGCCATTGCCCGATCACTGCGTTTGAACTGTATGAAAATCTCGGTTTTTCAGTGTTCATCGGGCGCCATCTGCATGCGTTGGTCACACAAACGCTGCCGAGGAAATCGACGAAGCCACCCGTGCCGCATTTGTCCCCCCGCGAGATCGACGTATTGAAACTGGCGGCTGACGGCAAGACTGCGTATGAGAGTGCCAGAATCCTTAACCTCAGCGCACGCACGGTCAATTTTCATGTGCAAAGCGCCATTCTGAAGCTCGGGGTCAATAACAAGATTTCGGCAGTCATCGCCGCAACCAAGGACGGTATTCTCAACAGCAGCGCGATACGCTGACCCAAAAAACCTGCAAGTAATCCAAAAGAAAAAAACGTACCATTTGCGGTCCTTCTTGAGTGATGACGTGTGAACCTTCACGACGCAGTACACTCGGACGGTCTCGCCCGCTACAACGCCCTTGGGCCGCGGGACACCTGTTGATGACCCCGTTGATTACCCAGAGCCCCGCCTCATGCCCTTGCTCGAAACACCCTTCGCCCGACTCGACCTGATCCGCCAGCCCGAGCAGCAGAACGAACCGTTGCAGGCGTTTGATGCCGCAGACGAATACCTGCTCACCCATCTGGCTGACCAACAGCCCACGGCCGACACTCGGGTTTTGGTGCTCAACGACAGCTTTGGCGCATTGGCCGCCAGCCTTGTGGGCAAGGTTCAAGTGACCAGCAGCGGTGACTCGTTCCTGGCCTTTGAGGGACTGGAAAAAAATCTGATCCGTAACGGCCAGGTATTTGATGCAGTGCCAAGCGTACCTGCCAGTGAAGCCTTTTCAGGCCCCTTTGACCGGGTACTGATCCGGGTGCCAAAAACCCTCTCCTTGCTGGAAGAACAATTGATTCGTTTGCAGGGTCAACTGGCGCCGGGGGCTCAGGTGATTGCTGCGGCGATGATCAAGCATTTGCCCCGCGCCGCGGGCGATCTGCTGGAACGCTACGTCGGCCCGGTGCAAGCCTCGTTGGCGGTGAAGAAGGCTCGGCTATTGATCGCGACCGCTGAGGTCAAAGCACCCGTCGTGTCCCCCTACCCGACCCGTTATCGACTCGACGCCCCTGATATCGAACTGCTCAATCACGCCAATGTGTTCTGCCGCGAAGGGCTGGATATCGGCACGCGAGCGTTTTTGCCGCACCTGCCAAAGAACCTGGGCTCGGCGCGGGTAGCCGACTTGGGTTGTGGCAACGGGGTTTTGGCCATCGCCAGCGCCCTGCAAAACCCCGAGGCTCACTACACCCTCGTGGACGAGTCGTTCATGGCCGTGCAATCAGCAGCCGAAAACTGGCGCGCGGCGCTGGGTGACCGGGAAGTGGTTGTACGTGCCGGCGATGGTTTGGCGGGTCAGGAACCTCAGTCTCTGGATGTCGTACTGTGCAACCCTCCGTTTCACCAACAACAAGTCGTCGGCGACTTCCTGGCCTGGCGCATGTTCCAGCAGGCCCGAGAGTCTCTGGTGGTAGGCGGCGCGTTGTACATCGTCGGCAACCGTCATCTGGGGTATCACAGCAAGCTCGCGCGGCTGTTCCGCGGCGTCGAGCAAGTGGCGGCCACACCTAAATTCGTGATCCTTAAAGCCCGCAAATAAGGGGCAAAAAATCAGTGGGTCGTCAGGCCCGCGGCATTCATGAACATGCGCATCAGGCTGGCCACGATGAACAGCGCCACAACGCTGCCGGTCCAGATCATCGCCAGCCAGCCGAGGCGCTGCCAGAGCGGCTTTTTCTCTGCTGCTTCGATTTCCTGCAAGGAATGTTTACCCGCCTTCATCGCAATCTCCTCTGAAGAAATGGCGCAGGTCTCAGCCCAGCGCCACTGTCGAGTGCTCTAGTGATAGCCATCTTCGTGGGTGACCTTGCCGCGGAACACGTAGTAGCTCCAGAAGGTGTAACCCAGGATGAACGGGATGATGAACAGCGTGCCCACCAGCATGAAGCCCTGACTTTGCGGCGGTGCGGCGGCGTCCCAGATCGAGATCGACGGCGGCACGATGTTCGGCCACAGGCTGATGCCCAAACCGCTGTAGCCGAGGAAGATCAGCACCAGCGTCAGCAGGAATGGCGTGTAGTGCGCATTGCGAGCCACCGCGCGGATCAGACCGTACATGGTCACCAGCACCAGAATCGGCACCGGCAGGAACCAGAACAGGTTTGGCAGGGTGAACCAGCGAGCGGCAATCTCGGCATGGGCCAGCGGGGTCCAGATACTGACGATACCGATCACTGCCAACACCACGAAAGCCAGCGGTCGAGCCAGGTCATGCATCTGCTCCTGCAACTTGCCTTCGGTCTTCATGATCAGCCAGGTGCAACCGAGCAACGCATAAGCCACCACTAGCGCCACGCCGCAGAACAGGGTGAACGGCGTCAACCAGTCCAGTGAGCCACCGGCAAATTGGCGATTGACCACCGGCAACCCATCAATGAACGCACCCAACGCAACGCCCTGGAAAAAGGTGGCGGCGACCGAGCCACCGATGAACGCCTTGTCCCAGAGATGGCGCTTGTCGTCCCTGGCCTTGAAGCGGAACTCGAAGGCCACACCGCGGAAGATCAGCCCGATCAGCATAAAAATCAGCGGCAGGTACAACGCCGAGAGCACCACCGAATAGGCCAGCGGGAAGGCCCCGAACAACGCTGCGCCACCCAGTACCAGCCAGGTTTCGTTGCCGTCCCAGACCGGCGCGACGGTGTTCATCATGACGTCACGATCGGTCTTGCCCGGAATGAACGGGAAGAGAATCCCGATCCCCAAATCGAAACCGTCCATGACCACGTACATCATGATGCCGAAGATGATGATCACGGCCCAGATCAGCGGAAGATCAATACCCATGAGTCAAATCTCCTTTGTCAGGCTGGGGCTGTGGTCGCCGTCACCGTTGTCATCGGCGGCGGACAGCGGCCGGGCCGGTGTGCGTTTCTTGCCTGGACCGCCCTCGGGCGTTTCCTTGCCTTCGTCGATCTTCGGCCCTTTGCGCACCAGGCGCATCATGTAGCCCAGACCGGCACCGAACAGCGCGAAATAGACCACGACGAACATGATCAACGTGATGCTCATCTGCATGAAGCTGTGATTGGAGGACGCATCCGCCGTGCGCATCAGGCCATAGACGACCCACGGCTGACGGCCGATTTCAGTGGTGAACCAACCGGCGAGGATCGCGATCAGGCCGGATGGCCCCATCCACAACGCCAGGTACAGGAACGGCCGCGAGGTATAGAGCTTGTCGCGTTTACGCAGCCACAGGCTCCACAGACCGGTGAAGATCATCAGCATGCCCAGACCCACCATGATCCGGAACGACCAGAACACAATGGTCGAATTCGGCCGGTCTTCAGGCGGGAATTCCTTGAGTGCCGGGACCTGTTTGTCCAGCGAGTGCGTGAGGATCAGGCTGCCCAGGTACGGAATCTCTACCGCGAATTTGGTCTTCTCGGCTTTCATGTCCGGCCAGCCGAACAGGATTAGCGGAGTCGGTTCATCACCGACGTTTTCCCAGTGGCCTTCAATCGCGGCGATTTTCGCCGGCTGATGCTCAAGCGTATTCAGCCCGTGGAAGTCACCGATGACGGCCTGAATCGGCGCCACGATCAAGGCCATCCACATGGCCATCGAGAGCATGGTGCGGATCGCCGGGTTGTCCTTGCCGCGCAGCAAATGCCAGGCCGCCGAGGAACCGACGAAGAAGGCAGTCGCGACGAACGCTGCCGTCGCCATGTGCATCAGGCGGTACGGGAACGACGGGTTGAAGATTACTGCCAGCCAGTCCACCGGAATGACCTGGCCGTTGACGATTTCGTAGCCTTGCGGCGTCTGCATCCAGCTGTTGGAAGCGAGAATCCAGAAGGTCGATATCAGTGTGCCGATGGCGACCATGACCGTGGCGAAGAAGTGCAGATTGCGCCCGACCTTGTTCCAGCCGAACAGCATGACACCGAGGAAACCGGCTTCGAGGAAGAAAGCGGTGAGTACTTCGTACGTCAGCAGTGGCCCGGTCACGGAGCCGGCGAAGTCCGAGAAGCGGCTCCAGTTGGTGCCGAACTGATAGGCCATGACGAGCCCGGAGACCACGCCCATGCCGAAGTTGACCGCAAAGATCTTCGACCAGAAGTGGTACAGATCGCGGTACGTGTCGTTATGGGTTTTCAGCCACAGGCCTTCGAGCACCGCCAGGTAACTCGCCAGGCCAATGGTGATGGCGGGAAATAGAATGTGAAACGAAATGGTGAACGCAAACTGCATCCGGGCGAGATCAAGTGCCTCCAAACCGAACATAAGTCTTCCTCTGTCAGGTAATACCGGCTGAAGGCTTGCGGCCTACACCCACTGCCCCCACGGATATGGAGTGTGGCGAATTTGAATTCGTTCTTTTTCTACAAACATCACAACGTAGGGAGTCTGGCCATCTGGCCGCCGGATCAATTCCACGAGCGGTCTTGATCTGGATCAAGCAACGTTAAAAGAGTAGTCCCATTTTTGACGATGGACGGTGTGGTCTTTTGCCGCGTGACAGGTTGCCTCACCGCTACGGTCATAGGCAGAAACACATACCTCTGTGGGAGCGAGCTTGCTCGCGAAGCGGTGTGTCAGGCGACAGATGAGTGACTGATACGCCGCCATCGCGAGCAAGCCCGCTCCCACAGGGGATTTCCGCGTTTTGGAGATTGGTGTCTAGCTAACGAAATTTCCCAGCCCTGCAACTTTTGGTTACAGCTTGGTGATAATCTCGACCCTCTCCTCGCTCAAGACCTGCCCTCAGATGCCCAGCCAAGCGCCCTTGCTGTTACGTCATCACCGCCCTTTTATCGCGTTCTGGCTGGCTCGGGTGTTTACCGCCAGCGGCTTTCAGATGCTCACGGTGGCCATTGGCTGGAACCTCTACCAACTGACCGGCAATGTGCTCGACCTGGGCCTGGTCGGTCTGGTGGAATTCGCCCCGCGAGTGCTGTTCATGCTGCACACCGGGCATGTCGCGGACCGCTATGACCGGCGCAAGGTCGCGGCAATCTGTCAGTCCCTGCAAGCGTTGATCGCCCTGTCGCTGGCCATCGGTAGCGCGACCGACAATGTCACCCGGGAGATGATCTTCATCCTCGCGTTCCTGCTTGGTGCCGCCCGTTCCTTCGAAATGCCGACCACTCAGGCCTTGTTGCCGAGCATCGTGCCCAGCGCGCTGTTCCCCCGCGCGGTCGCCGCCGCCCAATCCGCACAGCAATCGGCGACTATCGTTGCCCCGGCCCTCGGTGGGTTGCTTTACGCCTTCGGCAGCGTCTGGGTCTATGGCCCGACGGTGATCCTCTACATCATCGCCTGCCTGCTGATGCTCAACCTGCCTGCACGGCAGACACCGCTGAACAAGGGCAAGGCGACGCTGGATTCGTTGCTGGCGGGCATCCGCTTCATTCGCAGTCGTCCGGACATTCTCGGGGCGATTTCTCTGGATCTGTTTGCCGTCCTGCTTGGTGGCGCGACGGCGTTGCTGCCGGTGTTCGCCAAGGACATTCTGCTGACCGGCCCTTGGGGCTTGGGCCTGCTGCGTTCAGCGCCGGCAGTCGGCGCGCTGCTGATGTCGCTGTACCTGGCGAGATTTGCCGTGGAACGCAAGGTCGGACGGGTCATGTTTACCGCAGTGGGTGTATTCGGCGTCGCGACCATTGCGTTCGGCCTGTCGACCTCGTTCTGGTTTTCCCTGGCGGTGTTGGTGGTGTTGGGCGCGGCGGACATGATCAGCATGGTGATCCGCGCTTCTTTCGTGCAACTGGAAACCCCGGACGAAATGCGCGGCCGGGTCAGTGCCGTGAACGGTTTGTTCATCGGCGCTTCGAACCAGTTGGGCGAGTTTGAATCCGGCTTGACCGCCCACTGGTTCGGCACCGTGCCGGCCGTGGTCATGGGCGGTATTGGCACGTTGGTGGTGACCGGGGCGTGGATCAAACTGTTCCCGACCCTGGCTAACCGCGACCGCATGCATGTGCCGGTGGAAGAAGTGAAGGCCTGAAGCAGTTTGTCCGGGGCACTCTCTAAACCACCAACTCCCCCGCCACCGCCGCTCGCCTGGCTTTGCCGCAGAGTTGTTCCACCAGCGTCAGGGCGAATTGCAACGCCGCCCCTGAACCTTGTGCAGTGATGCAGTTGCCATCGACCACCACCGGTTGATCGACGAAGTTGCACCCCAACAGTTGATGGCTGGCCGATGGCAGGCAGGTCATGCGCCGCTGACGCAGTACGCCAAAGGCTTGCAGCGCCAGCGCCGGGGCCTCGGCGATGCCGGCGAACAGGCGCCCGGCCGCCGCCTGATCCTTGATCAATTGTTGCAGGGGTTGATGCGCCGCCAGATGTTGCGCCCCTACGGCACCGCCGGGCAGGACGATCAGATCGAACGGCTGGGCCAGCACGTCTACCAGCATCGCATCGGACGTCACTCGGGTGCCGCGCGCGCAGGTGAGCATGCGCCGTCCCTCGATGCTGGCCACCACCACTTCAACCTTGGCACGGCGCAGCACATCGATCAGGGTCACTGATTGCAGGTCATCGATGCCCTCGGCGAGGGTAATCAGAGCTCTAAAGGTCATGGGCGCAGTCCACTGGATGATCTTTAAAGCGTAGTCAGCTTTCCTGCCCCTTGTTCGAACCGGCCGTTACTTGATGTAAAGCTGCGTCGACAGCGTATTGCCGGGCGCGTTGATCGACGTGTTGCTGAAGGTGAACGTGCCTTCCTGCTTGCCTGCCAGATCGAAGACATACAAATAGCCGACGGTTTTTCTCCCGATGGTGCACTCAGTCAGGTTGCCATTATCGAAAGCACAGATAGGGGTCCGGGTGCCGTTCACCTCAAAACCATCCAGCCCAACATGCGCGCTACGACCGTAACCGACTTCCAGCACGTAGACCTTGATGTTCGGTCCGCTGTGATTGCAGCGGGTTTGCTCTTGCCCCTGCGCAATGTCTTCAAAGCCGCAGCGCGGCGACTCGACCTTGAGTACCTTCACCTGACTCAGCGGCGCCGCCGATGCAGCCGAAGCGGTGTGTGCCCCCAGGAACAAGGCGATCGCCATTGCAAATACGGCAATCAGACGTTTATTCATGCAATACATAAGTCCCCCCCAAAATCAGCGCGCAGTATGGCGCACTTGGCTTTACCGCAAAACATCGACGACGATCGCAGCCATAAGCAGCCATAGCCCCACGCTGCTGGTATGATGCGCGGCTTTTTCCGACCCTCAGAAAATTACCAGGCGCCAGCAGCGGTCTGTGCTTTGCTGTTGAGGTCGATACATTCACGGCGCCTTGCGCGCCACGGGGAGCAGACATGCTGGAAAGGCTGTTTCAACTCAAGGCACACAACACCAACGTGCGGACCGAGATACTGGCGGGCGTCACGACCTTTTTGGCCATGGCCTACATTCTGTTCGTCAACCCGAGCATCCTCGGCGAGACCGGCATGGACAAGGGCGCGGTGTTCGTCGCCACGTGTCTGGCAGCCGCCATCGGCTCCACGGTGATGGGCCTGATCGCCAACTACCCGATCGCTCTCGCCCCGGGAATGGGCCTGAACGCCTTCTTTACCTACACCGTGGTCCTGCACATGGGCCACACCTGGCAAGTGGCGCTGGGTGCGGTATTCATCTCGGCAGTGCTGTTTTTCCTGCTGTCGATCTTCCGCATCCGCGAATGGATCATCAACAGCATCCCGTTGCCGCTGCGTTCGGCGATTGCCGCCGGTATCGGTCTGTTCCTGGCCCTGATCGCCCTGCATAACGCGGGCATCGTGGTGAGTAACCCGGCAACCATGGTCGGCCTCGGCGATTTGAAACAACCGGCCCCGATCCTTGCGACCCTCGGCTTTGCCCTGATCGTGGCGCTTGAAGCGCTTAAAGTGCGCGGCGCGGTACTGATTGGCATTCTGGCGGTGACCATCGTTTCGATCCTGATGGGTTTCACCCCGTTCGGCGGCGTGATGTCGATGCCGCCGTCCCTGGCCCCGACCTTCCTGCAACTGGACATCAAGGGCGCCCTGGACATCGGGCTGGTCAGCGTGATTTTCGCCTTTCTGTTCGTCGATCTGTTCGACAACTCCGGCACCCTGATCGGCGTCGCCAAGCGCGCGGGCCTGATGGGCAAGGACGGCCACATGCCGAAAATGGGTCGCGCCCTGATCGCCGACAGTACCGCGGCCATGGCCGGTTCGCTGCTGGGCACTTCGACCACTACCAGCTACATCGAATCCGCAGCCGGCGTGAGTGCCGGTGGCCGCACCGGCCTGACCGCCGTTGTCGTGGCGATTCTGTTCCTGTTGGCGCTGTTTTTTTCGCCATTGGCGGCCAGCATTCCAGCCTTTGCTACCGCGCCTGCACTGCTGTTCGTCGCGGTACTGATGACATCCGGCCTGGCCGAAATAGACTGGGACGACATCACCGTCGCCGCACCGGTCGTGGTCACTGCTCTGGCCATGCCGTTCACTTATTCCATCGCCAACGGCATCGCCTTCGGTTTCATCTCCTGGACCGCGATCAAGTTGCTGTCCGGCCGCGGCCGTGAGCTGAACCCGGCACTGGTGATTCTGTCGATTCTGTTCGTGATCAAGTTGGGTTGGTTCAACGCATGACTTTTGATTCCAAGGCTTACGCCGTTCAGCTCGAAGAGAAGGTCACGCGCCTGCGTGATCTGTTGGCCCCGTTCGGTGCGCCAGAACCTGCGGTGTTCGACTCGCCGCTGCAGAATTTTCGCCTGCGCGCCGAATTCCGCCTGTGGCGCGAAGCCGGTGAGCGTCACTACGCGATGTTTTCCCAGGAAGACAAGCGCACGCCGATCCTGATCGAAGAATTCCCGATCGCCAGCCTGCGCATCAACGAGTTGATGCCGCAACTGAAAGCGGCATGGCAAGCCAGTGCGGCTCTTAGCCACAAGTTGTTCCAGGTGGAGTTCCTGACCACCCTGGCCGGCGATGCGATGATCACGCTGTGCTATCACCGCCCGCTGGACGAGCACTGGCACGCGGCAGCGTCGAAACTGGCAGCTGACCTGAACGTCAGCGTCATCGGCCGCTCCAAGGGCAAACGCGAAGTGATCGGTCACGATTACGTGGTCGAGCAGATGGACGTCGGCGGTCGCACCTTCAGCTATCGCCAGCCGGAAGGCGCGTTCACCCAGCCCAACGGCACCGTGAACCAGAAGATGCTCAACTGGGCTTACGACTCACTCTGCGATCGCTCCGACGATTTGCTGGAGCTGTATTGCGGCAACGGCAACTTCACCTTGCCGCTCGCGACGCGCGTGCGCAAAGTGCTGGCCACCGAAATCAGCAAAGCGTCGGTCAATGCCGCGTTGAGCAATCTCAGCGAAAACGCTGTGGATAACGTCACCCTGGTGCGCTTGTCCGCCGAGGAGCTGACCGAAGCCCTGAACGAAGTTCGTCCGTTCCGTCGCCTGCACGGTATCGACCTGAAGAGCTACGAGTTCGGTAGCGTCTTCGTCGATCCGCCTCGCGCCGGCATGGATCCGGACACCTGCGAGCTGACCCGTCGCTTCGACAACATCCTCTACATCTCCTGCAACCCGGAAACCCTGGCGGCCAACATCGCCCAGTTGCACGACACCCATCGCATCAGCCGATGCGCAATGTTCGACCAGTTCCCGTGGACCCATCACATGGAATCCGGGGTCTTGTTGACCCGCCGGTAATTGCCAGTGCCAGATACAAACCAGCCGTCATCACGACGGCTTTTTTGTGCGTGCTTAAAGGGGGATATCTGTCTTGCGCGGACGCCCGCCCTTACGGCCATTCGCCCGCGCAGCCTCTGCTTTGGCGGCGCTGCTTTGGCGACCATTACGCGAGGCGATGACCGACGCGGCCATATCCATCAGCGGCTTGCTGGCCGAAACCATCCCGGCGATGGAGACCTGCAGATCCTTGCCCTCGTGGCAAAGGGCTGTCCCGGAAAAGCCGACTTTCAGGTCTGCGAAATCCTCGACGTCGAAATCATCGAACTCCGGATAGTGCTGCACGGGCAACAGCACGCCACTGCCATCAATGAAATTGACCGCCAGGCACGGTTCCACAAAGGTCACCGAAGTCGCCCGCAGACCGCCTTTGTGACGCACTTGGCCACGCTGGATGGCTTCATCCAGCACGGCTTCGGTTACGGGCCGATCCACCAACATTTTTGCTGTTATCGTTTTCATAGTTCGATCTCCACACCCTCTGGAACGCCCATCAGCGCCAGTAGGGTCTTGTTCGTCTCGGGCTCATAGCAAGCCGAGCCAATCATGCAGGTCGTACTGGCGACCCTTTTTACCACCACGACTTCGCTGGTTTGCCAGTCCCATATCTGATGATCGAGGCAGACCGTGTGCAGCTTGTCCCACCAGATACACCGAGCGCGGCGCAAATGAGCGGGTTGTCCGAGCGCGTGACGCAACCCTTCCAGCACCGCCACAGGTGGCCTGCGAGAATGAGGAACCACGTCCCACAGTTCGACACTGTTGTGCCAGAAGCTGAATTTGAAGCGCGCACTCCAGGTTCCGGCATCCACATGTGCATGCGGCGGGCAGTGCTCATCGCGCAACATGATCACCATTGAAAACCCTTTGTAGCTGAATAACCTCATGCTAACCCATCCGTTAGGTTAATGAGCCCGAAGACCCGACATTCCCTGGAAAATCCGATAACTGGCGCTGTGTTGAATCATCACTGCGACTTTTGAGACTAGCGCCAAGGCTCGGCTCGAGCCGGTGGAGAACACCGCAAAATGGTAAGCAATCCTTTCCTCGTGCCTACAAAAAGCCGTCCCGAGGACGGCTGTCTTGGCTTGTCAGGGAATCAACCCGACTGGTTTTTTCGATACTCGGTGGTGGTGATGCCCGCATACCCCCAGTTATCCGTGTCGACTTCCTCGATCACAATGTGGGTCAGCTCCGGAGGCTTACCGAGGACTCGCTGCAAGGTGTCGGTGATTTCAGCGATGACCTGGGCCTTCTGCTCCCGGGTCACACCATCGCGGGTAATACGTACGCTGACGAAAGGCATGCTGGTTCTCCTGTTTGCTGATTAAGAAAGGCTTAGTGCTTGCCGCTGCTCATCACCAACTCTCTGTATCTGTGTGCAGGCATCTGATAAATACTGACTCACACACTTCATTTGATCCCCGGTGTAATCAATCATGCAGCGACAATTCGACGATCTTCAGCTGGGCAGCATCGAACTGTTTTGTCTGGCCGCCGAAGCCGGCAGTTTTACCGCCGCCGCGCTGGTGGCTGGCGTGACGCCCGCAGCCGTGAGCCGCTCAGTGTCGCGCATGGAAGAACGCCTGGGCGTGCGGTTGTTCGCCCGCACCACCCGCAGCGTCAAACTGACCGACAGTGGTCGACGTTACTACGAGGAATGTCGCCAGGCGCTGGCACAACTGGTCGAGGCCCAGCGTGAGGTCATGGGTCAGCAGCAACAGCCGTCTGGCACCTTGCGCATCAGCATTCCCACCACCTATGCCCATCACCGGATTTTGCCGTTGTTGCCGGCATTTCGGGCTCGCTTTCCGGCGGTGAAGGTCGAGTCGCACATCAGCAATCGCAACATCGATTTCGTCGGCGAAGGCTATGACATGGCGATCCGCGTGCGGGCGATTCCGGATTCCGGCCTGATCGCCCGACAGTTGGAAGACGCCGCGCTGGTGATGATTGCCAGTCCTGACTACCTCAAGCACGCGGGCATTCCACACACGCTGGATGATCTTAAACAGCACGAGTGCATCCAGTACGAATTGCCCAGCAGCGGTCGACGGATTGCCTGGCTGTTCAACGACAATGGCGTGCACCGGGAGATTCTGGCCGAGGGCAATCTCAGTTGTTCCGACGATGTGCTGGGCGGCGTGACCCTGGCCAAACACGGGGCGGGATTGTTTCAGACCTATCGCTTCATCGTCGAAAACGAACTGGCAGATGGTTCGCTGGTGGAAGTGCTCAAGCCGTATGGCGGACGCTCGCGACCGTTCACCCTGCTCTACCCGCAAACCCGCCATATGCCGTTGCGATTGAGGGCGTTCATCGATTTTCTAGTGGAACATCTGCCCCGCTGAAAAGCCGAAACCGTCCGATCACCGCACACAAAAACCCTGCGAGTCGCCTCTTCAATTGACCAAATTAACCAGCTAGTACAATTTATCTCCACAGGCTGAAACCCTCGGCCAATGCCAAAAATAATAAGTGGAGAGACTCCGATGCCCCCTATCGTTCTGGTGCTCAACGGCCCCAATTTGAACCTGCTCGGCACCCGTGAGCCGGCGACTTACGGCCACGAAACCCTGGCCGACATCTCAGCGATGTGCGGTCGTGCCGCCGAAGAGTTCGGCCTGGCGGTGGAGTTTCGCCAGACCAATCATGAAGGCGAACTACTCGACTGGATTCACGCCGCGCGCGGGCGTTGCGCCGGGATCGTCATCAACCCGGCTGCCTGGACCCACACCTCAGTCGCGATCCGCGATGCGTTAGTCGCCAGCGAACTGCCGGTGATCGAAGTCCACCTGTCCAACGTTCATGCCCGCGAGCCCTTTCGCCACCACTCTTTTGTGTCGGCCATCGCCACGGCGGTGATGGCCGGTTTCGGCAGCCACGGCTATCGCCTGGCGCTGGAACATTTCAGCCAACGTTTGAAGGGGTGAACGCCGTGACTCAGACCAACGCTGTACTGGCCGGACTGATCGGCGCCGGCATCCAGGCTTCTCGCACCCCGGCGCTGCACGAGCATGAAGGCGATGCCCAGGGTTTGCGTTACCTCTATCGCCTGATCGATCTGGACCAGTTGAAACTCGACAGCGACACCCTGCCCGACCTGTTGATGGCCGCCGAGCGGATGAACTTCACAGGCCTGAACATCACCTTTCCGTGCAAGCAGACGATCATCCCGCTGCTCGACGAGTTGTCACCAGAAGCCCGCGGCATTGGGGCGGTGAACACGGTCGTGCTGAAGGACGGTAAACGCATCGGCCACAACACCGATTGCCTGGGCTTCGCCGAAGGTTTCCGTCGTGGCTTGAAGGGCGTTGCCCTTGAGCGCGTCGTGCAAATGGGCGCCGGTGGCGCGGGCGCGGCAGTGGCCCATGCCCTACTGAGTGAAGGCGTACGGCTGCTGAACATTTTCGACGTGGAGATCAGCCGCGCCCAGAGCCTGGCGGACAATCTCAATCAACATTTCGGCGTCGGCCGGGCTGTGGCGGGCCATGACTTGCCGAGCACCCTGGCCCAGGCTGACGGCCTGGTGAACACCACCCCCATGGGCATGAAAAAACTGCCGGGCATGCCCGTACCGATGGAACTGCTGCGAGGTGAGTTATGGGTGGCGGAGATCGTTTACTTCCCGCTGGAAACCGAACTGCTGCGCAACGCCCGCGCGTTGGGTTGCCGAACGCTGGATGGCGGCAACATGGCCGTGTTTCAGGCGGTGAAGGCGTTCGAGTTGTTCAGCGGCGTGGTGCCGGATGCGCAGCGGATGCTTGAGCATTTTCAGAGCATGAATGGTTAAACATCAAAAGATCGCAGCCTGCGGCAGCTCCTACACTGGATGGCGTACATTCTGTAGGAGCTGCCGCAGGCTGCGATCTTTTAAAATGAATCAAGCCTGCAGATACCGCAAAACCGACTCGCAAATCATCTCACGATGACGCTGCTTGATGCTTTCGTCCGGCAAGTCGACCTGAAAGATCTCACCGAAAGTATGGCGGTTCGACACGCGATAGAAACAGAACGAGCTGATCAGCAGATGCACATCCAACGGCTCGAGCCCCGCGCGGAATACGCCTTCCTCAGCACCGCGACGCAAAATCTCGCCCAGTGAATCGAGGATGGTGTTGTTCATCGCCTTGATCGCATCGGAGCGCTTCACGAATTCAGCGTTGTGAATGTTCTCGATGCTGACGATACGCACAAAGTCGACGTTGCGATCATGGTGGTCGAAAGTGAACTCCACCAGCCGCCGAATCGCTTCCACCGGCGCAAGTTCGGTCAGGTGCAGACGGTTTTCGGTGCTGCGGATATCGCCGTAGAGCTTCTCCAGCACCTCGACGTAGAGCTGTTCCTTACTGCCGAAGTAGTAATAGATCATGCGTTTGGAGGTGTGGATGCGCTCGGCGATCGCATCGACGCGAGCGCCGGAAAGCCCCTGCTGGACGAACTCGACAATGGCTTCTTGAAGGATGTTCTCGCGGGTCTTTTCCGGGTTGTTTTTGCGACTCTTGCGCGGCTCGACAATCGGTTCGTCGGGCGCGGCGGAGAGTTCTGAAGTTATCGTCATTGCGGGCTCACGGCCATCACTGCACAGGTTGGCGATTATGGGCCGCGCCGCACAGTGAAGGAAGTCGCGCGGCGGCGGTTTGTACCCGTGTTTACGATTTTCCTACAACTTTGCCTGACGTACGGCACCACTGCGGGATTTTGCCATCGCCGCCAGTCGCACCGCGACGTTGGCCGCGCCGTAACCTGCGTAACCGTTCTGGCGCTGGATGATCTCAAAGAAGAACCGCCCTTCAAACGGTTCGGTATACACATGGAACAGCTCGCCACCCTGGGCATCGCGGTCGTAGAGCACGTTGTAATAGGCCAGTTCGCTGAGGAATTCGTCGTCGAAATCGAACCGCGCGGCGAGGTCATCGTAGTAATTGAGCGGGATATCCAGCAACGGTACGCCCGCCTCCTTGGCCCGGCTGACTTCAGCAAAGATATCGTCGCAATCGAAGGCGATGTGATGCACGCCGGAGCCGCGATAACTCGACAGCGCATGTGAGATGGCGGTGTTACGGTTCTCGGAAATGTTCAGCGGCAAGCGGATCGAACTGTCCCGGCTGCGCAGCGCCCGACTCTTCACCAGGCCATACGGATCAGGCAGCACCACTTCATCGTCGGCTTCGAAATCCAGCAGGCTTTTATAGAACAGCACCCAACTGTCGAGGCTGTCGGCCGGCAGCGCCATGGCCATGTGGTCGATGCGCTTGAGGCCGCCACTGGCCACGGCGGCGGGCTGCAGATTGAAGTCGGTGCCGTAGACGTCGGCGTCCTGGTCCACCAGATAAATCAGACTGCCATCCGGCGCGCGCACCGCGGCGAGCTCCAGCTCATTGGGGCCGACCAGTCCGCGATACGGTTGGCCTTTGTAAGCCACGGCCCGGGCCAGCGCACTGGCGCTGTCCTTGACCCGCACGGCGGTGGCGCACAACGAGGGGCCATGAGCTTCGAAAAAACTGTGGGCGAACGAGTAAGGCTCGGAGTTGAGGATCAGGTTGATATCACCCTGACGCAGCAGGCTCACGCTCTTGGAACGATGCTGGCCGGCTTTGACAAAACCCAGCCGCTCCAGCCAATGGGACAGCTTGGCGCCAAGGCTTTCGTCCACGGCGAATTCAAGAAACTCGATGCCGTTGTACTCACTGGCCTTGGGCGTCTCGAAAAGAATGTCGGGGCTGACCGTTGGTTTGGTTTCCTGCGCCAAACGCTCGCGGGTTTTCTCTTCCAGGTACAGCAACGAGCGCAAACCGTCGGCGGCATTGGCCCGTGGCGGCGCGGCGCGGAAGCCGTCGTTGAAGATCTCCAGCGACAACGGCCCGGTGTAACCGCTCTTGATGATCGGCGCCAGGAAACCCGGCAGATCGAATTCACCCTGGCCCGGGAAACAGCGGAAATGCCGGCTCCACTCCAGCACGTCCATGGCCAGGATCGGCGCGTCGGCCATTTGCACGAAGAAAATCTTGTCGCCGGGAATCTCGGCAATCGCGCTCGGATCCCCCTTGAGCGACAGCGTGTGAAAGCTGTCCAGTAACACGCCGAGGTTTGGATGATCAGCCTGACGGACGATGTTCCACACCTGTTGATAAGTGTTCACGTGGCGGCCCCAGGCCAGCGCTTCATAGCCGATCCGCAAACCACGAGCACCGGCGTGTTCGGCCAGCAGGCGCAAGTCGTCGACTAAAATCTGCTCATCGCCGATGGCGTCGGCCGAGGCGTTGCTGCACACCAGCACCAGGTCCGTGCCCAGTTCCTGCATCAGGTCGAACTTGCGCTCGGCCCGCTCCAGGTTGCGCGGCAGGCGGTCGCGGCGGCAGCCCTCGAAATCCCGGAAGGGTTGAAACAGCGTGATCGCGATCCCGAGATCGGCGCACATCTGTTTGATTTCCCGCGGGCTGCCATCGTAGTAGAGAAGGTCGTTCTCGAAAATCTCCACCCCGTCGAAACCGGCGGCGGCGATGGCTTCAAGTTTTTCCGGCAGGGTACCGCTCAAGGACACGGTGGCAATGGAACGCTGCATATTTCGACTCCCGGTGGTGGAGACAATCTTGTTAGGGGCATTGCACGCTTTGCTTTTATGTAGGAGCTGCCGAAGGCTGCGATCTTTTGATGCTGGTTTTTAAGATCAAAAGATCGCAGCCTCGTTTCACTCGACAGCTCCTACAGGGATCGCGTTTATCTTGGGGTGAATTATTGGACGCAAGATCCCGCACAGCAATTCAAAGTGTACTATCCGGTTAGTTTTGCGTGCGATTATCGAACACAATGCCCCTCGGCGAATTGACGATTTTTCGTCCACTGCGCAACATCAACGCCACATTGGGTCCGGCCGTAAACAACAGGACCCGGTTACCAAAGACCCAGAACACCACATAAAAATAATCGGTGGCCTACATGACTCCTTCTCAAAGCTCTCCCGTGGAGCGTTCCTCCATGACTCCTGCCACTGGCGGCATCGGCGATAAAATCCGCGGCGCCATGGCGGTCGGCAAAACCCGTTGGGGCATGCTGGCGCTGGTGTTCTTCGCCACCACCCTGAACTACATCGACCGCGCCGCCCTCGGCGTGATGCAGCCTATCCTCGCCAAGGAAATGAGCTGGACGGCGATGGACTACGCCAACATCAACTTCTGGTTCCAGGTCGGCTACGCCATCGGTTTCGTGCTGCAAGGCCGGTTGATTGATCGGGTCGGCGTCAAGCGCGTGTTCTTCTTCGCCGTGCTGCTCTGGAGCCTGGCGACCGGCGCCCATGGCCTGGCCACTTCGGCCGTTGGCTTCATGGTCTGCCGATTCATTCTGGGACTGACGGAAGCCGCCAACTACCCGGCGTGCGTGAAGACCACCCGGTTGTGGTTCCCGGCCGGCGAACGCGCCGTGGCCACCGGCATCTTCAACGCCGGGACCAACGTCGGTGCGATGTTCACCCCCATGTTGTTGCCGCTGATCCTCCACGTCTGGGGCTGGCAGGCCGCGTTCCTGTGCATGTCGTCACTGGGCGGGATCTGGTTGCTGTTCTGGGGCTTGAAGTACTTCAACCCGGAAGATCACCCGAGCGTTAAACAATCGGAATTGGATTACATCCAGAAGGAAGTAGAGCCGGAACAATCCCGCGTACCGTTCTCGAAAATCCTGCGCATGCGTGGCACCTGGGCCTTCGCCCTGGCTTACGCGATCACCGCGCCGGTGTTCTGGTTCTACCTCTACTGGCTGCCGCCGTTCCTCAATCAGCAATACAACCTGGGGATCAACGTGACCCAGATGGGTATCCCGCTGATCATCATTTACCTCACTGCCGATTTCGGCAGCGTCGGCGGCGGGATCCTGTCCTCGTTCCTGATCGGCCGTGGTGTCAACCCGATCAAGGCGCGGCTGATGTCCATGTTCCTGTTCGCCTGCTGCATCGTCGGCGTGATCATGGCGGCGGGCTCGAGCAGTCTGTGGGTCGCGGTGTTCGCCATCTCCCTGGCCATCGGTGCGCACCAGGCCTGGACCGCGAACATCTGGAGCCTGGTGATGGACTACACGCCTAAACACATGATGAGCACGGTGTTCGGCTTCGGTGGCATGTGCGCGGCTATCGGAGGGATGTTCATGACCCAGTTGGTCGGCCACATTCTGACGGTCACCAACAACAACTACACCGTGCTGTTCACCATGATTCCGGCGATGTACTTCATCGCGCTGATCTGGATGTACTTCATGGCACCGCGCAAGATTCCTACCGTCACCCCGTAAAACCCTTCCCCCGGCAGGCCTGATTCCAGGCCTGCCCTGCTTCTCTCACCGACGACTCTGCTGCCAGGCTGCTGCCAACCCGCTGCAGCAAATTACCGCGATCCCGACCACCGTGGTCAGCGTCGGCGTGTGAGAAAACAGCAACCAACCCAACAAACCAGCAAAGACAATCTGGCAATAACCGAACGGCGCCAACAACGCAGGGGCGGCGTGACGGAAGGCTTGCGCCAGAAACAGGTGAGCCGTCATCCCGCAGGCGCCCAGCGCCACCATCATGAATCCATGGCCCAGGCTGGGTACTTGCCAAAAGAATGGCACCAGCGCGCTCATCACCAGCGTGTTGCACAGCCCGGCGAAGAAGTTGCTGGTGGTTGGGCTATCGATGTTGCTGAGCTTGCGGGTGAGCAACTGATAGAAGCAGAAAAACAGCGCCGAGCAGAGCGGCAGCAACACCGCCGGGGTAAAGAGTTCTCCGCCGGGATGGACGATGATCAACACGCCGATGAAGCCGCAAATCACCGCAATCCACTGGCCACGCGTGACGTGCTCGCGAAGCAGTGGCACCGACAGCGCAGTCACCAGAACCGGTGCAAGAAAGTTGACCGCCGTGGCTTCGGCCAAGGGGATGTACTGTAAGCCGGTGGTGAAAAACAGACTGGTGCCCAGCAGGCACAACGCCCGCAACAGCTGAAGTAACGGCCGTTTGGTTCGCAGGACACCCAGCCCGGATTGCGGCAGAAAAATCCCGGCCATGAGTAAGGTGTGAACCAGATATCGGGCCCAGACCACCATGACGATCGGATAGAACCCTGAGAGGTATTTCGAAAAGGCGTCGTGGCTGGAAAACAGGAAAGTCGCAACGACGATCAGCAGGATCCCTTTGAAGGGTTGGTTTACGCCGGAGAGCGGAGTGCTGACGGTCATGTGGTTTTCCTTGTGCTTCGCGAGTTCCAATAATTTAGAACCCGGTTCCAGATTCTCACATAGCCACACAGTAAAAGTGGGCGAACAACGCACACGAATTGCAGAGCAAGGATTTACTGCCGTTAGTTAAACATCTCAGAAGCCAGACTTGCTGCTGACAACTCTTCGGTAACTTTCAACAACAGTGGCGCCAACTCATGTAGTCGAGCCCCCGGCATCCGCGCGCTTGGGCCAGCAATACTCAATACGCCGATTACCCGCCCATCACTTGGGTGCCGCACCACTGCCGCAATCGCTGAAGTGCCCACAGCCGAACTTTCCTCGACCCAGGCATAGCCCTGCTCCCGCGCCAGCCGCAGCCGTTCCAGCAATTCAATGTTGGAACGCGGAGCCTTCGGCCCGAGGTCTTTGGGCCGTTCATCACCCTGGCGCTCTACCAGCGACAAGGCTTCAGCATCGCTCATGCACGCCAACCAGGCATGGCCTGATGCGGTATAAAACAATGGCGCGTCGCGGCCCATGTCCGGGTCGTAACGCAACCCCGAACGGGCGCCCTGGGATTTGGCAATCCAGATCTGCCGTTCACCTTCGATAATGCCTAGACGCACCAGTTCTCCGGTTTCATGGGCCAGACGATCAAGCACCGGCTGCACGATATCGGCGCCGCTGCTCGACAGATAGCGGAACCCCATTGCCACCAGTTTGGTCGACAAGTGATAGCGCAAATTCTCTGGATTCTGCCGCACGTAGCCCAGGCGAATCAGCTCGGCGAGTAAGCGGTGAGTCGCGCTTTTTGGAATGTCGAGTTGCTCTGCCAATGCCTGCATCTGCAGCCCGCGGGGGTCACTGGTGAGGCTTTCCAGCACACTGAGAACACGTTCGATCTGACTGCCGGCCATGGGAGGGTCCACACTGAATTTTCCAGATTCTAAAAGACAAACCAAGTAATGCGAAATCTGGAACCCGCAGTCCGGCAACCGTGCTCGACAAATAATTTCCGATACGGGCCGTCGCCTGCCCGATAAAAACCCGTCGCCTGAAGGAATTAGATGGGTTGTCCGTGTTCAATACGAGTCTGGAGTATTCCCGGCAACCCACCACTGGTTGCCGGGAAGGCTCCTGCGCGCAACAAAAGATGGACGACCGGACTGGCGCCGCTCCCACTCAGCAGCAACACTCATCCCCACGGACATTCAGAGGATTCCCACATGCTATGGAAAAAAGGCCGACGCAGCGACAACGTGGTCGATGCCCGTGGTGATGATTCTGGCGGCGGTGGTGGCGGGATGCGCTTCGGTGGCGGCAAGGGCCTGAGCCTGATGGCAATTATCTTGATCGTCGGGATCGGCTGGATCACCGGCCAGGACCCGATGCAAATCCTCGGGCAACTGACCGGGCAAATGAGCGAGCAATCGGCACCGGCCCCGACTCAAACCCGCAAGGCACCGCCGGCCACTGATGAAGGAGCCGAGTTCGTGCGCTCGATCCTCGGTGATACCGAGGACACTTGGGGTCAGATTTTCCAGCAGGCCGGTCGTCAATATAAGAACCCGACCCTGGTACTGTTCAGTGGCCGCGTCAACTCGGCGTGCGGCCTGGCCTCTTCGGCGACCGGCCCGTTCTATTGCCCGGCGGACCAGAAGGTCTACCTGGACATGAGTTTCTTCCAGGAAATGTCCCAACGTTTTTCCGCTGCTGGCGACTTCGCTCAGGCCTACGTGATCGCTCACGAAGTCGGACACCATGTGCAGACCTTGCTCGGCGTTTCAGCGAAAATTCAGACCGCCCGCCAACAGGGTCGGCAGATGGAAGGCGACGGCGGTTTGCTGGTACGCCAGGAACTGCAGGCCGATTGCCTGGCCGGAGTCTGGGCCAACAATGCGCAGAAACGGCTGAACTGGCTGGAGCCCGGTGACATCGAAGAAGCCTTGAACGCCGCCAATGCCATTGGCGATGACCGCTTGCAACAGCAAGGTCAGGGTCGTGTGGTGCCGGACTCGTTTACTCATGGTACGTCGGCGCAAAGGGTGCGCTGGTTCAAAACCGGATTCGCGCAAGGCCAGGTCGGCCAGTGCGATACCTTTGCAGCGAAAAACCTATAAATGAATAAGTGGCTGTTAGCTCTACTGATCACCTGCGCAAGCGCCCAGGCTGCCGAGCATGCGGTCAAGGAGGTCAGCCCCGGACGCCTGCTGCTGACTGCAGGTGAAATCGCGGTGGGCATCGGCCCGGCGCCGAAGAAAATCGAACGCGTGCTGATCATCATCCATGGTCGATTGCGCAATGCCGATACCTATCGCCAGAGCGCCGAGCGCGCGGCCGAACAGGCCGGGCAAAGCGCGACCACCTTGGTGCTCGCCCCGCAATTTCTCAATGAAACCGACATCTCGGCCCATCCCGTGGCTGACAGCGTATTGCGCTGGCAGGGCAATGACTGGATGGCGGGCGGTTTATCCACCGCTCCGTTTTCCCTGAGTTCCTACGCGGCGCTCGACGAAATCATCGCCCGAATCGGCGATCGAAAACAGTTTCCGGACGTGAAGCAGATTGTCATTGCCGGTCACTCCGGTGGCGCTCAGGTGGTGCAGCGATACGCGTTGCTGGGCCACGATCAGCCAGCGCTCAAGGCGGCCGACATACAGGTGCGTTACATCATTGCCAACCCGTCGTCTTATGCGTATTTCGATGAGCGACGGCCGGCGGCGTTCAAACACGCCGGTTGCCCGAATTTCAATCGCTGGAAATATGGACTGGTGGATTTACCCGCTTATGCCGTAGGGCAAACCGCCAAGCAGTTGGAGGAAAACTACGTCAAACGCGATGTCGTTTATCTACTCGGGCAGCAGGACAGCGACCCGAAGCAGCCGGCGCTGGATAAAAGCTGTGAGGCCCAAGCTCAGGGAGCCAATCGATTGGCTCGTGGGCGTAATTATTTTGCTTATCTGAAGCGGCTGCATCCTCAAGGTTTGAATCAGCAACTGATTGAAGTGCCCGGGGTCGGGCATGATGGGGATGGGATGTTTAACTCGCCGCAGGGGCAGAAAGCGTTGTTTCAATAAAAGCAAAAAGATCGCAGCCTTCGGCAGCTCCTACAGATGTACACGATTCCACTGTAGGAGCTGCCGAAGGCTGCGATCTTTTGATTTTGAATCTCAAGCCGAAAGCATCTGCCGCAACACCACACAATCCGCCGCATGCCAGTCCGCCAACTCAGGCCAGGGATTATCGGGCAGGTTCACCAACACCGTCCGCGCCCCTGCCGCCCGACCGCAATCCAGATCAAAGCGGTAGTCACCGACCATCACCATCTCACTGGCCGGGACATTCCAGGCCTGGGCCAACTTTAGCAAACCACCGGGATGCGGTTTTGGTGGCGCTTCATCACGGCCCAGCACATCCTCCACCGCAAAGCAGTCGGCCAAGCCGATCGCCTCCAGCGTGACGTGCGCCAGTTCGCGTGCATTGCGCGTGAGAATGCCCAGGCGATAACCGCGCCCGGCCAGTTCACGCACCAGTTCTACTGCGCCCGGTGCTGCTTTCGAACCCAGTGCCAGGTCTCGTTCGTGTTCCAGCAACCACGCATGTTTGGCGGCGGCTTCATCGGCTGGCAGCGCGGCGAGGTGGGTCAGGATGTCGTCTTCGGCAGGAATGGCCAACGCCACGCGGATCGCCGCGAAGTCATGCACGGCCACCGTCAGGGTGCCGTCCATGTCGAACACCCAGTGCCGCACCTCGGCCAGGCTCATGCCCAATCCTTGCGGTGGCGAATCAGGCCTTCCTGCGTGACCGACGCCACCAATTGCCCGGCGCGGTTGAACACGCTGCCACGGGAGAAACCGCGCGAGTTGCCCGCCCAAGGACTGTCCATCGCATACAGCAACCAATCATCGGCACGTAGATCCTGATGGAACCACAGCGCGTGATCGAGACTGGCAACCTGCATGTCTTTCTGCCAGACCGATTTGCCATGGGGCTGCATCGACGTGGTCAACAGGCCGAAATCCGAGGCGTAGGCCAGCAAGTATTTATGCAGCGCCGGAGAATCGGCCAAGGCACCGTCGGCGCGAAACCAGACGTACTTGATCGGATCGGACGGCTGCGGGTTGTAGGGATCTTTCTCGGTGATCGGTCGGAACTCGATCGGTTTCGGGCACAGCAACTTTTCACGCATGTGCTCGGGAATCAGGTGCGCACGCTGCTGAGCAAGCTCCAGCTCTGACGGCAGGTTTTCCGGGCCGACCACGGTTGGCATCTCGGACTGATGCTGGAAGCCTTCTTCGTCGTACTGGAACGACGCACTGCAGGTGAAAATCGGGTTGCCCTTCTGGATCGCCGTCACCCGGCGCGTGCTGAAACTGCCACCGTCGCGCACCCGATCAACCTGATAAACCACAGGCAACGCGGAGTCGCCCGGACGCAGGAAATAGCCGTGCATCGAATGCACGTGGCGCGCTTCTTCGACCGTCTGACTGGCCGCCGACAGGGACTGACCGATCACCTGACCACCGAACAGCTGACGAAAACCCAGGTCCTGGCTGCGGCCACGAAACAGGTTTTCTTCAATCGGTTCCAGGGTCAGCAGGTCAACCAGATCATCCAACACTTGGCTCATTCAGACTCTCCTCACACAACGCATGCCGCGCAGTCTTGGCTGCGACGGTCGATTCAATTTCTGGCCAGGGCCCATGGGAGCCATTGTAAACGTCCGTGCCGGCTTATCCATGCAAGGTTTGCAGCCATTGTTCACGGGTGATGCGGTACAGCGCATGGTGACGCAGGGGATGATCGGCCGCGAGCATCGGGTGGTCGAAATCATCGGCTGAATCATGGTGCATGCCGATGGCCTGCATGACTTTCTGCGACGGCGTGTTGGTTTCAGTGGTGAAGGACACGACTTCTTTCAGCGCCAACCGGTCAAACCCGCAGCGTAGAGCGGTCCACGCCGCTTCACTGGCGTAGCCAAGGCCCCAGTGCTCGCGAGCCAGGCGCCAGCCGATTTCGGTGGCCGGGGTAAAACGCGTGTCGAAGCCGACCTCTGCGAGCCCGGTAAAACCGATAAATGCCCCGGTGTCCTTGCGTTCCAGCGCCCAGAGACCGAAGCCATGCTCGGCAAAATGGCCGCGAATCCGTCCGATAAGCGAAGCACTTTCCAGACGACTTAAAGGCGCCGGAAAATATCGCATCACCTGTGGATCGGCGCACATCGCCGCAAACTCCGGCAAATCCTCATCGCGCCACTGCCGCAACAGCAGTCGCGCGCTCTCGAGCTCCAGTATCGGTTCCATCGTGCCCCCCGTTCCCATGCCGCAAGTCTACATCGCTGGTAGGATCCTTCACTCATTCCTACCTACCGTCCTGTATAAATCAGCCATGCCCCTGCCCCTGATCTACCACGAAGACTACAGCCCCGAGTTCCCGGCGGATCATCGCTTCCCCATGGACAAGTTTCGCCTGCTGCGCGATCACCTGGTGGACAGCGGGCTGACCCGCGACGCTGACCTGCTGCGCCCCGACCTCTGCCCGCCAGAGATTCTCGCGCTCGCACATGACCCTGCGTATATCGAACGCTACATGGGCGGCGAGTTGTCCCGCGAAGACCAGCGGCGCCTCGGCCTACCGTGGAGCGAAGCTCTGGCCAGGCGCACAGTACGTGCGGTTGGCGGCTCGCTGCTGGCGGCCGAGCAGGCGCTGGAACATGGTTTGGCCTGTCACTTGGCCGGAGGCACCCATCACGCTCACTACGACCATCCTGCCGGGTTCTGCATCTTCAATGACCTGGCCGTGATCAGCCATTTCCTGCTGGAAAGCGGCCGAGTGAATCGGGTGCTGATCTTCGACTGCGACGTGCATCAGGGCGACGGGACTGCACGGATTCTGCACAACACCCCGGACGCGGTGACCGTTTCCCTGCACTGCGAAAAGAATTTTCCTGCACGCAAGGCCGAAAGTGACTGGGACATTCCACTGCCCATGGGGTTGGGCGATGCCGATTACCTGAAGGTGGTGGACGATGCGCTCAACTATTTACTGCCGCTCTACCAACCTGACCTTGTGCTGTATGACGCCGGCGTCGATGTGCATAAAGATGACGCGCTCGGCTACCTGAAACTGACAGACGAAGGCGTTGCCGCCAGGGATGAAAGCGTGATGCGTCATTGCCTGGGCCGGGATATTCCGGTGGTCGGAGTGATCGGCGGCGGCTACAGCAAGGACCGCAAGGCGTTGGCGCGCCGTCATGGAATCCTCCATCACAGTGCGCAACGGGTCTGGCAGTCATCAGGTTGTCATTGAGGTGTGAGTCTTTACCCACAATGCCTGTGGAACTGCCTGTGGATAACCTGAGTGAAAGGTCCTACAGGCCATGCTGCATATAGCCTGTAAAGGGGTGGTTGTTTTTTAACCAGCCATTTGAAACGACACAGTTCCAATGTGGGAGCGGGCTTGCTCGCGAAAGCGGTGTATCAGTCGACATCAATGTTGCATGTTAAATCGCTTTCGCGAGCAAGCCCGCTCCCACATAGATCTGTGCTGGTAGAATGCGCGGCTTATTCCGCCATACCGCAGCGCTTCCCATGACCCAATCTTCCGTCACTCACTCCCCCCACGTCGCCATCATCGGCGGCGGCCCCGCCGGGTTGATTGCGGCTGAAGTGCTGAGCCAGGCCGGGATCAAGGTTGATCTGTACGACGGCATGCCTTCGGTAGGGCGGAAATTCCTGCTGGCCGGCGTGGGTGGCATGAACATCACCCATTCCGAAGCCTACCCGGCGTTTCTCTCACGCTACGCCGAACGCGCTCCGCAGATTGCACCGCTGTTGCGAGGTTTCGGGGCCGAAGCGTTATGCCAATGGATTCATGAGCTGGGCATCGAAACCTTTATCGGCAGCTCCGGGCGAGTCTTTCCTACAGACATGAAAGCCGCCCCCCTGTTGCGCGCCTGGCTCAAACGTCTGCGAGACAGCGGCGTCGTTATCCACACCCGTCACCGCTGGCTCGGCTGGGATGAGACCGGTGGATTACGTATCGACAGCCCCGAGGGCGAAAAAACCGTCAAACCTGACGCAACCTTGCTGGCCCTCGGCGGCGGCAGCTGGTCGCGCCTCGGATCGGACGGCGCCTGGATGCTGCCACTGGAACAACGCGGCGTAGGACTCGCGCCGCTGCAACCGAGTAATTGCGGCTTCGAGGTGCAGGCCTGGAGCGAGTTGATGGTCAGCAAATTCGCCGGCGCACCGCTGAAAAACATCGCCATTGGCCTCAATGACGATGTCCCACGGCTCGGGGAATGTGTGATCACGGCAACCGGGATTGAAGGCAGTTTGATCTACGCCTTGTCGGCGCCGATCCGCGAAGCCATCAATCAGCACGCCTCGGCAACCATTCACCTGGACCTGTTGCCGGGCAGGCCTGTGGATAAGGTTCAGGCTGCACTGAGCAGACCACGCGGTTCACGCTCCATGGCTAAACATCTGCACAGCCAGCTCGGGATCGATGGTGTGAAAGCGGCGTTGCTGCGCGAACTCACTCCGGCCGAATGCTTCGCCGATCCGGCGCTGCTGGCCAAAGCGATCAAGGCGATGCCACTGACGTTGGTGAAAACCCGCCCACTGGACGAGGCCATCAGCAGCGCGGGTGGTGTGATGTTCGAAGCGATGGATGAACGTTCGATGCTCAAGCAACTGCCTGGCGTGTTCTGCGCGGGGGAAATGCTGGATTGGGAAGCGCCGACGGGGGGCTATCTGCTGACCGCGTGTTTCGCCAGTGGGCGAGCGGCGGGGTTGGGGATGGTGGAGTGGTTGAAGCGCAAGGACTGAGGACTGAGGACTGAGGCGCGGCCATCGCGAGCAAGCTCGCTCCCACACTGATTGCATTCTTTCTGAAAGAACTCGGTCAAATGTGGGAGCGAGCTTGCTCGCGATAGCGGTCTAGCCGGCGCAGCGAATATTAAGGCTTCTTCTTACGCGGCCCGGTATTGAACACCGGCACCTTCCGCACAGGCTTGATCGAAGGCTCCGGCGCCGACGCATCACCGCTCTCAACCCACTTGCCCAGATTGCGTTTACCGCCACTGGAGGTCTTCGGCTTCTTCGGTTTTTTCGGCTTCTTGACGACCTGACCGCTGGCATCGGTATCCGGCACCCGGTGCTCAGGCTCGAAGTCATGTTCCATCTGACGAGGCAATGTCTGACGGGTCAACGTCTCGATGGCCGACAGCAGATTCACTTCATCGGCGCAGACCAGCGAAATCGCCTGCCCGGATGCACCCGCGCGTCCGGTACGACCGATCCGGTGGATGTAGTCCTCAGCCACGATCGGCAGGTCGAAGTTGACCACCAATGGCAAATCTTCGATATCCAGACCACGGGCCGCAACGTCGGTGGCCACAAGAATCTGCACTTCACTGGCCTTGAAACGGTCCAGTGCACGCTGGCGGGTTGCCTGAGGTTTGTCGCCGTGGATGCCGTCGGCATTGATGCCCAGGCCCTGAAGCTTTTCCACCAGTGCGTCTACGCCGTTGCGGGTCTTGGCGAACACCAGCACCTGCTTCCACTTGCCCTTGCGCAGCAAATGGATGAACAGTTCCGGCTTGCGCTTCTTGTCGACCGTCACCACCCATTGCTTGACGGTGTTGGCGGCCACGTTGCGCGGGCTGACTTCGATGCTCAGTGGATCGTTGAGCATTTGTCCGGCCAGCAAGCGGATCGCGTCGGAGAAAGTCGCGGAGAACAATAGCGTCTGACGTTGCTTGGGCAGCACGCGGTAGATATTCCCCAGCTCCTCGGAGAAGCCCAGATCAAGCATGCGATCGGCTTCGTCCAGAATCAGGGTTTGCAGCTGATTGAACTTGAGGGCCTTCTGGCGATACAGGTCGAGCAAACGACCCGGCGTCGCCACCAGCACGTCAACACCCTTGCGCAGCTTCATCATTTGCGGGTTGATGCTGACGCCGCCGTACACCGCGTAAGTGCTCAACGGCAGGTTCTCGGCGTACTGACGCACGGCTTCGTGAACCTGTTCGGCCAATTCGCGGGTCGGCACCAGGATCAGTGCGCGCACCGAGTTAGACGCCACTTTCGGCCCTTCCATGGCCAGCAATTGCAGGAGCGGCAGCGCGAAGCCGGCGGTCTTGCCAGTCCCGGTCTGGGCGGCGGCCATCAGGTCGCGACCGGCCAGCACCGCCGGAATGGCTTGCGCCTGAACCGGCGTCGGGGTCTGGTAGCCGAGCGTCTCGAGAGAGCGCAGCAAGGGTTCGATCAGGCCAAGGGTGGCGAAAGTCATGGGATTACCGTAGGAAAATTCAGCGCGGTTGTGCAAAACGAGTGTGCAATGGCGCGCAGTTTACCCTAATTCACACGGGATTCTGTCGGCACCGCTACGGCAGGTTGAACGGGAGTTCGACGCCACTGCGGCAACCCGATCAACACCACGGCACTGATGATCACCAGCATCGCCAGTCCTTCTTCAATACCAATGGTCTCACCGACAAACACGATCCCCAGCAACACCGCCACCGCCGGGTTGACGTAGGCATAACTGGTGGCCGCCGCCGGCCGCACGTTTTTCAACACATACATATAAGCGTTGAAAGCGATGATCGAGCCAAAGAAAGTCAGATAAGCCAGGGCCGCCCAACCTTCGATCGGCGGCATGGCTTCCAGATGCTCACCACTCAGTGCACTGCCGATCAACAGGACCACGCCGCCCACCAGCATTTCCACAGCGCTGGCCATCGCGCCCTGGGGCAGCGGCAGGTGTTTGCTCCACACCGAACCGAAGGCCCAGGAAGCTGCCGCGAAAATCAGCAATAAGGCGCCCAGCGGGCTCGATTGCAGGTTGGAACCGAGGTTGAGCATGGCAATGCCGATCAGCCCGAGCACAATCCCGGCCCATTCGAGACGGGTATTACGCGCGCCCCAGAAATATCCGCAGAGCAAGGTAAACAGCGGCACCGTCGCCACCGCCAACGCAGCCACACCCGAGGCGACGCCCATGTGTTCGGCCACGCTCACCCCGCCGTTACCGCATGCCAGCAGCAAAATCCCGATGATCCCGGCGGCTTTCCACTGCGCCCAAGTCGGTGCCGGCGCCCCGCGCCAACGCAGGAACGCATACATCAACGTCCCGGCGATCACGAAGCGGATACCGGCGAGCAGCAACGGCGGCCAGTACTCCACGCCGATGCGAATCACCAGGTAAGTCGAGCCCCAAATCACGTACAACGCGAAAAAGGCAGCGATCAACGGTAAGGGAAAACGACGTAAGCCAGGCATGGGGCAGCTCGTAGGCAAGACAAGTGAACAGCTATTCTAGAAAGGCCAGCGGCGTAAAATAAGTTACAAAACCTGTTTATAGCGCCAGTACACTTTTCAAAACACGGAGATTTGCGTCATAAACCGTGTTTTCGAAAGTCAGTCATTTTCAGGAGTACGACGATGGACAAATACGACCGCATGCTCCTCAGCGCCCTGTTGGAAAACGGTCGTGCGTCCTACGCCGACCTGGCGCGCAAAGTGAACCTGTCCGCTCCGGCCGTGGCCGAGCGCGTCGCCAAACTCGAAGCTTGCGGGGTCATCACGGGTTACCAGGCGAAAGTCGACATGGCCAAGCTTGGCTTGCCGATCCAGTGCGTGATCGAACTGCGTTTGAACCAGCACGGTAATCAGAAGGCCTACGACGACCTGATCAAAATCCCGCAACTGACCGAATGCCATCGGGTTACAGGCGATCCGTGCGTGATCATGCAGGCGGCGGTGGGTTCGATGCCGGAGCTGGAAGAGTTGATTAACCGGATCGCCAAGTTCGGGTTCAGCAAGACGTCGATTGTGCTGTCGAGCGCGATAGAGAAGCGCGTGCCGTTGGGGCAGTTGGAAGGAAATGGTAAATAGCGATCCCGTAGGAGCTGTCGAGTGAAACGAGGCTGCGATCTTTTGATTTTGCTCTTTAAAAACAAGATCAAAAGATCGCAGCCTCGTTTCACTCGACAGCTCCTACAGAAGTTCAGCGGTATCGTCAGAATCCGCGAACGCCGCTATATCCGGCGCCCAACAAACACGGCATATCTTTTAAACGAACCCATGGTTCCGTCCGCCAATGCAGCAGGCTTAACGTTCCCCCCGCCCATTCCATCAAGCGCAAACTCGGCGCCTAATTCGAAGCAACCCCGCCACTGTCCCGCAGCATCGGCACCACGTGATGGGTCAGCCAACGCCGCAGATTCCGGTTCTCCGGGCAGTAGTGATAGACCAGCATCGCGTATACACCGGACTCACTCAGCATCAATGTCTCTTGAGGTTCGTCGCTTCCGGACAAACACACCATCCGACGTTGATCGGCGTCGAGCTTGAGGGCTTGCCGGCCGTTTATATCCACGCCCATTAACCGGCCGATATCGCGGGCGCAGAACCACGCCTCAGCATGCAGTAACAGTGCTCGCAGCTGGATGTGGTGACGGATGAATGTTTTGGGGATGAAGTGAGCTGCGCTCGCAACTGATTGCGCAGAGTCTTCAGGGGGATTGGGGGTAACTTTGATCATGGCGAATCTCCTGAGAAAGTGGGAGCTGCCAGCATCACTTGCAGATGATGGGTGGCAGCTATGCGCGGGTCTGCAAGACCGAGTAGGAGACCACCCCGGCAGACCCGAAGGTCTCCCGCACACAGCTACCATAAATCGATGGTCGCTCATTAAAGCGACGCGATTATAGGTGCGCCGGTGGTCTCATAACAAACTGTCGGCGGGCTTGCAGACCCGGTCGCTGAATTGGCAGCGACGTTGGAGAGGTTATCGATGCCACAGGTACGGGGCAAGACGGACAAATTCCTAATATTGGGTAGGAGATCGTCACATCAAAGTCATCGTTAAACACCCTATAAACCTGCATCGCGAGCGCGTGCCGTCGGGGGATGTGAAAGGAAAAATGGTTCTTCTGTAGGAGCTGTCGAGTGAAACGAGGCTGCGATCTTTTGACTTTGCTTTGTAAGAAACAAGATCAAAAGATCGCAGCCTCGTTTCACTCGACAGCTCCTACGGGTGTCAGGGTGTTCGGGGGTGCGGTGTTTTCAGAACCCGCGATGCCGCTTCAGGTGCTCATTGATCTTCGCCGCCGGCACTTTCTGCAAGCTGACCAGCAGATCATGGGACAACTCGCGCAACCCATGCTTCTGCCGCAGTTCCTGCGCCAAATGCGCCGTCAGATTGGCCGCCATCTCCGCATCGGCCATGGCCCGGTGAGCTTTACCGGTGTGGGGCAGGTTGGCGAACGTGGTGAGGGTGCCGAGTTTGTGGTTCGGCGCGGCGGGCATCAAACGGCGGGCGAGTAGCAGCGAGCAGGCAAAGTTCTGCAAGCGTGTGCGCTTGATGCGACCGAGCTCAAAGTCCCAGAACTTCTGGTCAAACGCGGCGTTGTGCGCCAGCAGCGGTGTGATGCCGACGAATTCGTTGACCTCATTCATCACCTGCTCGGCCGATGGCGCAGTGCGCAGCATGGCGTTGCTGATGCCGGTGAGTTGCTCGATGAAGGCCGGGACGCGCACGCCGGCATTCATCAGGCTTTGGTAACGCTCGACGATGCGCCCCTGTTCAAGGATCACCACGGCAATTTCTGTGGCCCGGCAGCTGCTGCTCGGGGAGATCCCGGTGGTTTCAAAGTCGATGACTGCTATGCGTTCCAAATCTGTTTCAACTCCGTAAAAAATCAGTTCTTGAGCAGCAACGCGCCTTCGATCGGCACGTAGCGGCTGGCGGCGCGGATCAGCGAGTTGGCCGTCAGGCCCGGCACGCCGTAGGCCACGGCTTGCACCCCGTGCTTGGTGATGATGCGCTCCAGCAACATGTCGAAATCACCGTCACCGGAGGCCAGCACCACTTCGTCGACATGATCGGCGGCGTCCATGATGTCGAGGGTGATGCCCACGTCCCAGTCGCCTTTGGCCGAGCCATCGCTGCGCTGGATGTAGGGCTTGAGCTTCACGACGAAGCCGAGGTTGCGCAGGATCTGCTGGAATTGCTGTTGTTTGCTGTCGCCGCGATCGATCGCGTAGGCATAGGCCTCGACGATCTCGCCCTGTTTGCTGATATCAGCCCACAGCGCGGCATAGTTGAAATGGCAACCATAGGCCTGACGCACGGTGTAATAGAGGTTCTGGACATCGGCGAACACTGCGATTTTTTTCACCGGTCATCCTCGTTGGCGCGCCGGAGCGCGGGCAGGATCAGGCACCAGGCCCGAAAAGTTGCCCAGTATGCCAGCCTGAAGGATTGTTCCGCGAATAATCGGCCCGAAGCGCCGCAGCGCTCCGGACGAATGGCGTATCAGACGAAGGAATCGTCGTCGCCGCCGAAGAACGATGAGCTGTCATCGCTGTAGTCGGCGTCGGTGAAACCGCCCTGATCATAGGAGTTGTCAGCCACGCGCTGATCGTCGCCCGAGCCGTTATCACCACTCTGATCGTTGACCTGAGCCGGTTCTTCCTTGATCACTTCAACCACTTCCGGCTGCTGATTGTGATGGAACAGGCTGCTGATGCCTTGCGCCAGCATCACACCACCGGCCACGCCGGCGGCAGTTTTCAGCGCACCACCGAGGAAGCTGCTGCCGGCAGGCTGTTGCGGGGCGTAATTCTGCTGAGGCGGCGCTGCACCGAAGTTTTGCTGAGGTGGCTGCGAGTTGAACGACGGCCGCGCCGGTTCACGCCAGCCGCCACCGCTCGATGCGGGTGGACTTTGGGTCGGCGCTGGCTGCGGATCACGGGAACCGCCACCGAAGATGCTCGACAAGAAGCCACCGCTGGTCGGTGCCGCAGCAGCCGGCTGAGCTTTGGCCTGTTGCAGTTCGGCCTGCAATTGCTGGACTTGCCGGGCGAGTTGTTTGTTCTGTTCGTCGAGGCTCTTGATGGCAGCCTCTTGCACCAGAATCGCCTGGGTCATGAAATAGCCTGCCGCGGGCTGGCGAGTCAGGTGTTCCTTGATCCGCGCCTCGGCCTGGGCGTCGCGCGGGGCTGAGTCCGTTTCGGCCTGTTGCAGCCGGGAAAACAGTCCATCGATCAGGGTTTGTTCTTCGCTGTTCATGGCGACCTCGTAGATTGCCGGGAATATCGTCGCCCTTATCCACTGTGGATAAGGTGCTCATCCGTAATGGAGGCTGATACAGGATGTTTCAATGGTCTTTACCGAACGTTTACGTTTGCGCCCCAAAGCGCTTCATCGGTTAAAGTGGGCCACTGCTTCCAACCTGCGATACCGACTGATGAATTCGTTCGATGTACTGCGTGACTCTCTGTATTTCTTCAAGCGCAATCTGGGCCAGATCGTGCGGCTGTGCCTGCCGCTGGTGATCTTTGAGGCGCTGTTGCAACAAGTGGTCGACCACTCCACAGAGCCGGACAGCTTTCCCGGCATCAGTGTGATAGTCGGCTTGCTGGTTTATCCGCTTTACACCGCCGCGCTGATTCTGTTTCTCGATGCCCGTAGCCGCGGCGAATCGCCGCGCAATCGCGACCTGCTGGCGAGGGCCGCCTACCTGTGGCCGCGCTTCGCCTTGCTCACCGCGCTCAACACCCTGCTGATCCTGATCGGCCTGTCGCTGTATTTCCTGCCGGGCATCTGGCTGATGGTGACCCTGGCATTTGGCGAGTACCTGCTGGTGCTGCGCGGCCTGGCGCCACTGGCGGCGATGAAGGAAAGCCTGCGCCTGACCCGCGGCAACTTCCTGCGCATTCTGGTGTGCATTCTCTGTGTGATGGGCCCGTTGTGGGTGCTCAAGGGCGCAACCCTTGCGGTCTACCCGGAACCGCAGAACCCGGTGATTTCCCTGCTGATCGACAGCGCCCACAGCTTCCTGCAACTGTTCGTCAGCGTGGTGCTGTTCCGCTTGTTCATGCTGATCGGCGATGTGCCCGAGAAAATTGATCGACCTCTTTGAAGAACAACGCGCCCCCCTTGTAGCAGCTGGCGAAGCCTGCGTTCGGCTGCGCAGCAGTCGTAAAATCAGTGCTCACGGTGCATCAGGCAAACCGCGTGCGCCGAATTGACGACTGCTTCGCAGCCGAACGCAGGCTTCGCCAGCTGCTACAGGGATATCGTTACGGCTAATTGATGGGCATGCCGTTTCACTCTTGGGATTACGCGCGACGCTCGGTTATGCTCGGGCTCAACTTTTGTAACGCTATAAGCCGAGCCATGACCCGTCTACTGCGCTACACCCTGCTGGGCCTGTTGATCGTGACCGGCCTGATTGCCTTGCTGATCTACAACCTGACCTGGCGCCCCGAAGTCAAGGAAGCCTTACCGGTCAGTTGCAACGCCAAGGCACCGACGCTGGTGCCCGGTCAGGCGCTGAAGGTGATGACCTGGAACGTCCAGTACCTGGCGGGAAAACGCTACGTATTCTGGAATGACCTCGCGGCCGGCAATGACGAAAAACCCACTCCCGAAGACATGGCCTTCAGCCTCGATGAAGTGGCCCGGGTGATCCGCGACGAGCAACCGGACGTCGTGCTGCTGCAGGAGCTCGATGACGGCGCCAAGGCCAGCGATTACCAAAACCAGTTCAAGCTGCTTCAGGAACGAGTCGCGGACCTGTATCCGTGCAGCACTCACGCCTTCGACTGGAAAGCTGATTTCGTGCTTGAGCCGCACATTTTCGGCAGCGTCGGCCGGCAACTGGCCACCCTCAGCCGCTACCAGATCGAACATGCCGAACGCCTGCAATTGCCGGTCGGACCGGCCAACTTCATCACCCGCCAGTTCAAACCGAAAAATGCCTTGTTGGTCACGTACCTGCCGTTGAGCGACGGCGGTCAGATAGCGGTGCTCAACACCCATCTGGACCGCGTCATCCAGCCTGACGAAACGCTGCAATCTCAGGTAACGGCGGTCACAAAAATCCTCGACAAGCTCGAAAGCCGCGGCACGCCTTGGTTGATCGGTGGGGACTTCAACCTGTTACCGCTGGGGCAATATCGACGCCTGCCCGACGAGCAACGCACGCCCTACTCCGCCGACAGCGCGCTGCATGTGCTGTGGGACAAATACCCGATGATCCCGACCAACAACGAAGCCAGCGGCATCGACCGGGCACGGTGGCTGACTCATTACCCGAATGATCCGGGCTTGAACGGCCCGGACCGGACTGTCGACTACCTGTTCTACAGTCCGCGGATCAAACGGGTCGAGGCGACGGTGAGACAGGACGATACCTTGCGGATCTCCGATCACTTGCCGATGGTCGCCCGTTTCCTTTTACCCGCCAACTAACGATGCAAAACCTGTGGGAGCGGGCTTGCTCGCGAAAGCGGTGGGTCAGCCGACATCAATGTTGAACGATAAATCGCCTTCGCGAGCAAGCCCGCTCCCACAGAGATTGCGCATAACTGGCTTCCGTATCAATGCTCCTCCTCCAGCTCATCGTGCAATAGCCCGAAGATCTTGCGTTTCATGTCGATAAACGAGCGCTCCATCACCATATCCAGCGTCCGTGGGCGTTCAATCGGCACGTCCAGAATCTGCTTGATCCGCCCCGGCCGTGCGCCCATCACGTAGACCCGGTCACCCAGCAAAATCGCCTCGTCGATATCATGGGTCACGAACAACACAGTCTTCTTGCTGTTGCCCCAGACCCGCAATAACAGCTGCTGCATTTGCAGACGCGTCTGGCTGTCGAGCGCGCCGAAGGGCTCGTCCATGAGCAGGATTTGCGGGTCATTGGCCAACGCTCGAGCAATCGCCACGCGCTGCATCATGCCGCCGGACAGCTGCTTGGCGTAGTTGTCGGCGAACCCGGTCAGGCCGACTTCATTGACGTAGTAATCGACGATCTCCTTGCGCTGGGCGGCGGCCATACCGCGACGCTTGAGGCCGAACTCGACATTCTGCCGCACCGTCAGCCACGGGAACAGCGTATAGCTCTGGAACACCATGCCGCGATCCGCACCCGGCCCTTGAACTTGCTGGCCACCGACGTAGATCTCGCCTTCCGTGGGCTCATTCAATCCGGCAGTGAGGTACAGCAAACTCGACTTGCCGCAGCCCGAAGACCCGACCAGCACGGCGAATTGCTGATCCGGCACTTCGAACGACACCTGATCCAGCGCGGTGAACACGCCACCGTCAGGCTTTTGAAAGCGAAGGCTGACCTTGTCCACTTGCAGCCGTGGCGCGGCGTGCACCGGGGCGGCCTGTGGCGTGACGAAACGAGGGTTGACGGCGCTTACTGAGCCCATGCGGCGATCCTCAGACGGAGAAAACGGAACAGTTGATCGGTGACCAGGCCCAACAGACCGATGATCGCGATTGCCAGGAAAATCACATCCACCTGAAAGCCGCGCATGGCTTTAAGGCTCAAGTAACCCAGACCGCTGGAGGCCGCGACCAGTTCGGCGACCACCAGGTAAGTCCAGGCCCAGCCCATGGTCACGCGCAGTGTGTCGAGCACACCCGGCAACGACGCCGGGGCGATCAAATGCAGCACCGCATCGCGACGGTTCGAGCCCAAGGTGTAAGACGCGTTGATCAGGTCCTTGGAGATGCCTTTGGACACGTCCGCGATCATCACCAGCTGCTGGAAAAACACGCCGAAGATGATCACCGAGACCCGCTGTTCCAGACCGATGCCAATCCACAAAATGAACAGCGGCACGAACGACGTCACCGGCAGGTAGCGGATGAAATTGACCATCGGCTCGAGGAACGCCTGGACGATACGGAAGCTGCCCATCAGCAACCCCAACGGCACCGCCACCAGCGACGACACGATGAAACCGACCATCACCACTTCGAGGCTGGCCCACACATGCAGGCCGAGCGTGCCGTCGCGGCTCAGGCGCACGGCGGCCTCGACCACCGCGCCCGGTGTCGGCAGGAACATGCCCGGCACCACGCCACCGTAAGACAAACCGGCCCACAGGCCGACCAACAACACCCAGGCCAAACCGCTCGCGCTCCAAATCACCGACACCGGCAGTCCGGTCTTGGGCGTGATGCAGCGACTCAGCCATGAATTGCGCTTGAACATACGGACCTCCTAGAGCGGGCTGACGAAGCGGTTGTCGATCAGGTCGTCATTGCTGACGTTGTAGGGTTTGCCCTGCAATTCGCTGGCGGTCTCGTTGGCCAGTTTGATCAGCGGTTCGCTGTCACCCGGTTTGCCCGGCGAGCCAAGAAGTTTTTCGCTCATGGCCTGATCGTAGAAACGCACGCCTTGCGCGGCTGCGGCCAATTCCTTCGGATCGGCGAGGTAACCGCCAACGCCTTTGGCCATGATTTTGTAGGCTTCTTGCGGATGGTCCTTGGTGTACTGGACCGCCTTGTACAAACCGGCCACCAACGCCTTGACGTCCTCCGGCTGCTTCTCGATGACCGTGCAGTTGAGCGCGACCACGTCGACAATCACTCCCGGAGTGCTGCTGCTGTCGATCAGCACCTTGCCTTGTTGCTTGCTGCGAACCATCGACAGGTGCGGTTCCCACGTCACCGCGGCAGGCACGCGACCGGCGATGAACGCGGTAGCGGCATCGTCAGCCGTCATGTTCTGCACGGTGATATCGCTCATGGTCATACCGTGTTTTTTCAGCAGGTACGACAGCCAGAACTGCGAGGTCGAACCTTCGTTCACCGCCACGGCTTTGCCTTTCAGCTCCTGCAGACTCTTGACGTCCTTGCCGACCAATACACCGTCGCCACCATGGCTGTCATCCAGTGCGGCCACTGCTTTGAAGCAGAATTGCGGACGGTACTTGAGCACTTCGTCGATGGTCGACGCCGAGCCCGACAATTCGCCCGAGGCTTGCGCGGCCATGTACATCGAAGCCTCTTCGACGACTGGCAATTCGACGGTCAAACCGTTTTCCTTGAAATAGCCCAGATCCTGAGCCAGGTAGAGCGTGCCGTAACCGACCCACGTGGTGTGGCCGATAGAGAGAGTGCCGGCCTGGGCGCTGGTGGCGACCGTCGCGGCGATGGCGGTGATCGCCAGTGGATGTGCGAAGCGGGTTAGCAAGGACTTGATCATGGAGCACTCCCAAAGCTGTTGATTTAGTTTTGTCATGGGCAGTACGGCCAGCGGCCATGGAGAAGAGCTGCCACCTGAGGTCTCTGATGGACCTTTCGGTGAGCAGCGTTTGGCTGACTGACGAGGTCGATGTTGGCCCAAGGCGGGGAATAGGAAAATTAGGAAATATGTCGATGGGAGTGATGAAAAAACTGGGTAGCGTGCGCTGTAAAAGGGCGCTGCGGACGGGGGTGCACGGGGTGGGTGCAAACAGTGAAAGGTGTGTTGAATGAACTATCGCATTCGCGAGCAAGCCCGCTCCCACATTTGATCAGTGTCGTGCACAAACTCTGTGACCGACATAGATCAACTGTGGGAGCGGGCTTGCTCGCGAAGAGGTCTGGAAGAGCGCTACAAGATCAGAGCCGACCGTATTCCTGCGCAGTACGATCGACCGCTTTCAGGGTTTTGCCAATCAGCTCATCAACCTCTTCACGACTGGCAATCAACGCCGGCGCCATGATCATCCGCCCCAGCGTCGAGCGAATAATCACCCCCTCCTCAAATCCAATCGTGCGACAACGCCAGGCGATGTCGCCTTCATTGGCAAAGCGCTTGCGACTGGTTTTGTCCTCCGCCAATTGCAGCGCTGCCACCATGCCGACACCCTGAATATCGCCCACCAACGGGTGATTGCCGAACACCTCGCGCAAACACTGTTGCAGGTACGGCCCGATGTCATCCTTGACCCGCGTCACCACCCCTTCATCGCGCAATGCCGTGAGGTTGGCAATCGCCACCGCGGCTGCCACCGGGTGCCCGGAGTAGGTCAAGCCGTGGGCAAACACCCCGCCCTGCTCCACCAATACCTGAGCCATTTTCTTCGACAGAATCAGTCCACCCATGGGGATGTAACCGGAGGTCAAACCCTTGGCGATCGACAGCGTGTCCGGCTCGAAACCGAAGTGCTCGTGGGCGAACCATTCACCGGTACGACCGAAGCCGCCGATCACTTCGTCGGCGCACAACAGCACATCGTACTTGCGGCAGATCCGCTGAATTTCTGGCCAGTAACTCTCGGGTGGAAAGATCATCCCGCCGGCGCCCTGGAACGGTTCGGCGATAAACCCTGCGACCTTGTCCGCGCCCAGTTCGAGAATCTTCGCTTCCAATTGCTGCGCCGCCCGCAGGCCAAATTCAGCCGGAGTCAGGTTGCCCTCGTGGGCGAAAAAGTACGGTTCATCGATGTGTTCGATGTCCGGAATCATGCCGCCCATTTCGTGCATGAACTTCATGCCACCGAGCGCCGTCGCTGCCAGGGTCGAGCCGTGATAACCGTTCCAGCGACCGATCATGATTTTCTTCTCGGGCTTACCAAGAACCTGCCAGTAACGCCGTACGGTGCGGATCAGCACCTCGTTGGCTTCGGAGACTGAGTTGGTATAGATCGCGTGGCTGTAGTGCCCTGGCAACAGGCTGAACAGCAGCTCCGAGAGCTCGATCACCTGCGGGTGGGTGGTGTGGAAAAACATGTTGTAGTACGGCAATTGCTCCAGTTGCCGGGACGCAGCGGCGGCCAGGTCCTTACGCCCGTAACCGAGGTTGGTGCACCACAGCCCGGACATGCCGTCGAGGTAACGCCGACCATCGTTGTCCCACAGGTGCAGGCGCTCGCCACGGACCATCACCCGAGGCCCTTCATCGTTGAGCGCTTTTTGATCGACGAATGCGTGGATGTGGTGCGCAGCGTCGGCGGCCTGGTAGTCGCGGGTTTCACGTGGTGTGGTCATCGCCAGTTCTCCGTTTTGTTATTAGCGGCTGTTATGAGCGCAGCTGAAACCAAGTGGTCTTCAACTGGGTGTATTTATCGAATGAATGCAGCGACAGATCGCGGCCGAAACCGGATTGTTTACCGCCACCGAAAGGCACGGTCACATCCAGCGCGTCGACACTGTTGACCGACACCGTGCCGGCTCGCAATTGCCGCGCTACGCGGTGGGCGCGGTTGAGGTCGTCGGTCCACAGCGACGCGGCCAAACCGTAGACGCTGTCGTTGGCCATTTGCAAGGCGTGGGCTTCATCATCGAACGCCGTGACCGCCAGCACCGGGCCGAACACTTCATCGCGAAACAGCGGCATGTCCGGGCTCACGCCGGTGAAAATGGTCGGCTGAATGAAGTTGTCGGAGCCATTGAAAATCGACTGTCGACCGCCACAGAGCTTTGTCGCGCCTTGGCGCTCGGCCTGCTGGATGAACTTCATGATGCGCGCGGTCTGGCGGCTGTCGACAATCGCCCCGGCGCGGCTCGACGGGTCCAGCGGATCACCCGGCTGCCAACGTTCGGCGTGCCCCTTGAGACGCTCGACGAACTCGTCGTGGATCGAACGCTCCACCAGCAACCGCGAGTTGGCCGAGCAGACTTCGCCCTGATTGAAGAAGATCCCGAACGCGGCTTTCTGCGCCGCCAGATCCAGATCCTGACAATCGGCGAACACCAGATTGGCACTCTTGCCACCGCACTCCAGCCACACCTGTTTCAGGTTCGATTGTGCGGAGTACTGCATGAAGTATTTGCCGACTTCGGTGGATCCGGTGAACACCAGACAATCAACATCCGGGTGCAAACCGAGGGCTTTGCCGGTCTGCTCGCCGAGCCCCGGCAACACGTTCAACACGCCTGCTGGCAGGCCAGCTTCCAGCGCCAGCTCGGCCAGACGCAGGGCGGAAAACGGTGATTGCTCCGCGGGTTTGAGAATCACCGAATTGCCCACCGCCAACGCTGGCGCGAGTTTCCACGCGGCCATGTCCAGCGGGAAATTCCATGGCACCACCGCAGCGACCACGCCCAGCGCTTCGCGGGTGATGGTCGCCAGTACGTTCTGCGCGCTGGGGGCGATCTGGTCATAGAGTTTGTCGAGGCTTTCGGCGTACCAGCGAAACACCCCGGCGGCGCCCGGCACGTCGATGTTGTAGGCGTCCATCACCGGTTTGCCCATGTTCAGCGAGTCGAGCAGCGCCAGTTCTTCGCGGTGGGTCATGATCAGATCGGCCAGGCGCAACAGCACTTGCTTGCGCTCACTCGGCGAACGCGCCGACCAGGTTCCGGCCTCGAACACCTGCCGCGCATTGCGCACCGCGGCGTCCACGTCTTCTGCGCCGCACGCGGCCACGTTGGCCAGGCACTGGCCGGTGGCGGGGTTCATCGCGGCGAAGGTCTGTCCCGACTGCGCCGCACGGGGTTTGCCGTCGATCACGGCCTGATCGGGAAACCGCAGCGCAGCGGCTTTGTTTTGCCAGAATGTAAGCTCGAACACGTTCAGATGCTCCATGGGCTTTCTTGTGGATTGGATGGTGGCCCAGGCCTGTGTCGAGGAAAAATAGTAAAAATGTCTTCGCAGACCATGAAAAAACTGGGCAGCCAATCTCCCCGGTGGCGCGGTATGTGGTTATTGTTCAGGCATAACAACACCGTCGTCAGAACAGATGCAGTCGGCGCGAAAATTGCCTGGATGTCGAAATCATCCACCCCGAGGTTTGCCGTGGCTGCCTACAACCTGCGTCAATTGAAGTACTTCATCACCACCGTCGAATGCGGCAGCGTCGCCGAGGCGTCGCGCAAGCTGTACATCGCCCAACCGGCGATTTCCACCGCGATCAAAGGCCTGGAAGACAGCTTCGGCGTGCAACTGCTGATCCGTCATCACGCCCAGGGCGTGTCCTTGACCCCCAGCGGCGCACGCTTCTACCGCAAGGCCCAGGAACTGTTGCGCATGGCCAAGGAGTTCGAACAGAACGCCCTCGCCGACAACGACGTGGTGGCCGGGCAAATCGATATCGGTTGCTTCGAAACGGTCGCGCCGCTGTACCTGCCGCAGTTGATTGCCGGGTTCTCGGCGTTGTATCCGGGGGTGAAAATCCGCATCCGCGACGGCGAACAGCAAGAACTGGTGCAAGGCCTGACCTCCGGCACCTTCGATCTGGCGATCCTGTATGAACACGACCTCGACGCCACCATCCAGACCGAACCACTGATGCCGGCGCAGCGGCCTTATGCGTTGCTGCCGGCGGATCATCGCTTTGCTCAGCTGAAACAAGTGTCGCTACGTGATCTGTGCCTGGAGCCGATGATTTTGCTGGACGTGCAACCGAGCCGGACCTACTTCGTCAGCCTGTTCGAAGAGTTGGGACTGACGCCGAACATTGCCTTCAGCTCACCGTCGATCGAGATGGTCCGGGGAATGGTCGGGCAAGGCTTCGGCTTCTCGATCCTGGTCACCCGGCCGCATTCGGAGTGCACCTATGACGGCCAGAAAGTGGTGTGCGTGGACATCGTCGAAGACATCACCGGTTCAGGGCTGGTGGCGGCGTGGTTGAAGCGCGGGCAACTGACGAAACCGGCGCAGTTGTTTGCGGATTATTGTCGGGAGCAGCTCACCGCGAAGGCCGCCTCTTGAACATCAACGTCAAAAGATCGCAGCCTCGTTTCACTCGACAGCTCCTACATGTACCGCGTATCCCTTGTTGGAGCTGTCGAGTGAAACGAGGCTGCGATCTTTTGATCTTCAGCTTTTACGGGGTTTGATCCGCGCGGTTGCTTCGGCCACCAGCGGGTCATCCGGCCAATAATAGGAGGTATCACCTACTGTTCTTCAGATTGACAGCCTTGGAGCGCTTGCTCCGTGACCGTCCTAGTCCGTGCAGGCAGAACACAGTTGACTGTCAATCCTCTCTTCCAATATTGACAGTCAGACCTGGACATTTTCTTGAAGATTGACACGTCTCAGCAAAATGGAGCGTGCTCAAACAGCAGAACATTGACACCTTTAAAAGTGTCTTTCGCCAGACTGGGGATTCCATGAACATCCGGCCACCCATTCCACGCACATCCGGCCTCTCTTAAGGCAGGCAGCGACGCAGGATTAATTCACTACTATCGAGCTCTTTTATCGAAGCAAGAGGCCGTTGTGGAAAGATTATCCATTCGTAAGATTCGAGAAGTACTACGTCTCAAATTTGAGGTCGGCCTGTCTGCTCGCCAGATCGCTGTCAGCTTGCAAGTTGGGCGAGCCAGCGTCGGGGAATACCTCAATCGCTTTGCTGCGAGCGGGCTGATCTGGCTCTCTGCTCTGTCCGATGCCGAGCTGCAACGAAGGCTTTTCCCGCCGCCGCTCGCTGTCCCCAGTGAACAATGTCCGATACCTGATTGGGCAAAGGCTCACGCAGAACTGCACCGTCCCGGTGTCACCTGGCCCTGCTTTGGCAGGTGCACCGCCTCAGCCAACCACAGGGTGTACAGAGCACAAGCTTTCTATGGACATTCCTTGAAGTTACCTATTATGTTGCCTCCACGGCGGGCTATCGACGTCCATGGCAAGTGCAACTCTCCATGGACATAGAACGTCGTTATGTCCATAGCGTGGTAGTGTGCGTGGACTTGACCACCCACTTGCATTGCCACCAACCAAATATTCGTATTTACACTGTCAGCTCCCTTGCGTTCGACTTCACCAGTGGTTGAGTTAGTCGACAAGAGATTGCAAAGTCTAGCCGTCCTTGAGAAAAATATGACAATACTGAGAGCGCGCGCCCGTTCTGACCTGTTGCGGCCTTGTAGAGCTAGAAAGAAGATTTTGGTGGTCGGATGCGTGGGCCGCGTATAATTGCACCAGCCATTCAAACTAAATTTGCGTTAGTAATGAAGCATCATCCAGTTTCGGATGATCAAGAAATTCTGTCAAACCGTGTTTTAAGGATAAAACCATGAGTGTTGATCGTGAAGCCATCTGCAAAAAACTGCAAAATGCTCTTGTAAATTTTGAATTAAAGTTGGCGCTAGAAGCTATAAGCGCACTAAGTAGTGAAGACGTCAACACACAATTTTTGGCCCAGTTGGCGCAGCCAGGCGCATTCAAGATCCGTGGGGTTCAAGACAAACGAAACGAGTTTTACAAGCAGCTTCTGAGTGAGAAAGACTTGATTGATCGTCATGCAGAAGTTCATCAGTTTGCTCAGGATCAATTTAATAAAATTCTTTCGATTGAAGAAGACTTCTCCCGAATTCGATCAACTTTGATCAGGTGCGATGCGGCAAAACTCTCGACAAATATTCAATTTTGGAGTCAGGTCATCTGGGCGGCACAAGCATTGAAGCATGTTCATGATGAAAGTGAGCGAAGTGTAATGGAACTCTCCTCTAACAATGCGCCATTTGCTATGCCAGAAATGGTTGTGATTAAGGATAAAGATGGACAAGAAATAAATACGGACGGGGCCTTATCTTCCATAATCGAAAATCTTAGTCTTACATTGAAAATGCTTTCTCATGAAAATAAGTGGAATTTTGAAGGAAAATTGATAGGTCCTCTGAAGATTGAGGTATCTGAAGAACATCTGTTCAAGGCCACATCTATTAAAATGCTTGCAAGTGCCTGGAACTCTCTTGAAGATATCGCCAACCGAACACTTTTATTTGGCGGGGAAATAACTTCGTTTGAGGAGGCAGGTGTTCCTGAAGGAATCAATGGAAAAGATTTTTTTGACCAGTATAGTGATTGCAAGGTCTTCCATCGTACTCCAACGGAGATTGAAAAATTAGACTTCCTGGCTAATCGCAGGCTTCATTCTTGGACTATGCAAAATGTAGCAAAGATGATGTACGGAACAACGTTGCATGCGCTTGTTAAGACAGGCAAGGAACCAGTTCCAAGTCTGTCGGCCGTGCGCTTTATCTCCATGGACGAGGCGATAACGGTTGCAAGCTTGAGTGAGATTTTAGCTTTTGATGTCATCACGGATTACGAAAAATATCACGGATTAACACTCAGAGAGTGGGTGCGAGGTTATTCTTCGCTGAGGTTGCTTGCGGAAAGAAAATATTCTGATGTCAGCTTAGTAACCATTGATAGGGCAGTATTGAAGAAAGAGCTTTGTGCTTGCAAAATTCCAGAGTCGAGTGTCTTCGATTTGATAAAGCACTTAACATTCGGCTTAAACTGTCATGATTTGTTCGATTCTCCTTTGATATTTTCTGAAGGTCATAAATTTTCATTCTTTCCTCAAGCTATCCTATCCTGCAATCTTATAAACGTCATTTTATCAAAACTTGGTTCGCTTGATGTTGAGTTTGATAAAAAGAGGAAAGGTAAGGCAAAAGAGGCGAAAGGCTCTAGTAAGAAATCTAAAATAGCGTCAAAAAAAGGTGACGGATTCGAAAAAAAGATTGTGTCTTTTTTTAAGGGGTTGCACTACGAGTGTGTATCGACGAGCTTTAATATTGATGATGCACAATATCAGTATGACGCTCTGCTTATTTTGGATGATACGTTATTTTTAATTGAGTGTAAAAACACATCAATCTCGGGTAATCACGCAGTACAAGCAAGTCGTTATTTTGAGTTTATCTCGAAAACAATAGGTCAAATAAAAAGGCTAGAACGCGCATTAAAAGCTCGACCGGAAATTGTGGAATCGTTGTTTGGACGAAAGCTTTCCGAGCTCACAATAGTCCCTTTGATTCTCAATTCCTTAACCTATTCATGCCCTCCTATTGAAGGTGTCTATATTTCTGACAATTCGGCCTTAAGCAAGTTTTTTAAAGAAAGTACTATTTCTCAGTTTAGTTACATGAATGGCGTCAAAACACCTTCAAAAAATACTCATAGACTTTGGTCAGGCGAGAGGCCTACGTCTCAGGAGCTATTGGATTATCTGGCGTGGCCGCCACAGTTAGAAATTATGGCAAAACATATGAGCTACCATAAACATCCACATTACACATCTGAGAGCTCAATGTTTTACTCGGGCGTGCTAGATATTGACGAAGTCGCGATGATGAAAGCAAAAATGGAAGCGGCTGAAGTTTAAAGTGTGGAGAAGGTAATCGAATTTTTCTATTCAGGCGTCATTCGGGAGCACCAAGCGAAGGAGCGCGAATGTTTAACAAAACTAGAATTAGGTTTCAGCGCGACGGTGATCGCGCTGGTTCCCCATAGCGGATTTAATCTCTCAGCTATTTGCCAAGTTTAAGCTAAGTAACTGTGCCGCACGTTCCCTCTGCACAGCAGGACTCCCCAGCAACTGGTCAGTTGGCACACGGTGGGATATGCCGTTCAGTACCAGCCAGGTTCTTGGATCACGTTTGTCCGCGCGGAAATCGGTAGTCGTCGATTCGAAATCAATCGAAGAATTTGCGCCCGCTACCCCTTAGGGAACTCGAAGGATGAATAGCCGAAGCCGTTATGCACGTAATTTCTACACTAGTAGTGGCTTGTTGCTATGCTGCAGTCTTTTGCCCGGCGCAACGCAAGGAGCCCGCTGACAGCATGACATCATTGATACCTGAAAACTTAAGCCTGCCCGGGACCCATGCATTGGTAATAGGGGTGAGTGCATACGAGTTCCTAAGCGGTAGCGCAAACTGCAGCCCTCAAGGTAGCGAGTTTGTGATCGGGCAGCTTTCAGCCGCTGCTCGCTCCGCGTCTGAATTTGCCGCGTGGTTGATGACTGAATACAACCGCCCTGGTCTTCCCCTGCGCAGCTTGCGCGTTTTGTTATCGCCTTCGCCCGATGAAACCATCGCGCCAAGCATTCATGCTCTCCTCAAAGGCGATTGGCGAGCCACTCGAGAAAACGTAGACATCATGTTTGCTCATTTCAGAGATGCCGCCAGAAGCCACGATGAAAACGTTGCTATCGTCTATGTCGTCGGACACGGTGTGCAGTTCAGTAAGAATGGGGCGGTCTTGTTATTGAACGATTTTGCTAGCCCACTGCATCGCTATGAAACGTATATCGGCGCAGTGGATATGAGAAAGATGCATGACGCGATGAATCAAGAGAGTGAAATTGCCCAAACTCAGTTTTGGTTCGTCGATGTATGCAGAGATCTGCCCAAAGAACTTGAAAAGTATGAAACTCTTGCGGGAGTTAAGGGTGGTAACGTAACACGGACAGGATCAGCCAAGTCTTCTCCCTTATTTATCTCTGCATCACCTGGCCAGGGTGCCTTTGCAAAATTTAATGGGTTGACTCTATTCTGCGATGCTCTTTTTAAAGGCCTTAAAGAGGGGCATGCAGCGCGCTCTGAGGGAGAGCGCAATTCACCATGGCGGGTGTCTGTCAATACTTTGCTCGAATACCTACCAGCCGCAGTGCAGGCTTTGGCTGGCACGGGAGGAAAGACACAAGAGGTTGAGTGCACGGGCAAAATGACCAACGCGGTGCTACATGAGTGCCTCACGCCCCCTGATGTTGATTTGACCATCTCTATACGATCTGGTCATAACAATACTAACTATACTGCCAACCTAAAACACCGTGGCACAACCCTGTATAAGAGTTATTCGAACTGGCCACTTACAGCTAAAGTACCTGCCGGTCTCTATGCAATCGAAGTAACGACGCTATCGCCACACGGTGTGGATGAGGATTGCTTGAACCTTCAACCTCCCGTCAATGAAAAGGAGATTCCGCTATGACTGTTGAAGGAGAAACTACTGGTGTATTGCACATAGAAATAGACTCAAAATTGTACTACCGCGGAAAAGGGATCCGCGTGGAAATCCGTGATAGCGATTTGATTCTGATCCAACCTGCAACCACTCAGCGCAGCTTCGAACTGCCGTACGGGCTTTACGAAATCAGCGCAGTTTTAGATGACGGCAAGCGGACGACTAAGGTTATAGAAGTAAACGGTCGGCAACCGAACCGTATTAAGCTCGAGCCTAATCTGCCTTTTGAGCCTTTGGCTTCAAAAAATGATAGCGACTTTCGTTCGGTGAGCGAATTGCACCATCTTCACTCCGTCAAGACGGACATGGAGATAGTCGATATTAGCTCCGACGTGACGGTATATGAAGTGGAGAGCCATTGGATTCTCCGCCACTCTCAAAAGATGGAACAGGTGCCTGTGGCTACGATATCCAGCTCAGGTAGTACTTTGCAAGCGAGCCTTCCTATCAGCGCAGGCGATCACCGATTTTCCGTAACTTGTCATGTTACCCGCCAGTTCGAACCGTCATTTGGGCCTGTGCAAATCAAAATTTCGCAGTCCCGAAGCATTGCCTCCGCAATGGAGAGGATGGTTGAAGCAGGTCAGTTTGAATCGGCCACCCGGCTCGCCAATAAGGCAATGGAGACCTTGCTATCGAAGTTCATCGATCCAACCGGTGCTGCCCTAGCCGCGTTGATCCTTTACAAGGCAGATCGGCTCGATGACAAAATGGATCTCCTCTTTTCATTAGTGAAGCGATTCGGCTGGCTGCCTGATGGCAAGATATTACTGGCCTCGCAATTGGCACGACTTCCGGGGCAACGCGACAAAGCGCTGCAGCTCGCTTGTCAGGCAAGCGAACAACGAATTCTATTTACCGAAACCTTCTCACTATTACTTGATCTGTTGCGCTACTGGCCGGAAACCGGTAGCAAGAATCGTAGCGAAGCCCTATCCCGCCTAAGCAAGCGTGCGCCTTTTGTCGACTGGCGCTCCACGTACCTATGCTATCGATTGCAGGAGGGCCAAGATGCTAACGCTACAACTTCTGCCGGCGCGTGAGGGCGATGCTATTTGGGTGCGTTGGGGTTCCCCTGATGCCCCTTACCAGATGCTGATCGATATGGGCCCTGAAGAAACGGGTAAGGAGTTGCGAGAGCGCATCAGCGCATTGCCTGAAGATCAACGATCATTCGAACTAATCGTTGTAACCCATATTGACCGCGATCACATTGGCGGCTTGCTGTCTTGCTTGGTAGATGCAGAACCTATACCTGGCTTTACAACGAAAGATTTCTGGTTCAATGGTTTTGCACATTTAGATGGACTGAAACCCCAGGACGAGTTTGAGTCCATGGGAGCAATTCAGGGCGAGCGATTAAGCAATTGGCTCGGAACGCAAAATTGGAACAAGTTATTCGCAGGTGGGCCTGTATGTCGTGAAAACAAACTACCTCTGCCCTATCGAGACTTTGAAGGTGGTATGCGATTGACTGTTCTAGGCCCAACAGCTAGAAGGCTCAGTGACTTGAAGCCTGTATGGCGAAAAGAGGTTGAAGCTGCGCTAAGGAAAGCACAGAAAAATATCTCAGATGAGGGCTTGGAGAGAATGGGTGCGAACTCCATTCATGCACTCAATGATAAGGAAGCGCTATTGCGTCTCGCCGAGCAACAACTTACAAGAGACAACAGCCCGGCGAACGCGAGCAGTATTGTACTGTTGTTGGAATACAAGGATACACGGATATTATTATCTGGAGATGCTTTTTCAACAGACTTAAAAGAATCTGTGCAACTGTTTTCCCAAGGCCAGCCTCTGGAGCTAGCTGCCTTCAAGGTTCCCCATCACGGCAGTCGACGGAATCTATGCAAAGCGCTGATCGAAAGTGTCCGCTGTCCCTGTTGGCTCATCTCGACCGATGGCTCTCGTTTCCAGCATCCCGACGACGAAGCAGTGGCGCGCATCCTCAGTTATAGCAAATATTGCCCTATTACTGTAGGGTTTAACATCCGCAGCGAATACAATGAAAAATGGAGTAATGACGATTGGCGGGAAAGGTTCAGCTACCGCACTACATACGGTAGCATAGAGGATGGCCTGATCTTGAAGTTCCAAGGGGGGGCTTTGGTAGACAGCTAGCAAGTAACTTTATAGTGTTCGCGTGCAGTATAAATACCTCATGTTTGCATGGGGAGGCGCAAGCGTGGTTCCATGCTGATAAGACCTTATAGGCACTTAATCGGCCGGTTCAATAAATAGAAAAATTCTGCAAGGGCACAGTACTTCACCACAACAGTCTCATCCGCGCTCGTTGTTGATAAAACGATCGTTAACGTCGCGTGCTTGATCAGTTAATTTTGAAGCCTCTGTGTAAGCGTTCAGCCAAGTCACCTTGACTGATTCCGCCAGATATCAACTGATATGCAAGCAGTTTACTCGGTATCGTTTGCTCATCGGTTCCCCCTTGCCATCGCTAGGTTGGAGCAGCATGATTAAGCTTTAAGGACTGGTAATTCAGCGGGATCTGGCCGATGAGTGAACTATTGGGTGTACTGGCTGACTTTGTTTTTCAAGCGATTTGCTTCCCTATCGGCTGGCCTTTGATGAAGGCCTTACCCTAGGGAAATACCCCGCTAAAGGCTCCTGGTTTTCAGAAAGCCCTTCAGCCCAATGGACGTCTGCGATTGGGCTAGCCGTTTTGGTCATTGCAATGATGGCAGCGATGAAGCAGTTCGTGCTTGCTTAGCGAATGGCTAAGCCATCGCCTTATGCGATGGCATCAGGAAGGTATGTTGCCCGGACGGTTACGAATGGACAGCCAATTTCTCGATGTGGATTTTTAGTCTTCCCAGTCAGCGGCCAATCGCCACCATTCAATTACCAGCACGAGAGCGGGTATCCTCTCGTCAGCTATGACATGGAAAGGAAATCGGAGCATGACATTTAGGAATGTTCCTACAGCATTGCGCTAGCGCTTCCAGGTAAAGTCATTCTGCCCAGCTACAGGCCGGATTCCCCCATGGATGAAAAGGAAGCTGCATGAGTGGTTATGTGCCAAAAACAGCTTTGCCAAACACGCCCAAAATCGCTGCACCTGATGTGTTGCATCTGTTGATATTCATGCTCCGTATTGGACTGAATACAAAAACTACCCATCGAAGCAAGACGCCGCGCCCAGCGCCGTGGGCTGTATGTTCGTAAGGAGCTGTGACCTCCCTGGCGGTGTGGCCAACCACAAGAAACCAGCCGGGATTATCCCTGTCGAGAGAATGGCCAACTACGCCGAGCTTCCCATTATTGGCGGTCGTGAAACAGATGCGGACGCGAACATTCCCCTCAAAAAGATCTGTGGTAGCGCTTTACCTGCTGCACTCGGAACTCTTCTAGTCGGTGTGGCTCCTATTGCTGCTGGTGTGTCCTGTGGAGACCGCTGCACTGCTGAAGATAATGAGCCCTTTCTCAAGCCAACTGCGTTGATGGATATCGGCTCATTCGAAGCGGCTACCAGTTCTCAGAATAGAGTGCATCAAAACTCCTCATTCTCATTTTTCGGCTTAAGGATAAGCTTATGTTTGCGCCTGCAAATTCCGCGCACTTTGCATTACAGATCCCTTCTGTTCGCAACGATTTTAAAGTATTGGCGTTTGATGGCGCTGAAGCCATCAGTAACCTTTATGCGATAAAAGTTGAACTGGTCAGCGAGTGCCCTGACTTTGACCTAGAGAGTCTGCTCAGTCAGCAGGCATTTCTTCAGTTCGGGCTGAACGGAGAAGGCATTCACGGGCTCATCGAAGACGTTCTAGTCGGTGACGCTGGCAAGCGTCTTACCCGCTATCACTTGACGCTGGTTCCTGCTTTGCACTACCTGCAGTACAGTCACAACCAACGAATTTTCCAGAATTTGACTGTTCCGCAAATCATTGCTCAGGTGCTGAATGGTCATGGAATTCAGTCCGACACCTTCACTTTCAATGTTACGACTAGCCCCGTGCGCGAATACTGCACTCAGTACGGGGAAAGTGATTTGGACTTCGTCCAGCGTTTGTGCGCTGAAGATGGCATCGCCTGGCACCACCAACATACCCAGGAAGAGAACATCCTTTAGATAAGCGTACGGATCATGACCATTCCGCGCAGACTGGATCAAGCTCATGATCGCCGCCGCCCTTTTTCCGCTGCGTAGCGATCCGGCGAAGAGCCAGTTCTTGCGTCCAAGGGCCCATGGTCGGATCTGGTTCTCCGCCCAATTATTATCAATGGGTACGGCCCCGTCATTGAGGTACCGGCGCCTGGATCAGCGTTTCGCAGTCATCGCAAACCCACTTGCCACGAACATGGCGCTCAACGGTGAACACGCCCGGCATGTAGTCGAGCTTTTCGCTGACATCTTCACCGATGCGCTTGAGGGCGCAGCCGCATGGGCAGTGAGTGTTGTCCGGTTCGTGATGGATCAACGTGCGTGGGAATTCTGCCGGCAATGCCGTGCGCTTGGGCTTTTGCTTTTTCTCGGTCGCCGCTGGTGCTATTTGCAACGCCTGAAGCTCGGCCTCAATCGCCGCAATATCGGTATCGATCAGGTCATCCAGCAGGCTGGCCTGCTCAGGATTCATCTGCTCACTGCGCTTGGCAAACTTCAAACGCTTGAGCTGTGCGATCTCGTGGGTCAGCTTCTCGATCACCGTTTGATCGCGGTTGATCTTCTTGCCCATGGTTTCGACCGTTCTGCCCATGGTCTCGACTTGCGACAGCAACTGCGCAGCGAATGCACGCAGTTGATCGGGAGTCATTTGATCGAGATTGGGCGAGGAAGTCATACCGTGGATTTTACCAAAGCAGACCGCTTGCGGCAGCAAACCGAGATGCTAACTACAGTTTTAAAGCAGCGTAATAGCTCCGCCAGACCCCACGCGTTGCCAAGGTAGGCCTAGTACCAAAGCCTGAAGTTGCTCGGCATCCAACTGCACTTCACTGCCTTGCCGAACGCCTGGCCAATGGAATTTACCTTGGTTCAAGCGACGTGCCGCCAGCCATACGCCAATCCCATCGTGTACCAGCACTTTCATCCGAGTCGCGCGGCGATTGGCAAACAGATAAGCGCAGTGCGGCTTCGCCGCACCGAACACCGCGACCACCCTCGCCAGCGCCGTTTCAGTGCCGGCGCGCATATCCATGGGCTCGGTGGCGAGCCAGATTGCGAAATTGCACTCCACTTGACCATCTGATTGCATCGGTACTGACCACTCGTTTGCATTGCACTTGACCAGGCGTTTGCATTCGATTAGACCACCGATTGCATCGGATTTGACCAGCACGCTTAGTAAACATGATCGGTAGAGAACTGCCCATTGCTGCCGCTGGCGACAGGCAGTCATCGGCCAAAAGCAGTCAGTCGTATAGGACAGAGAGCGGCTGTTTGCTGCCCGTCGAAGTCTTTCCCTATGACTGACTTTTTTGATCGAAGCTACCGGTCGCGACGGCTCGTAACACGCAGAACTAGGATTAATTTTTCATATGGCATTTTTCGTTCACGTTTGGCCACTGCCTTCCCCTTCAACCTGGCTCTGTCTCTGTCTCTGCTCAAACGCCTGAGCGCGTAAGTCGCGCGGGCTCATCTGGAATGCCGATTGGAACATGCGACTAAAGTGCGCGGGGCTCTTGAACCCGACCGACAAGGCAATCTCAGTGATCGGATTCTGCGCGTTGGCTGGATCGCTCAATGTCCGGCGCGCGGCGTCCAGGCGCTCTTTCCAGATCCAGCTAGAGAGGGTATTGGGCTGCCCGTCGCAGAGAGCATGCAAATAGCGCTTGGACAAGCTTAAGGCCTTGCTGATCCGGTCTACATCCAGTTCCTGATCAGCCAGGTGCTCATGCACATAGGCGCGTAATCGCCGCAGGTGAAATTGTTTCAGATTGCCCGGAAGAACAGCGACCTGCTCTGGAGCCCCGACCAATGCAGCACAAAGCAACTCGACGGTCGCGCTGGCCACTGAAGATGAACTGAGCTCATCAAGCTCACCGACGCAACCTTGCAGCGAGTTGATGAACTGGCTGAACAGCCGACCGGTCCCGGACGCCGTGGGAATCACCCGTGCAGTGTAATCCCTGGCGTTTCGCAGCGAATGACGCATCACCCGCCCAGGAATCATCAGTACTTCGTGATGGAAAGCGCCCGGCATATTCATCGAATAGCTGCGGCTACTGTCGCAAAGCACCATGTCACCGGGATTCATGGTGACCTGACGATTGTCCTGCTCGATCTGACTGGTGCCATGACGCTGGATGAGCAGCAGGAAGAAATCATCATCTCCCGTAGACAAGTGCTGCATCGAGCGGCGGACAAAGTGACCATCGGCAATCACATCGGCCAGTTGAATGGCATTGCGCGTGTACTGAAAAATTTTTCCGTTGAAAGCCGGTTGTCCGGCAATCGGCTGCATATCGAAATGGATGAAATTCTCTCTGACGACATGCTGCCAATAGTCCATGCGCATATCGTCTGGCAGCCCTTCCGTGGTAATGACGCAATTCATTGTTTCACTCTCAGATAAATTCCACTGCGCTCACAGACAAGCAACTGCGTATCAGCCTGTCTACCATCGGTATCGTGACATGTTCGTGTAAATACAAGTAACGACTACGCAATCCGTGGATGCGCAGGACAGGCACGTCAGGCGAACCGCCTTGCGGTGCCTGCAATGCCAACAAGGATTGAATAGCCCGCTCACCAGCCCATTCCCTGTGAAGAATTAAAACAATGAAAACACTCGCCGCTGTGGCAAGAGAGCACCGTGCGCCACTGGAAATACTTTCACTGAAAATCGACGAACCGCGTGAGGACGAAGTACGGATCAAGATTGTGGCGGCGGGTATCTGCCGTACCGACCTGGACGTTCGGGATGGTTACCTGCCCACCCCACTTCCGGTGGTGCTGGGCCATGAAGGCGCGGGCATAGTCGATAAGGTCGGTGCAGCTGTCAACAACTTCCAGGTGGGGGATCACGTTGTGCTCTCCATGGGCCGTTGTGGCGAGTGCGGGTTCTGTCGTTCGGGGCAGCCAGCGTTTTGCGTTAATCATGTGCCATTGAACTTTGGCGGTGCTCGGGCCGACGGCTCGATGTGCTTGCACGATCAAGAAAGCGCGGTACACAGCCACTTTTTTTCGCAGTCCTCCCATGCCACTTACGCCATTGCGCACAAAAGCTCGCTGGTGAAAGTGCCTAAAGATGTCGACCTCAAACTGCTCGGCCCGCTTGCCTGCGGGGTGATGACGGGCGCCGGCGGGATGATGAATACCTTGCGCCCGGAGCCGGGTAGCAGCGTGGTGATTTTTGGCTGCGGTACCGTCGGCCTCAGCGCCTTGATGGCGAGCAAGATCATCGGCTGCAGCCAACGCATCGTGGTCGACAACAAACAATCGCGTCTCGACCTGGCCATGGAACTGGGGGCCACCCATACAGTGCTCTCAGGGCCTGACGTCGATGTGGTCAAAGAGATCCGCGCATTGAGTGATGGCTTGGGCGTGCAATACGCCTTTGAGTCCAGCGGTGTGAAAACGGTCATCAGCGCAGCACTCAACAGCCTGCGCGAACTCGGCACCCTAGTGATGACCGGCGTGTTGCCCCAGGGCGAGACCGTTGAGTTCGATGCCTGGAATCTGCTGCGTGGGCGGCGGGTGATCGGCAGCGTGATGGGCGACACCTTGCCGGAGATTTTCATCCCGCAGTTGGTTGAGTACTACCGCCAGGGCCTGCTACCCCTTGAAAAAATTTCCCGATTGTACCCGTTGGCAGACATCAACCAAGCCATTGACGACGGCATCAACGGCAAGGTGGTCAAGGCCATCGTGGTCATGTCGCATCAGGACTGAAGCTCTTTCAAAGGGTGGGTGTGCGTCAAGCGATGCACCTGCGCACCGGCCTCCTTCCAAAAACAATATGTTCCAGGAGTTATCTCAAAATGGATGAAACCATCGTTCCCGCATCACAAGACCCTCTGAACCGTTCCGGTAAGCAACGTCGCGGCTTCATCAAAGGCTCAATGGTGGTGATTGCCTCAGCGTCCCTCGCATCGGGTATTGCTTCAGCGGCGCAACCTGCTGCTCCGGAGAGTCAATCTCGCAGCCGGCTCAAACAACAGGGCCCGTTCGAGCACGTATTCGACTATGTGATTCTAGGCGGTGGTTCTGCCGGTGCCGTGTTGGCCAACCGTTTAAGTGAGAGCGGCAACAAGAGTGTTTTGCTGGTCGAGGCCGGTCCTTCTTTCGATCCGGATCAATACCCAGAGCTGCTCTACAGCGGCAACATCATCGCCGCCAACGCTGATCCGCGTTATGAATGGGGTTATCACGCCGAGCCGGTTGAGCAGGCTGAAGCGATCTATGCGCCGCGCGGCAAGGTAATCGGTGGCAGTTCCGCAATCAATGGCGCCGTTGCTTGCCGTGCCCTGCCCTACGACTTCCAGCGCATCACCGCCAAAGGCTTGAAGGGCTGGACGTTCGACGAGGTGCTGCCCTACTTCAAGAAGATGGAAACCTGTCACACCGGCGATGATAAATGGCACGGTCGCAATGGCCCGTTTCCGATTCATCAACTGACGATGGACTACATCACCCCCGTACAACGCTCGACGGTTGAGGCCGCCTGGAAACTCGGCTACGCCAAGGTCGATGACTTCAACAACCCTCTGGCCAACAACGGTGCAGGCCCAAATCTGATGAACGTGGTCAATGGTGTGCGGGTCAACACCGGCATCGCCTACCTCACGCCAGAGGTGCGTAGACGCTCGAATCTGACCATCCTTTGCGAAAGCCTGATCGACAAACTGCAGTTCGACGGTACCAAGGTCCGCTCGGTTCTGCTGGCTGACGGTAAAGAACTGCGTGGCAAGGAAGTGATCCTCAGTGCTGGCGCCTACGGCTCGGCAGCGATCCTGTTGCGCTCGGGTATCGGCCCGAAAGCGGATCTGCAAGCCCTGGGCATCCCGGTTATACGAGACGCTGCGGTCGGCACTCGACTGCTCGATCACGCCTTTTACTGGATGAACTTTGCCGGTAAGCCGGAACTCAAGGGCCAGGATCACCCCGTTGTCGGCTCACAATTGTGGACTCACTCCTCCTTCGCCAAGTCAGCCGGGGAACTGGATATCGCGGTCTCCCCATCGCACTTGCTCGACCCGAGTATCAGCAAGACCGGTGTGGCGTTTTCGCTAGGGCTGGAATTGATGAAGGTCAGCTCGACCGGCAGCGTCAAACTCAAGAGCCTCGATCCGAAGGTTCAACCTGTCATCAAGCTCAATCACCTCACCAGCGAAGACGACATGCAGCGCATGGTCGAATGCTTCCGGATCGCCCGAAAACTAGCCACGACTGAGCCTTTGAAAAGCCTGATTGTCGAGGAAATCTTCCCGGGGCCATCGGTTAGCGACAGCGACAAAGACATTCGCCAAGCCCTAGCTAAAGGCGTCGGCACCTTGCAGCACCCTTGTTCCACAGCTCCGATGGGACTGCCAAGCGATCCGAACGCGGTGGTTGATGCGCAGGGGAATGTCTATGGCGTACAAGGACTGCGAGTCATTGACGCATCAATCTTCCCTGAAATTCCGCTGATCAACCTCAACCCGAACGTCATCATGATGGCGGAAAAACTATCGGATGTGATTCGTAAACAGCAAAGTTGAAGCTGGATCAAGGGCTTCACTCGCTGAAATATGCCGCCCGCCGATAGCGCCTTCGCGCAAAGTTTCAAACCTAAAACCCCTCAAAAGGAAACAACAATGGTCAAGGTTCTAGTGCTCTATCATTCGATGTACGGTCATATCGAAACCATGGCGCAAAGCGTCGCTGAAGGAGCCCGCACCGTCGCCGGAGTGGAAGTAACGATCAAGCGTGTACCCGAAACGATGGATGCACACATGTTTGAAGCGGCCCATGGCAAGGTCGATCAAAAGGCACCCATCGCAGTAGCCAATGAACTTGCCGACTATGACGCTATCATCTTTGGCACCCCGACTCGCTTCGGCAACATGTCCGGCCAAATGCGCAACTTCCTGGATCAGACCGGTGGCTTATGGGCCCGGGGCGCGCTTGTCGGGAAGGTCGCCAGTGTCTTTACCTCGACCGGTACCGGTGGGGGACAGGAAATGACCATCACGTCCACCTGGACCACTTTGGCGCATCACGGCATGGTGATCGTCCCTATCGGCTATAGCACTCCGGCCCTGTTCGACATTTCGCAAGTGAGCGGGGGTACTCCTTATGGCGCCTCGACGCTGGCTGGTGGCAACGGTTCGCGCCAGCCAGACGAGCGTGAACTGGGTATCGCCCGTCACCAAGGCGAGTATGTCGCCAGCATCACGGCCAAACTCAAGGGCTAGGACCGAGCGCCCCTGAGCTGAGAGTTAGCGAAGCTTACTCGAACACGGCAGGCGGCTCTGAACGACGGATCAGGGCAGCTGCGGCCAGGCATTGTTTTTCGCTTGAATCGTGGTTCGGTCGTTTATGACTGAAGGACAGCAACCGGCCCAGGTTGTGTAAAAACGTTTTAGAGCAGGTATGACGGTCAGAACTAGAACGAAAATCGCGTTCCTACGCAAATTTCAGGTCTGCTTGTTAGCCGAGCGCTGATAGATTGTACGTAGCAGCGCAGACTTCCAAATGGTGTATGCGTTTGACACATTCTGGGCCAATGCCGGACTGTGAGCTAAGTTGGCAAGGTAATGGGGGATAGATACATCACGCAGTGGTAGCTAGAACATTACCCGCCCTGACATACCTAGCTGCACCTCACCTCCGACCCAGATATCACTTCCGATCTTCTCAATTTTTATCCGACCTTGACGACCTAATGCAGTGCCTTGGCTCGCAGTGTAGTGGTCAGGCATGACCCCTGTAGAAATCAGCCATTGCGCCAGGCTCGCATTGAGACTTCCGGTGACAGGATCTTCATTCAGTTCTTCACCCATAAACGCGCGCACCTCGACATCTGCGTCCGCATGAGGACCTTGCCAAGGCGCGACTACTCCTACGTTGAGCCCGTTGAGCTTCAAATAGTCTGGGCGAATAGCCAAAACGTCATCACGCGATGCCATCATTACGGCAACCCAACCGGGTCCATTGTCTACCCATTGACTGGCGAGGATTTGATCACAGGACAGGCCCAATCCGCTCTCAATCTGACGCAACACATCTCCACCTACTGCTCCACTCCGAACCAGAGGCGGCGCTGCGAACGACAGAAAAGCACCATTCCGGCGAATGCGGATCAGGCCTGCCAGGCACTCCTGAATAATCTCTTTATCGACGTTGCCGCCACTTTGATTTAGCCATACATGACAGCTTCCCAGTGTAGGATGACCGGCAAAGGGGAGCTCCCGTAGCGGGGTGAAAATTCGTACTCGGTAATGTGCTTCGGGAGAGTTTGGTTTCAGCAGAAAGGTTGTCTCGCTAAGCTGTGTCCAGGCTGCAAAATCGTGCATTTGTTGGCTGGTCAGGTCGTCGGCACCAATTACGACAGCTACGGCGTTACCTTTAAAGGATTGTTCGGAGAAAACATCGACTTGCTCGAATAGTAACGAAACCGGCATGGAGCCTCCTCTGTCAGTGCTATGGGGGAAGGATATGCCAGGCGGCACACTTCCGAACCGAGTTTCGTAGACGTCGGAGAGTCTCCTTCGGGTCGTGGCTGCCGGCCATGAACGACCGCAGTCGATTCGTTGCAGTCTGTTGTGACAGGTATTAATAGGCCACAAGACACCTGCAAAAGTGTCAATCTGGATAATATTTACATAAGTGTTCACGGATTTAGAACTTGAATAAACTATCTGAGATGCATTCTTTCGTCACAGTGGCGGACACGGGCAGCATTTCTGAAGCCGCTCGTCGTTTGGGTACGGCCAAGTCGATGGTCTGCCAGCGGATTCAGCAACTAGAAAAACGCTTAGGAAGCATCTTGCTAGAGCGTGGTCGGCAGACTCGCCTGACTGAGTCTGGCGAGGTTTTTTACCGTCATTGCATAAGTATCCTTGCTGATGTTGAAGATGCCGAAAACGCGGTCTTGACGTCTCAGTCGACTGTTCGCGGTAGTTTGCGTATTGCAGTTCCGATGGCTTTTGGGATGCGCTATCTGACGCCGATTCTGTCGTCTTTCGCCAGGCAATATCCGGAGCTGGAACTGGACGTTGAATTCGATGACCGTCGCGTCAATTTGCATGAAGAGGGGTTTGATGCGGCGGTTCGCATTGGTGAATTGCCGGACTCTTCGCTAGTGGCCAAAACCATTACCCCCAATCGCCATATCATCTGTGCCAGCCCGGATTATTTGAGTGCTCATGGCACACCGAATATCCCGCAAGACCTGGCCCAACATTACGCCATGCTCTACGTGAATCGCGAACCTCATGGCATGTGGACGCTACCGGTGAACAACACATTGGAGTCATTCCGTGTGCGCTGTCGAATGCGTACCAATTGTGGCCACCAACTTATGGAAGCGGCCAAGGCGGGTCTCGGGCTTGCGATACTGCCCACATTCCTGGCCGCGCAGGCCATTGTGGACGGTGAGCTGAGAGAGGTGCTGGAGCCTTATGCGCCTCGTGGCGGCAATATTTCTGTGGTCTATCGTCAGTCGCAGCGAACCTCGCCCAAGCTCCGTGTGCTAGGCAGTTTCCTCAGTGAGCAGATCGGCAACCCGCCGATTTGGGATCAGATGCTGACAGCGCATTTGCAGCCATAGTGTTGAGTCGTTCGAAAAAAACGAAACATCGATTCGCTTTTCTCTGGCTTATGGGGGGCTGAACACTGACTTATCCTTTTTTCCAACAGGCGCATTACCAGCGTCTGAAAGGAAGAAATGGAGGAGGATGGATGTCAGTTTCCTTAAACAACCCCGCTCGCCGTGCTGTGTTGGCCGGTGGTGTTATGGCTGCCGCTACCCTCACAGTGGGCAGTGGTTTAGCGCGTGCACTGGAGCCTGCTGGCAAGGCCAGAAAGAGCGACGGACAGCCGAGCGCTTTCGATGTGATCATCGTCGGTGGTGGCTCGGCTGGCGCAGTGCTAGCTCGACGCTTGAGCGAAAACACTGACCGTCGGGTGCTACTGCTGGAAGCTGGGCATAGCTATAGCCCTGGAAGTTATCCTGCGCTTGTTGCGAGCAGCGATATTGTTGGCGCCAATGGCAATCCTGAATTTGAGTGGGGCTACAAGACTCAACCGGGTTACATCAATCATCCCATCGGCGCTCTGCGCGGCAAGGTGTTGGGCGGTAGTTCGGCGATCAATGGAGCCGTGGCAATTCGTGCGCGGCCTACTGATTTCGAGCGCTGGGGGCTACCAGGCTGGAGCTATGAGGAGTTGTTGCCATTTTTCAAGAAACTAGAAACCCATAGTGCGGGTTCTAGTCGCTTGCACGGCCATGATGGCCCTCTCCCAGTTCATCAACTTAGTGATGCCGACGTCACGCCGATGCAGCGGGCTTTTATCAGCGCGACAGTGGCGAATGGCTACACGAAAGTTGGCGACTTTGATGGTGCGAATGCAAATGGTGTAGGCCCGTACCCGATGAATATCGTCAACGGTGTACGGGTCAACACCGGCATGGCCTACCTCACTGATGAAGTACGCAGTCGCGCTAATCTGATGATCCGCGCCGATAGCCTTGTAGACAAAGTACTTTTTGATGGTAAGCGCGCGATCGGTGTGCAACTGGCTGATGGTGAAAAGCTCTTAGCCGGTGAAGTCATTCTCTCTGCGGGTAGCTACGGCAGTGCAGCGATCCTACTGCGATCCGGCATAGGTCCGCGTGAGGACTTGCAGGCCTTACAGATCCCGCTGGTTGCTGAACTGCCCGTTGGGCAAAACCTGATGGATCATCCGTTTTATTACAATGCCTACGCGGCAAAACCTGAGCTAATTGGCAGTCAGTCGCCCGCTATCGGTGCCAAGCTCTGGACCCATAGCAGAAAAGCCGAAAACGGCGATCTGGATCTGCACATCACCGCGACCCATTTGTTTCCCCATGAGCAAAGCCCGACGCAGGTTGGCTTTGTGCTCGCAGTCGCGCTGACTCGGCCACTGTCGCGTGGCAAGGTGACCTTAGTCAGTCGCGATCCGTTTGTTGCACCGCGCATTGACCTCAATTTTCTCGCCGAGCCCAAGGATCGTCAGCGTCTGCTTGATGGCATCCGTATGGCTCGCAAAATCGGCACAACAGCGCCGTTGAACACGCTGATTCATTCCGAGCTCAATCCAGGCCCGGGCAATGACACCGATGAGGCGTTGCTTGCCAGTGTCAAAGCCAGTCTTGATACCTATCACCATCCAACCTCGACTGCGCCCATGGGCCGACCGGGTGACGCACAAGCAGTGGTTGATCTTGAAGCGCGGGTGATCGGTGTACAGGGGCTACGTGTAGTCGACGCTTCGATCTTCCCCGATGTGCCTTCGGTGGCGACCAACATCACTGTGATTGCTGCTGCTGAGAAAGTTGCCAGCCTCTACGCTTAATAATCTAGGAATTACCTCTATGAATAACACCCTGGTTTTGAACTGGATCGATGGCCTGTGGCTGGACTCCGGTGTTTATAAAGATTCCATCGACCCAGCGACCTATGAGTGCATTGGTCAATACGCCGAAGGTGGTTTGCATGAAGCGCAGCAGGGGATTGAAGCGGCTAAGCGCTCGTTCGCCGAAACGCCCTGGAAAGATGATCGCAACTTGCGCGCCAAGGTGCTGCTGGAGCTGGCCGATGCGTTTGAGCGCAATGCCGACGAGCTGATTGCCATGCTGGCCCTGGAAAACGGCAAGATCAAACCCGAAGCAGCGTTCGAGGTCACTATGGTGCCCTCCAAGTTGCGCTACTACGCCGCCCAGGCTCGTGCTGAGTACGGTCGAGCAGCAGAGCCTAAGCCCGGCAAAATTTCCCTGGTGATTCGTCAAGCGGTTGGTGTGGCGGGCATTATCGTGCCGTGGAACTCGCCGGTCGTACTGATGATTCGCTCCCTAGCACCAGCCCTGGCGGCGGGCTGTACTACAGTCATCAAAATGCCTGGGCAAACAGCTCAAACCAACGCGTTGGTAGCACGCATCATGAGCGAGTCTGTGTCATTACCGCGCGGTGTTATCAACTTGTTCAGCGAACAAGGCGCAGCAGGTTCCATCCATCTGGTGGAGTCGCCCCAGGTTCCGGTAATCAGTTTTACCGGCAGCACCACAACGGGCCGCGCAATCTCCGCTGCGGGCGCGCAGTCGCTGAAGCGTTTTGGCCTGGAACTGGGCGGGAAGACTCCCATGCTGGTGTTTAACGATGCCGACCTTGATGCAACCGTGCCAACGCTCGAAAAAGCCCTGACCGTATTCGCTGGCCAGTTCTGCATGACGGGTTCGCGGCTGTTGGTGCAGCGCGATATTGCTCCCGCGCTGATCGAGCGTTTGGCTGCGCGACTGGAAGCTGTGCGCGTAGGGCCCGCTGCAGATCCAAGCAGCGAGATGGGGCCTTTGATCGATAAGCCCAACGTTCAGCGGGTTAACCAAGTGGTGGAAGAAGCCATCGCTGGCGGTGCTGAGGTCATCGTGCGCGGTGGCCCGGTAACCGAAGGGCCTTTGGCCGGAGGAGCTTTCTACCGGCCAACACTGCTGCGGGTAACTGATCCCGAGATGCCAATTGTCCAGCGTGAGACATTCGGTCCGGTGCTGACGCTGCAGGTGTTTGATAGCGAAGCAGAAGCGATTGATCTGGCCAACAACAGCGAATTTGGCTTGGCAGCGAGTGTATGGACTCGCGATATCGATCGCTCTTTACGGGTTGCTCGCGAGCTGGAGGCTGGCACTGTCTGGGTCAATGATTGGGCAGTGGTCTACGACGAGTTTGAGGAAGGTGGTTTCAAACAGTCCGGCCAGGGCCGTTTGAATGGCGTGGCGGCGATGGATGATTTCGTTGAATACAAACACATCGCTCTCAATCCCGGCTTACGTCACCACTAAATCCAACTCGCTCGCCTACGCACGATGCTGCGTAGGCGGCTGCATGAGAACTATTTTATGAGTCGTACGAAAAACTTGCTAAACCCTTTGAATGTTGGCCCTCTGACCTTGGCTAACCGCGTGCTGATGGCCCCTATGACCCGCTCACGTTCAGCTCAGCCCGGTGATGTTCCAACTGCGCTGAACGCCCAATACTATGGGCAACGTGCCAGTGCCGGACTGCTGATCAGCGAAGGGATGCCTATTTCACCTGGCGCCAAGGGCTATGCCTATACCCCGGGCATCTATACCGAAGCTCAGCAACTAGGCTGGAAGAAGGTCGTCGATGAGGTACATGACAACGGCGGTCTGATCGCTGCTCAGCTGTGGCATGTCGGGCGTATTTCTCATCACTCGGTATTGCCACAGGGACAGTTACCCCTTGCTCCTTCAGCCATCCGCGCAAAGGCCAAGACTTTCGCGTTTGATTCGCAAGGCTCACCAGCCATGGTCGATTGCGACACGCCGCTGGCGTTGAGTGACGACGGTATTGCCGCAGTGGTGCAGGAGTTTGTCCAGGCCGCACTGTGGGCTCGTGAAGCAGGTTTTGATTTAGTTGAGCTGCAGGGTGCAAACGGTTTTTTACTCGAGCAGTTTCTCTCTGTTACGACCAATCAACGCACTGACCGCTACGGAGGTTCGCTGGAAAATCGTGCCCGATTTGTCCTAGAAGTGGTTGATGCCGTTGCGGCAGCCGTGGGTGCAGAGCGCGTGGGTGTTCGCCTCTCGCCGTGGTGCCCGCCAAGCGTTAACGATATGGACTTCAGCATTGAAGCCCAAGAGATTACGTTGTACTTGGCTGAGGCCCTCAGTGCGCGGGGCATCGCCTATCTGCATTTGTCTGAGTGGCCTGGTGTGCAGTATCCCTCAGGCTTTCGTGCGCAACTGCGCGAGCTATTCAATGGCGCAATCTTTGTTTGTGGCGGCTATCAGCAAACAAGCGCTCAGGACATCCTCGTGCAGGGCCTGGCCGATGCAGTAGCGTTCGGCAAACCCTTTATTGCCAATCCGGATCTGCCGCAGCGTTTTGTTTGTAACGCTGAGCTGGCGCAGCCGGATGGCAATACCTTCTACGGTGGTGATGCCCGCGGGTATACCGACTATCCGGCCCTGGCAAGCCTGAGTTGAGCCCAATGCGACTACCTCTATTTTTGGCCAGCGCAGCATTGGCAGGGGCGCTGGCAGCGCCCTTTGCCATCGCCGTAAACGAAGATGATTTTTCTACTATGAACAACCTGACCCAACAGCAAGACAGTCTTTATGACGCATTGCTTGATGCACTCTATGCAACCTTTGGCAATCACCCTGGCTTTCGCATTACGCATGCTAAGGGCGTGTTGCTGCATGGAATGTTTACTGCAACGCAAGAGGCGGCGACGTTAAGTCGAGCGGTCCATTTCCATGGGCAAGCAGTTCCGGTTCAACTGCGGTTCTCCAACTTTAGTGGTTTGCCAGGTACAGCAGACGCTGACCCGATGGCCAGTCCGCATGGCCTGGCTCTGCGTTTCTCGCTGCCGAGTGGCGAGTTCACGGATATTGTGACGCACTCCTTCGATGGCTTTCCGGTTGCCACGCCCGAAGACTTTCTCCGCTTTTTGCAAGGCATTGCCGCCAATGTCGCTACACCGCCTGATCCGTTGCCGCTGCAAGCATTTCTGGCCACTCATCCAAGAGCACAGCACTTTCTTGAAGCACCTAAACAGGCACCCAGCAGCTACGCCGCTGTGGAGTACTTCGGTGTCAATTCTCTGGTGTTCAGCAATGGCATGGGCGAGCAGCGTATCGGTCGTTATCGCATTGAGCCGCTAGTGGCCGAGACCGTATTAACTGATCAGCAAGCCATAGAAATGCCTGCAGACTATTTGCAAGACGAAATCGGTACACGCCTTGCCAGAGGGCCTGTGAAGTTGCGCCTGGTGGCGCAGTTGGCCGCTCCCGGAGACGCCGTAGATGATGGCTCGATTCCCTGGTCACGCAGCCATCAGGAGGTCGAATTGGGCGTTTTAACCCTCGACGCTGTGGTGCCGATTGCGGAGCAACAGTCCACCCAGCAACGCCTTGATTTCAACCCTGGGCGCATGATCGACGGCATTTCGGCCAGTCACGACCCTATGACTCCAGCGCGCGAACGGATCTACCAGCGAGCTCTACAACGAAGGCAGCAACCATGAGTAGTGATGCTGGTGTGAGTGTAATTGTTCATGAGGTTAACTCGCAGTATCAGGCGCTTTATGAACAGTGGATGAGCAAGGCTATTGAGGCTCATCAAAACTTCCCCGGCTACTTGGCCACGGATATTGTTAAACCGGTAGGGCAACAACTGCGTTACGCGATCATTCTGCGTTTCGTCAGCAAGGAGCACGTCCTGGCCTGGCTGAAGTCTGAGGTGCGGCAAGCGTTGCTGCGCGAGTCGTTGCCATGGCTACGTCAAGACTACTATCGCGCAGACGATGACTCGAAGTTCTGGTTTGAGCCGTTACAAGGTCGAGTCACTGTCGCTCGTTGGAAGCAATGGCTACTGTCCTGGGTGGTCGTATTTCCCTTGACAGTTATCATACCCTGGATGATGTATGCCTTTATTGATCTTACTGAACTGAACATGCCTGCTTGGCTACTCAAAGTATTGGTAGCAGGCTTGATCTCCATGAGCATGGTCTATTGGTTGATGCCTATAGCGACACGCACATTGTCACGCTGGCTGTTACGCTGAGGCATGGGTCGCCCCGAATTTCCTAGGTACTCTATGACCGTTTTTTGGCCGGAATCTGCCTTTCGTGAATGGCCACAACCGGGTAACAGCTGCCGGTAATGAAAAGCAGGAGTGGCCAAAAGCGGTCTTTATGGGAATCTAAAAACTACGGCGATTCAGCTGCCCGGATTGAGCTTTACCTCTGCCGGATGAAACTCATTACCACCATCGCTGCGCGCGACATGTCATTGCGCGCCCCCTGTCTAATGCAGGTCTTCGAGCAGGAAGAAGCAGCCGTGCAGCCTTACACGGGGACTTTGCAGCACTGAGCGTTCACCTTGGCCGTCGATCTAGTCATGCTTACCCCTACCAGCTCTCACCTACCCAGGAGTGCAGCATGCTCGCGCTGATTCACCAACACCTGCTGCTAATCGCCGTCGGCCTGCTGCTAACCGACCTTGCCTGCTGGCGTCTGCTGCCCGCCGAAGCCAAAGTCTGGCGCGTGCTGCTGCGCCTGGGTTTCTTCCTTGCCTACAGCCTAGTGATCATCGAAGCCGGGATGAGTCCGCTGCAGCCTCCGCCGTGGACCGAGCCGGCGCTGAGCATGATGGGCTCGGTGCTGGGCATCGCCTGGTGGCTGCTCTGCGCACGCACCCTGACCGTGGCCCTCGGCGTGCTGCTGATGCCGCGCAGCGGCCACACCGGACGCCTGCTGCAAGACGTGTTGGGCGCGGTGATCTTCGTCGCCGCCCTAGTCGCGGCCGCCGCCTACATCATGCAGCTTCCGGTCAAGGGCCTGCTGGCCACCTCCGGGGTGGTCGCCATCGTCGTCGGCCTGGCGCTGCAGAGCACCCTCAGCGACGTGTTCTCCGGCATCGTGCTGAACACCACCAAGCCCTACCGCCTGGATGACTGGGTGTCGATCGACGGCACCGAAGGCAAGGTGATCGAGATCGACTGGCGCGCCACCCACCTGCGCACCAGCAAGGGCGGTACGGTGGTGATCCCCAACTCGGTGGCGGCCAAGGCCAAGATCCTCAACCTCAATCGCACCACCGATATCCACCAGCTCAGCATAAGTGTCAGCGTGCCAGCGCAGGTACGCCCGCGCCTGGTAATCGACGCGCTGAACCGCACCCTGCAGGGCGTCAGCGCGCTGCTACCGGCACCCAAGGCCAAGGCCACGGTGAAGGCCTCGGACCTGCATACGGTGGAATACGAGATCAGCGGCTACGTCAGTGCCCAGAGCAACAACACCGAAGTACGCAACCTGATGTTCGACCTCGCCCACCGCCACCTGCAAGCCGCCGGCATCCTGCGCGGCAATGAAACCCAGGACGTGGCGCACAGCCGCCAGCGCGCGCTGCTCGACGATGTGAAGATCTTCCTTTCGCTGAGCGCCGAGGAGAAGGATCGCCTGGCCGAACAAATGCAGCCGCTGGCCGTCAGCGTTGGCCAGGTGGTGCTGGAACTGGGTGAGGTCAGCGAACATTTGCTGGTGATCGGTACCGGTGTGGTGTCCGCCGCGGTGCCCGACGGCGAGCGATTCGTCGAGGCCGGGCGCATGGGCCCCGGCGAGATTATGGGTGAACAGGGCATCATCCACGGCACACCTTCGCAGGCAAGTTTCACTGCACTGAGTTCGGGGCTGCTCTATCGCATCGACAAGCCATTGATCCAGGCCTGTCTGGAGCAACGTAGCGAGATCGGCAGCGCCCTGCACAAGCTGCAGAGCTTCCGCGAGCAGAGCAGCGCATCTCTGCTGGTGCAGAGGTCGGTGGCGATCAAGAAAGGCGGTTTTTTCAGCTGGCTGCAGCGTTCTTGAACCGCTAATCCTGAAGCAGAGCACCGGTCACGCAGCAGGCGTGGCCGGCGTCTTTGGGTCGAAAGAGGCCCGTTACGAGCGACCGCTTTTGGCCGTTCTCTGCCGATCTTCACAACGGCGTGTGCTGGTCAAGTTGAATGCAAACGGTTGGTCAGCACGGATGCAAATGAGTGGTTAAGTCCATGCAATTACGCACCAGATGGCGTCGATGCGGATCATCGCAACAGGTCTCGAAGGAAAGCGGCGCAGGCAGCAGCGCTATCGGTTGGCCAGTTTAGTTTGACGGTGCCGCGTGGGTGCAGAATCTCAACGCTGATATTCGATGAAGATACGGGCGCCGTTGTTTGCATAGGCAATGGGATGAATGCTGGTTGAAGCGCCGTGCTTTTCTGCACTTGCACCCGAATCCATTTGTGAACGAGGTTTGCGTTAAGGCTATGGCTGAGGGCGATGCTGGCAATCGATGCGCCGGGTTGGGCACACTCTTGAATGACCTGGGCTTTGAAGGATTTGGAATACGAACGGCGTGTTGGCTGCATGAAATACCCGCTTAAAAGGCTAGAACAGGTGCCCACCTAAATTTAAGTGCACACCATGTCCCGGCTTTGCGGGGTTGGGTAGATGACTTGGCCGGACGCATACCATCGTCAACCTGATCTATGAATCGCCCCGGGTTTTCGTAACCGTCCGGCCAATACGCCTTCCTGACCCCGACGCCAAAGGCGATGGTGTCCACCTAATACGCGGACACCATCGCCCTTAATGCCGGAGTTCGGTAGGTGACTTGGCTGGACGCTTACGCCTCTGTGATGAGTAATCACCATTTGCGCGCCCTGAGCATAAGTGGATCAAGCAAAACGGTAAGTCACAGATGGAATGTGACCTACCGAAAATAACCGTCTCGGTCTTTTTTGCTCCCAAGCACTATTGAAATAAAGCTTGAACTATGAGTTGAGCGTCAGGCAGGTTAGACCGAAGCAGATACTCATTCAGTCCACGAGAGCTGTGTACCCCCTTGGCTTTCGCGACGGGATGTACAAACTCTGGGGTGGTAATTAGCCCAGGATAGCAACCAATCGCTACCTGGCGGCCATTGCGGGCCACCAACAGCGGGGTCTCATGACTTTCAACTGCTGAGCACTGGTAGCCATTCAGTTCAAGGCTTGCGCGAAGTTGTGACAACGTTGCGACTTGCACTGCCGGTGATGAGCAGCCCGGTATTTCGCCTCGAACAGCATAACGTAGCAGCATTGCCCCTAAGTGCCTGTCGAGTCGGTTCTGAAGATGCTGGTTGTGGAAATGGTTCAGGCACTCTGTACATGATGTTTCACAGGTACAACTCTCCAGAAGACCTAGCGTGGCTTCGAGAATTTCAGGCATGTGCCTCGCGACAACCTCTGCGTAACCTGCTCCTCCCGAAAGAGTGTCATACAAGAACACGTCGAGCATCCGAGCATTATCTTGGAGTGCAGGTTCAATACGAAATCCAGACCCGAACTCTGCCGGGTCCAAGTCCAACTGACGGTGGCGACTCGCGGCAAGACGAAGTGCTTCAGCGATCGTATGTAACGCATCTTCGAGGATCCGTAAAACAATGGAATCTACTGTATTGGTGACTAACGGATCTGCAATTTTCAGCCTGAGCAAGAGAAGATCAGTATCAAAGTCATGCCCCAACAACACACGATCAAACGTCCCGCTACAGCGCTCCGGCGTACCTTTTGGGCCTTGTTGTAAATAGGGGCGATCATGTATGCCAATTACTTCGTCCCGGTCATAAACCGAGGCATGACCACAATCCATGCAGACCGAAAAGCCGCCCAACTCAGAGCCCTCTTTCCCTCGGTTGACTGTCACCAATGTTTGGTCAATCGCATGCGTATAGCTTGCGTAGGGACCACACTTGATGAAACTAAATGCTTCCGGATCTACTGGTTGCGGAAATTGCGCCATGGTCGCATATGTGATCTCTTGATCCCGATCGATTTCGGGCAATTCCTTCGCTTTCTCTGGACCAAAAACTTCTGGCAGAATCATTGATTCAGCCACAAGTTCCCCATTGCAGACTGGACAAACCCCACCATTTCCTCCTGTTTTATTGGGATCTCTGACAAAAGAACAAGCCTTGCAGTGAACGTGCAGCTTGAGCTTGGCTTTCGCAAAAAGTGGTCGAGCACGATCTACCACCGCTGCGGGCATATCTGCAAATACCCCCCCACATCGATAGGTTTTTCGATCAATCACGATAAGGCGGCCAGGGGCATATTCACTCAGGGCTTTGGAGATAGATTGCTGCGGCCGCTGAAGGGTCCGTATCTCCCACTTGTTATTCACTCGCTCTGGTTTTTCAACTAAAAAACTGCAAAGGCTTGTGGGAAACGCGTAGCTCGGCAACAGCCCATGAAAAAAGAGAAACTCCAGCAGTTCCTTTTGCTCCAGCCTAGGTTCTGAACCTTCGCTCAAACCAGTGGCCCCTTCCTCATCATCCTCATCATCTTCAGCGTTCTCATCTAGAGTTTCTGGTCTTGGTGCATGGGCGGAAAGCTCCTGTAACGTCAGCAAAAGCCTTTCAGCGGTGTCTACAAGCCAGTCATCCAGCGGAATACCACGTGTGTCGAGTTTTGGTGGTAGCCAAGCAACCACCGACTTCTTCAAATCGGCGTCTTCAGCAACGACACGACGTAATACCCAAGCTCTGAAGCTTCCGAGATTAAGTCCAGTATCCTCTGCACCGAAAAAGAAATCCTGCGTCAAGCCTAATGCCTTTAGGAGCATTGACGTTTTCTCAGTGGGAACTTTGCATTGCGCCATGACTTCATGGAAGAACGTCTGAATGAGGTAAGCATGCACATGCCTGCGGGCGATTTTTTCGTTGTCTACTTTTACCTCAGGAGTTCGCGGCGGGCCGGCTACGATGTGAGCCGGATTTAAGAAGTAGTGACTGTCATGCGGTCCGTTCTGGGAATATGTCACCACCGTAGATACGGAAGATCCCCGCCGTCCTGCTCGGCCAGCACGCTGCTGATAGTTTTCGCGCTGCGGCGGAACATTCCGCAATGCAACCGCAACTAGAGACCCAATGTCGACCCCGACCTCCATAGTTGTGGTGCAACTCAGCACATCGATCGGTCTGTCCTTCTCACCCACCAGAACGTCTTGGAATCTCAACTCGTACAGTTCTGTTGTGGCGTGGACCTTACTGCGGTCACGGTTGGAAAGCTGCGCCGTGTGCTCCTCGACGTTCAAGTTGGAAAGGCGAGCACCTGGCTCTAAAGCCTCTTGCACTGGGAGACGCCAAAATCCTTTACGTGCTTTGACGTATTCACTGTTGGAAGGGTCAATAGGTGTAGAGCCCTGACTGCCACACGCTAGACAGATATTTCCGGCTAGTGCAAAAGGCATCAGTGAGGTGCAATCGGAACATTGGGTCCATACATGCGCGAGATCAACCACAAGCCTCAATGAGTTTGGGGAAAGGAACCAACCACCATCCACATGTTCAGCCAGTTGACCGCGAAAAATCGTTTCAACTGACTCAAAGGTAGTGCTGGCCCATCCGAGATGACTGGTTAACGCCACCCTCAACTCCTTGTCAAACTGCCCCTTGCTACCCCAGCCTGATTTAGGGTAGCCGGCCGCCTTGTAACGAAGTATCGGATCTATCGACGAATCAAATGCGAAGTCTTGAAGGAGCGAATCAATCCATCCAACCGCAAGGGCACGGACGTCCTCGTCACAGATGACGATGCCAGCAGTTTTGAGCTCTTCTTTCAGCGCTTTGTACTTCCTTTGAGATGGCTCAACGAAACCAACGGTGGTTCCTGAAAGGGAGTAGTAGTTACTGCAGAGCAGCTTCAGCAGGGCGATACGATACCGAGCAGGAAAGTCGCTCGGAGGGTTCCCATCTCCTAGCGCTTCTTGCAAATAATCGGGCCCATAATCACGTTCATAAACCGCACGTACCTCCTCAATTCTTTTCGCATCGAGTCCATCAAATATCGGGAGATCTTGCTCTGTCAGAATTTGAAGGAAGGCGAGGTAGAGCATTGACGTAGGTCGAGGATCTTGCTGGTTTTCGCGCAGCCTTTGACACGCTAGCGCTATGGCCTGGCGAAAAACATCAAGCTCGATATCACGTGGGATATCCCGAGCAAGCCTAGCCGCTTTCTGCCGACCGTCAGAAAATATGAGAACCTTTCGACCACCGTTCGGATGTCGCGCATCAGTAGTGCGACTGGCTGGTTGCCGCGCCATTTGAGTCCGGACCAATGTGGTGAACGGTGCTTCACCTTTTGTGACATGGTCCATGATTTTCGAAGGGTCACCTTTGGCGCTCCTTACTCTACGAATACAAACCGGACAGTTATCAAAGGTTAGATCGCCGCCGGTCGGTGGTTTGTCAGGTATGCGTACTTTTCGGTAGCCCGTATTTTCACCTGGACTCACAGCAGTGAGGATGCCCGTGGACATATGCAACCACATATCTATGTGTCGACTGCGGGGGTGGGCATTTTCCTCTACAAAAATCTCAATCGGCATGAGCGGAGCGATTCCACCTTCTGACAAAGGTCCGCTTGGCTGATGCCACACGAAATGCCTTTCCTCACTTACATAGCCTCGAATGAACGCGGCTCCACAATCGCGGTGAGTCAGTAGCTCAAAAACACGGCTGTTAGACTCACAGCCGCACTGAGTCAAAGGCTTGGTATGCAACCGCCCCAAGATAGTAGAGCCTCGGTGGTCCGCCAAACGATTGGTGCAGTTTGGGTCGACGCAGGCATGTAATCCTGGTAGTCCTCGGTGAAAGAGGTGAAGACGAGTGGGCAGTAGTACTCGGTTGTCCGATCGTCGTTGCGCGTAGCTACCTAGGGCGAGTAGCGCATCTGTCGCCTTTTCAGCCTTGTCTAGAGTGCAATCAGGAAAAAGCGTCTCGCTCAGCGTGTCCAAGCGGACGGCCTTGCCCGACACCAGTGTAATGAGCTTCTCCAGCGGCCCGAAGTCAGTAAGACTGTTGAATAGCCAATCGCGAAATGAAGGTTTGTCATTTGCCTGTGGGGCACTCCAGTCAAGCCTTCCGGCGAGAACCGCTGCGGCGTTTGCCGACGCGGCGAGATCATCAGCGGCTCGTTGGAACGCATTCAAATCAAAATCGGCCAAAGCGTCGATTTGTTTTTGAGTAACGGTGTATTCGGTAGATCTTGGCTCGGGTGTGCCCTGAATAACTTTGATCCGTCGCGAAGATCCTTCAGGCAGCCCCGTCAAATCGCGCGCAAAACGTTCTCCGTCCGCGGCTGCCGTCTCATCGCGACCAAGACTTGCACTCGTTAGGATGCAGCGCATCCGCTCGCGAGGAATTTCCAAACGGGCGCACAGACGACGGATTAGAAGGGCGACCTCCGCCCCACCGGCACCTCGATACATGTGGGCTTCATCAAGGACGAGTATGAATTCGTTTCGGGAGTCTTTTTTCAACCAGTCTTTCGTCTGGTCGAAAATGTCTCGCTCAATCGGCCGCATGAGCATGTATTCGAGCATAGAGTAGTTCGTGACCAGCAATTCAGGACAGCGCGTCTGAATTTCATCACGAGTCATTAGCTCACGGTCATCTGGCTGAGTTTTTAGCCTTCCCCTCCAATTATTTGAGGCAGTTTGCTTCCCTGCGGAGTTTGTTTTGATCTTGACAGTGTCCTCGCCGTAAAATGCTTCGAGATCCTTACTCGGCCACCGGCCGATCCGATCAAGTTCGCTTTTTACTGCCGGGACTTTCCCTACCTTTTTATAGAACTCTTCAAAGAGAGGCTTAATAAGGCGCTCATCACGACCGGGCGACCGGGGCCCAGGATACGGAGTGCGTCCCGTGTAGCTACCGAAACGTACCGGCGCATTCCGCCCTTTGGATATGATTGCGGACGCATCTCGGTTTCCAAGCATACGGCGAATACGGGCCAACTGATCATTGACCAAGGCGTTCATCGGGTACAGCAGCAGCGCCCTGCAGCCAGGCATAGCAGCGGACTCTGGCCGTTCCTCACCTTCTATTGCTAGTTTCCCGATGATGGGCATAAGAAAGCTCTCGGTCTTTCCCGAGCCTGTACCTGTCGCTATCACAAGATCTTCTGCGTCCCTCCCAAGGAACGAGACGAGTGCCTGAGATTGGTGCTCGTATGGTAGAGGGTAAAGTCCCAAGCCCATCACCGATAGTTGTGTCAGTACCTCGGCTGCGATTTTTGGAATAGGCAAACTGTTGTATGGTGCGCCAATTTTATAAACTGCGGTCGCCTCCACATAAGGTGTTTGAGCCACCGTCCCATCTGCCTGCAAAAGCGCATTGCGTTCTCTGACAAGTCCCTCGTCCCTGATGTGGTATTGGGCTTCAATGTATTGTCTCAAGCTATCAGCCAAGCTTTTTGTTGTCTCGTGGACACCAGTTGCTTCAGCCATCATCGACGTGACGCTCATCAGATCCCTCCTTCGCGCTTCAGCGCTGATGCAAAACTACGCCAAGCCCGTCAAGCGCGCTGCGCACAATGGGTAGCATTTCTGTAGGTAAAACGTGGGAGGTGACGCCTGGGTGCGCACCTCCTGGGCTTGGTATTTGCCAACCAAGAAAAAGCGTTTTTTCCTCTTCTCGCGGTAGTCGCCGCCACAATTGAAGCTTTGTGAACCCATGCGAAGTCTTGGCCTCGACCTTCATCTGGCATCCAGCTTGGATGTCTAGTTGAAAACTAAGACGCCTGGCATCTTGGGAATCCAAAGACGCCATTTTCCGAAGACGACCGCGAAAAAAACTGCCAATAAAATAAGAGTGCATTGGTCCAGTCTGGCACTTGGAGAGGAAGATCCCCTCTGCGCTCGGCATGGTCACGAGTTGCGCCCATCTGCCGGTCGAATAAATTGAAATTTCGTTCAATTCACCCGGAGCATCGGCTAGCCGGCCCCTTGCCGCTGCGAGCACTCGTGCAGACCATGCTTCCAGTCCCTCCATAGGAGCGCCAATCCATTCATGAGCGTCACAAATATCAATCCAACCTTCACAGGATCTCGCATCAACAAGGCGCACCCTGCCGCTAGATATCAACTGAACTGAACGCGGGAATGTCTGAGATGGACCGCCTCCAATTACAACTGCCGTGCTATCTGCCGCTCTGACACCTCGAGCTGGTGATGTGAGCCATCTGCTGCCCTCAACCTTCGCCAGATCTCCCACGTCGCCTAGACTATTAAGGACAGTCATAACTCCATGCGGAGTATCACCTTCCTCGGCCAATTCCGGCCAAATCGAGCTCAAGCGCCGGCGGACCATGCTGGTTAAGCTAAGGGACGCCGCAGACTTCCAGGCTCCGTATCCTTCAACCGGGGCGGAGCACAGATATGATGCAGCTCGCAAACATTCTGATATCACGGCAATACGAAGCCCTTCGCCAGAGACTTTGCATCCGATGCTTACTGCGAGAACTTTTAGGGCTTCATCTCGGGACGTCGCCTGCCACTTCATCTAAATTCCCTCAATAAGCGCAACTTCACTTCGCATACCTGCGAGCACTTGATCGGCTAATCGAGCTATGTCGTCGGCTGGTCCCGCAGTCGCCTTTGCCCAAGGCAGTGCCCAAAACCTCAGCAGAGAATGTAGATCTTCCTCTGCACTCGCGCCTGGCAATGTTCTCAGACGCACGAAGGCGCGCTCTGCACTTCTTAGCCAAAGATTGCCGGGAGAAAAGCCTGCCTCCCGAAGACCGTCTTTCAATTCCATAACAGGCGCTGGTGGCAAATTCTCATCAAAGCCTGGGAGTTGGTCCCAAGAATCGCACATGAGATGACCAAACTTCAGACCTGGCAAACTGGCAACTCCTCCCCGCATACGGAAAGTGTCGGTATCAAAAACAGGGCCTAGTTCGGCAAGAGTGCCACCATCAGAAAATGCAGCAGGCCCTTGTGTCCAAGAGGCGATCAGAGCGAGGCGACGATAGAGCAAGATGGAATACTGACGGCGCACGACGACGTCACGAATCGCGGTTCCGTAAATTTCAAATGCTGAACGGTTGGCGCCCTTGATGAGCAAACAACCCGACGAATCTTCAGCGACTTCAAGGCAGTCAGTTGCAACCTCATCTGAAATGAGGCCGACAGGCACTCGCCATTCATGAAATTTTGGGCCACCTACAGCGGCCGCGACAGAATCCGCCACCAAGTCGGCAATCGAGCCCGAAAATTGGATCATCTGTCCAGTGGCGAGCGCCGCCAAAATCTGACGAGCAATATTGGTTGCGACACCATTTAAAATCCCGCATGCCTGAAGGTTCCAAGCAATCGTTTCACAGGCGATCTTAAGAGAGTTGATTTCAACGAGCGGCCCCTGTGGCTCCGTTTCAAAAATCAGGGCCTGATATTTTTTAGAAAAACCGTCGCCTGCTTTCGAAAGATTGGCTTCTAGCACGTTCAAACGCTCGGCCAACACATCAATCGCATTGGCAGTCTTGTTCCAACCGTCTTCATGCAGACGGATCTGATGAATTGCCTCTTTTAATTCCGAAATCTCAGCGAAGAATTCATGCCATTTTTCTGCCTTGACCGAAAGTGCCTCTAGGTTTTTTTCGAGAAATTCAGCACGACCGTTGAAGGTAGAGATTGATTCAGAAGCCTGCTTCCCAGCAGTGTCCAGAGATTGGACCGATTTTTCGAGTGTGTCAGCGCTCGCAGCTACTGCGTCGAGTGAGGTCCGCAAATCACTCACATCACTGTCAGCATCACTTATGGCAGAAGCAACCAGATCAATCTTTTTGGTCAGAGAGCCCAAGTTGGACTCAAATTGGTCAATCCGCTTCGCCGTCTCTTCTGCCGCCGGCTCTGCAATTTCAATGTAGTCCTCAATCTTATCCAGACGTCCGGGTAGCTCATTGATCATGCGATCACGGGCAAGGGTCGATGCCGGGCGGAAATTCCCCAACGCAACTAGCGCGGCGGCCTGATCTGCAAATCCGCTAAAGCAGAATAGGCGCTCGACTGTCTCTCTCGGACTATCAGGAAACTGATCCGCCAGACTCCTCAGGAAGGCTAACCCCGAATCTGGTGTGAGATAGGGGTCATCATTTACGGGAAAATCAACACCCAACCGGTTTTTCGCCCATGCCAGCCACAAGGCGGCAAATAGCTTCCAATCGGCATCCCCTTTCGGACCTAACTGTTGGTGAACAAGATGGCCAACCAGACGCTCTTGCTTCTTTTTGAATTCGGGTGGCGTACCTCGCCTAAAACCCGGCATAGCCGGCTGACGGTCGTAAAACGGTTTTCGAAACGCTAGAGGAACTTCATCGATGAAGTTAGCAACCGCTGTCTGCCCGAGCGCTGAGATACGATCCCTTGCCTCCTGGCCATATTGGTAACTCATGGCGAGACACCTACTCCTAAATGTTAAGTTCAAAACCGCAAGCTAGGATTTTCGTCGCTAACGTACGGTGATGCGGGATAAGTTCCGGTTGCGGCCTCACCACAGAGAATGCACGAACCAGCGAATGATCATCCGCAGACTCAAGCATCGGCGTGCTTACTTGCAACTGACACATATAACTGTGAACCCTAGCTCTTAAGCTTGGGCCAAGCGTCAACAACGTCTTCTCAGCAACAGGTGAGGATTGTTCCCCGTATAGGCGTAGTCGCCCGAATCCGCTGAAATTCAGATCGATACGGCACTCTGGGTCAGTCAGATAGCAGATGACAGATGCTTGCACCTCAAGTGGAAGAAGGCGCTGATGCTGATTATGGGAAGCTGGGGCCACGCCGGCGGAGAGGTTAACTTCGCAGCGTTCAGAGCGTCTTTCGGTAATAAGCTGTCCTTCAGTACCAGGAGGCATTGCGAGGTACTCAAGCGACAGTTCTTGAGCCCGGACGGCCGCGAGTAGAGTCTTGCATCTTTTCTGATGTATCGGGACTACCAAGCATGCCCCATCCAGCCCCTTAAATATGACCTCAACGGCAGGTATTCTTTGGTTACGTCCTAGCGAAGGGGAGCGGGTGAAGACCCTTTGGAGATCTTGATACTCATTCTTGCCCACACGGAAGTACTCTATTCTCTCCGGTGTCAAAGCAAAGAACGCTGGCGATCGATCGACCCCTGTAGCTGAAAGGCGGTCACTTCCACCAAACGCTTGCATCGTCGGCCCTTGGTCTTGCAGCCCCATAGGCATCATATGAGCCGAAAGCAAAACCACTGATGATTCAGCGCATTCAATAGTGTGGATGCTGGAGTTTCGCGTTAGAAACGGCCAAATAGGAATGATGTAGGGCACGGGCGGATGAACGATCAATCCAGTAAAGGACTGAAGCCACTGTGAGCATTCTGATGAGGGCCTATCGGGAAGCGTAACGAGCGCGTGGTGCCAACCTTGCCTGCCAACAAGCCAGTCGAGAACTAGCTCATTCGGAAAATCGGGGGTCGCAGGCTCCTTCCACAGCAACGCATAGGTCTCTGAACCTCTGAGTTCCTGCGCTCTAGGAAACCCTCGAGTCTCTCCGCGTCCCGAAGCAGTAAAGGCAGCAGCACCAAAAGATGGAAATCCTAGGCACTCTCGCTCCACGCTCCCTTTAAAAAAAGGATCAGGGTCGCCATCAAAGGATACTATTCGAAAATTTTCCGTCGACAGCTCGGCCATGACCCGAAAGCCATCAGTCATACCGCGCATGTTGATCGGTTGTAGGCGCCCCCCCACATCCACCGTGACAGTGGCATCGCACGCTCGGCACGACGGCAACACGAGTTCAAAATACCATCCGGTACGGCCTTGCTCCTTTGGAATGATCAGCCGCAGATCCATCCGCCGTTTCGTCAGCGCAGTAAAAACACCACTTTGGGTATTTTGTGTCTGCTGACCCGGTGAAAAATTTTCGCACTCAGGCGTTCCCCACCCGGGCCAGTGGGCGAAGTATTTCTTTCGGATGGTCCCTGCGCGATGACTCATCATCGCTTTGCAGCATGGACAGGTGTACAGGTCAAAGCCTGTAGCCTGATCAGCAGATTCGACCTTGTTCGTCAGTTTGTTATACGCATAGTCCAATGCACATCTCCCTACGTGCCTAGGTTTTGGTCCCCGCGCGTTTACCGAGCGCGTCAGTTCGCTCTACTTGGGCTCTAAGGACTTCCGCTTGGCTGCCAAACAAGTGAATGAGATCGTTAGGCCTCCAATACTTAAAATCCGGAGTATTGTTTGCTCGCGGTATAACCCAACGATCCAATGCCATATCGGCAATTTCCCTCACCGATAAAAGCGAACTGATCTCTGGCTTGCCTTTCCCAGTCTGCAAAATTTTAGTCGCGTTGGAGGCAATTTGACATATAAAAACCTCGCGCTGAATCCCGTGCCGCATCAAATCATCTTTAAACCCCAGTGCAAGCAGGGCAGCTCGAGTGGTCCGTAGCCGCCAATTGGGGCCCTGACCATAGGCATGCTGATCTGCATAGGTATGGTCGATATGGCGTAGGTAGTCCCGCAATTCCATGAACAGCCAGTCGGGGATGTGAAAATGCCCCCAGCCGCCTGTATAGCCAATCGACTTGAGATACTCAGTCCCGTTCAGCTTGAGTCGGTTATAGACCGAGGATCGCCCCATCGATGATGTCGTGATGATGGAAAGCAGGCGAGCCTTCTTTTTTTTCTGCGAGATAATGCCAGTCGAGGCTCCGTAGGTTTTGGCGAAATCGTTGTAGATATCTCGGCTGCGGAGAAGACAGGCGATCAACTTCCCACCAAGCAAAGCGTTGTACGGCGGGATTGCGCCGAGTACGTAAGCATCCATAAGATTGACAAGCCTGGCGCCGCGATCTTCCGAGTTCCAGCCTATGAATTTGTCTCTTACACCAAGGTTGAAAACCGGATCACCGACCGCAATGATCCCCATTAGCTTCCCATTGCTTTGGTCCCAAACGAGATAACGCAAGCGCCTACCAAAACCGCTGGATACTGGGACGGACCATGACATCGAAGCGAGCCTAAAAAGGTCGCTTTGCCAAGTACCGGACGAAACCCTTTCCAATACTGGAGAGATTTTTTCGGGTTTTACATCCATTCCTGACGCAAAGTATTGCATCAGTTTTCCACCAGCCCTCGTAACGAAGTTCTCGCTGGCGATAAGGCGCTCCTCTCGCTGAGCGCTGTGCAACGTGCGGATCGCATCCTTGCTATTTCCCGGCGCGCGCAAAGCCCCTTCAGCGGTCTTAGTGAAGCCCAAAGAATGCAGGTGCTCGCGAAGCTTTCGCTTCAGGTTGGCTTCCCTGAGATTAACGCCAATAATGATTGCGTTGCCGTTTGGCATCTATTGCTTCCTGCGCAGTATTGATCCAGTTGAGCTTTTTTTAAACCGAGGGGATTGATACACAACACACAGCGAAACAAATGTGAGGAACCAGCCAAACGGATGACGTCAGCATAACGCGTCGCAGCAGCGCCATAGGCCGGCCGAACAAATCAGCCGAACAAATCAGCCGAACAAATCAGCCGAACAAATCAAGGGGAGCTTTGCACCTGCCTTTTGGCAAGCTAAATAGGTGCGCTGTACATACTCGCCGGCAAATGCAGTGGCGGCGATCGTACATACACATTCAGTATTTATAAAGGCCGATTAGACGATGTGCCATCACCCCACCGCCATGAAGCGGGGAGAGGGAAGAGAGCGGCCGTGATTGCCATCGTCCCAGTCCACATTCGGGTTGCCAGCCGAGCAATTAGGTTCACGATAATTCATCAGAAGGGTTGCGTCGTAAATTTCGGTTCACCCATACGTACGCAGATGCCGCTCCGCTGAAAAAATTATCTCAGCAATTTTAAGACCTCCGCACGTACTCTCGTGCTGAATGCTGTAGCACGCGCCCCCTTCGACTTTGTAGATGTAACCCGCCAAATTATTCGCATCCCCTTCCGCAAGGCTCACCTCTACAAGTGGCTCCATCACCCAGCTATTTTCGCCCCTCAGGTAGCCAGGAGACATGAGATAGGCTTGAGCAAACCAAGAGTGATCATCCAGTTCCAAAAGCATCCGCTGAAGTATCGGAACTGTCGGAATCATGAGCATGCTACCTACAATGTCGTCACCGTAGTCGCGCACCAGTTCCATGTAAAACCACGGAAAATGCATCTCGAGCTCAACATACTGCCAGTGCTGAACTCGCGCCCCCTCAAAAACGTGTTCTGGAAATAGCTGAGCATGACTATGCGTTTTAAACACGAAAAATCCCCCCAAAATATTAACAATAGTTAATGGAGGTCTGGCGTTCAAGGCGGCTTCATCATTCCTTTTGCGGGGATGAGAAAAATGGAGCTGAAACAAGCGTTTGGTATGGCCTTGAGAGAGATGAGAAAATCTCGTCATCTGAGTCAAGAAGACTTCGGAGGCTGTAGCAGCCAAACCTACCTTAGCCAACTGGAGGGTGGCGGAAAGGGCCCAACCCTTGAAAAGGTGGACGCACTAGCCTCCGTCATGGACGTTCATCCGTTGACGGTTCTGATGCGCTGCTACCTTCTGCTAGATGACACTGCCACATTAGACTCTTTAATCACTCGCATTCGCGAAGAGGTATGAGACGCCTCCCTCTGATCTGCTGGAAGCGAGCAGTACTGCTCCTGTCCCCATTTTCGACCGATGCTACGCCGGTAGCCCGGATTTCCATCGATAGGAATAGGACCTGATTTATAACCAGCCTTGCTTCGTTGCTGCTCGATATACCCAGCATAGATTATGGTTTCAAAACTTCTTGAAATTTAATGCTTGCCGGAAGGAACACGTTACTGTGCTCAGGCTCACGGTACAGTAATCATCGATGCTGATGTGGCAAAGCAGGGTGAATGACCTGTAGCCGATGTACTATTCTCAAGAGGAGTCCGGGGTGCGGTAGCGGTTATTGGACCGGCGTATCTGACCCAAAGTATGAAGCGAAAGATACGCAAAGTGATTTTTTTCTGCTGTGCAGTATCTTCGTAGCTAGCACTACGTCAATTCTACGAATCCGATATTTTAATTATCGCTGATATGGATGGGCCGAGATGACAATGCCATGCGAACGTACTCGTTCAGTAGTCCAAACACGCGATTTCTTGGAAGAGTTGTCCCATGATGAATCGCTACCCGAGCGCGTTAGACGCGACGCCCGCTTTCTCTTGCGCCATTACCCAACTAGGCATGACATGCTGTTAGCGGGAATTATTGAAGAGGGCGAAGATACTGCACTGATAGGGACTCTTAGTCCTGTTTTCAGCTCTTCCTTTTAAGAACAAACTAACTCCCTTGATTTTACAGGCAAGCCATCCCGATATACCGGAATGGCTTCAAGCGCATTCGCGAGTTGCCCAATACGCCTGCAAAACTAGCCAAAGGTTGGCGAAATCCTAGGCCGAATCGAATCAATTGATTCTATAAACATGACCCACTCCCGCTTCAAGTTTCCGAACACGCTCCCACAGCTGGAGATTTTGAGTCAGAACTTTATCACACAGCTCATTAGCCTTGACAAGTCTCACCTCTATTACTGCCAACTTAGCTTCCAGGTATGCAACCCTATCAGCATTTGAAGATTTGGGATTATTAGAAGACTCTTCTCGCAACGACTGTATTTTTGCTATTAATGGTAGGTGCAATTTACGGCTTTTTTTGAGATAGCCAGGGTCGAAACCAGCTTCTCGGCTTACGGCGCCAGCAGTAAGCTTAGACAGGGGTAAACCAACGTGCTCCGCGAGGAAGGGTTTACCAACTACTAGGCGCTGCAATGCCTCCTCGCAAACAATCAATCCTTTACCTGTGGTTCTCTGTTTCATTATTGCAGTTCCACTAAGTCAATAAGGCGACTCTTGAAAGCAAGCATCCGCTCAACTTCACTTTTGACAATCTGATACTCCCCCGAACCTTCTGGATATAAAGTTAGCTCCTGAATCCCAGCTTCAATAGCAGCTACCAATTTGTCAGGTTTAATTACAGCTGCCTCGCAGGCAAGACATTCACTATAATCACCCAAAAGAAAGAAATCACAGCGACCTACCTTTGAACATCCACCAAGCAACGTTGAACGGTAGCTGATAGCTCCATCCTTGACACGCTGCAGGGTCTCGGCTCGAATATCTTCAATATGAATGACACCCGACTCAAATCGCTGTTTCTGCTTTTGCACATATGAGCCAGTACCACCAAATAACGGCTCCTCGCTGAAAAGTAGATCAGCTATTAGTTGATTTGCGACAGACATAGGCATAGCCATCTGAAACTCAAATGCGAAATGATTCGGCGGCAAAACAAATTCTTTTTTTTCAGGATCGTAATACCCAAAAACCGTACGAAGATTCTCAAAGTTATTTGCATAATATTGCGCCATCTGTATGGTCATATGCTTAAATTGGCTTCTCAGCGCGGGCAGCGAAATAAATCCGCTGCTGCTGCCATAGAATGCGAGTGAGCGCCTGAACTGGTGACTAGTTAACGGCCATGAATTGCCAACCGAATATATTGACTCATTATAAAAGTCACGACCAGGATCACTCTGAGCCAGCTCTAGCAGGTCCTCTGCCTGAATCCTCAAACCGCGTAATGCACGCAACTGCGCACTTCGATTTTTAAACTGAGTAACATTAACCCCTAAAGATTTCCGACTATAGCCTACGATTGAAGGACTAAGAAATAGTGGACAGTTAGCATCTGCATTAACTCCATATATACTTGCAAGTCCTCTACAGACTGCCTGAGCTACTTCAACTGCCTTGATGACCTCTACTGGCGCGTACCATGTACCTTCTTTTCTATAGCCTGTAAATTTTGTCGTACTTGATATCACCATTACGGTTAGGGGCTGATCGCGTACCAAACCGTGATCATCAATCACAGGTGGTCTAGAAATTTCCGACGAAAGACAGGAATAACACATCCGCATCACTTCCTGTTCGCGCATACCGGTATATAGATGAATTACAGTTTTCGCCAAATGCTGAATTTTAAGCAAAACTGTCTGAACATCTTTTTTAAAGTCGCATTGAAATTCATCAACTAACACTTTCTCTAGGCCGTGCTCTCGAAGCGCTTGCGCCATGTCGGGTCTATAGTTGGCTTTTCCACCAAGCTTGCGACCTTTCTGGTTGTGTAAATTAATCCCGTAATGCTCGTCAGAAAACGATTTGACGAAAGACTGATAAGATCCAACCCCTTCGTAAAGCTGATCTAGCAGATCCCCTACCACATTGATCAGATTCAAATATATTCGCGTCGGTATCACGGGATACTGTTTAGACTCAGGCCTTCTAAGGTCAAAGCGGTTGGGATTCAATATGTCATACCCGATCCGCTCTCGGCCAACACGCACTAACTGGGACAATAGTCCGGACAAAGCTGATCTATCTGTTCCTGAAAATTGTTCACGAATGACTGATGCCAGATAAACCGGAGTAGAAAAAATCTGTTGCAGAGACAGCACGCCGACAATTGGTTTTTGCTTCTGGGCGTAACCAAATTGCATCACCCCTCGAAGTATCCCCCAATACCTATACAGTGTCGCAACACTAAGTTTGCCGAGCCGCCCACCTCCACCAAAGTAGATCAGACAATACAACAGATATTTTGCCTCTTCAACCAGTGCGTTCTGTTCGTCATCCTGATTGTCAAATACGACAAAGGATATCCTGCTAATTTTATTAGCTGACAACCTATAAGGATTGAAATCCCAAACGCTCTGCCCATATATAGCAGTAGGCTGACCGTTTGCGCTACGACACAATACAAAATCAGCGCTAGGTTTAGAAATTTTTACCGGAGCATTATCTGGCTCACAAGTAACAGAAAAATTTCCGCTACCAAAAAGACTACCTATCGACTCGACACCTCGTTTCAAAATACTACCCCTATCTGTTCGTAGCGACTCAAACGATTTTCCCAAAACGGGGTCAATATACCGTAGCTACAAACTTTCTCTCTGACGATCTCGACCAATTGCAGAGTAGATACGGAGCGTTCACCAATCGCGCTAATTATAAAATTAATTCTTATCGACAAGTCCTTAAACAGAGCATCAGCATGCCCTACGTCTGCGTTTATTTTCCGTACCGAATCAATTACATATTGCAAACTAAAGAGCTTATGCAAATCTTCTTCATCGGAATGACATATATAATGCGAACAGTATAAGCAGCCATACTGTGTTCTACAGTTCGGTTCGATAAACGAAGTGCCCCAGCCCCCTAGGGCAGATGGTTGATTAAAGTCATCACAATGACCTGCCGCAGTTGAGATTCTATCGCCAGAAGAAGTCTCACTACGCTCACGAACTACATCTGCGGCATGGCGCACAGACTGCCAAAACAGACTAAATTCCGTTTCCTGTTGCTCCCATGTAGCCTCAGCATAGGTAGACAGATTAACTGCTTCGGTGTGATTCAGCGACTTGGAAACTGTAGAAGGAGATAAGCGAGCCGAATGCTGTACGTTGCTCTTGTGCTTTCGCATTTTTCGCGAAGATAGCTTTGGAACCTTAGGGTCTAAAAAGACGCCTGAAATAGACCCATGAAATTTTTTCATCGTGCTCGACGCTGAAAACTCTTCAAAACTCTCATTGTTGCCTTGCGTACCTTTAGTCATAGCGAAGAATAAATTAGGCACCTCTTTCCCATTCAATATCCACTCGCGAAGTTTGAGGTACTGCCTTAGTAGCGGTAAACCGTTGTGTCGCCCGATGTTATATAAAGTAGTCTTCCCGCCAGCCCGAAACTTTATAGCTTTTAATTCTTTTTTCAGTGGTGACTTCTCAACCTCTATCGCCTCCTTATAGGTAAATTGAGAAAACTCGGTAGGTGAGGCACCTGTAATCAGCAGAAAGAGTCCGGCGTAAGCTTTTGCAGCGAGAGCGCTCAGATATAATCGATGCCAATGACGATTATTTTCATTAGCCGCATTGACATTTTCTTGCGCCCGTAATACGGCACGATTTGAATCAAACCTAACCATAGTTTTTCGGTCTAGTTTTTTCTTCGCGGCCATATGTTCTTCCGGCGTCGCTACTCGCCGCTGAACGGGATTATAAATTGCCGGGGGTATTTTAAACGGCCCAATCGCTCCGTGATTTGATGGAAACATCACAACTTCATAATCCCTTATATTCACCACGCAAGGATAAGAGCTATTATTCAAAACAAAGTCACTGCAATGCTGCGCTATTGCCAAGAAAACGTCTTTATATAACTGCACATGAGTATCACTTGGCGTTGCAGAACCACTGGGAGCGAGTATTTTTACAACACCAGATAAAATATAGTGAAATGTATCAGGATATAATAACTCAATAATATTTACAGCCCCATCTTGATATCCACTTGCAGTCAAGGGCTTGATCTCTCCAACCATTATTCGGTGATTGAGATAAGACGTAAAATCTCGGTACGCTTGCTGCGCATATACGTCACTTGCGAAAATCTCTTTATAACCATTATTATTTAACCATTCAATAAAATACTCCGAGCGATAGTTCCACGTCAGAATTGAAGACTCACGCATTACGGCGTAGCTCTCAAGCAGCATCATAATCAAATTGCGACGACTCTCAACAAATGAAGATTTAACTACTGGCGTCCCACAATCATCATGACTATTAAGGTTTTTCCCTCGTGCGAAATATGCCAAACTACCTATATCGATCGGTTTTTTCCTTATTTTTTTTGACAGCTGTAAGCGCAACAACTCAGGTTCGAGGATTGGCTGCATAGCATCCACAAGTGTAATAACGTTTGTCTCACGGAGCTCCATTTTCGCCAATTCACACATGGCGGCTATCCACTATCAGCACATCGTAACTACCGTTAAATAGCTTTTTTTCCCACAACTCCTGGGCACATATTTTCTCATGCGTCATTTTAAACAACTTCAAATACCCCTCAGTAGTTTGCCGCGACTCATGATGCATTCGCTTTTGTATGAAAGCTATATCGTCACCCATATGCATTAGCCCTTCTCGGATTAAAACCTGAAGACGCTGATATAGTTGGTAAGCAAAAGTTGCTCGTAACCAGTGGTAAGAAAAATCGTTGGGGAAACCTGCTGTTATACTTTTTAGTAACTTACGCTTTATCGTCTCCGTCACCTGACCTGTTTGAGGTGATTTAGTCATAAAATATCTAGGATCAGATTTTGCCATATAGTAGCTATTACATTGATCAGATAAAAACAAGTAAACGTCATCCTCCTCAAATGACTGATCAGGAAAGAGCACTCGTAATTCGTTCAAGAATATGGTCTGCCGCTTTTTCATCGCTGGGCTGCTGGCCAGCACGATCAATTCTTCAGCAAGCTGTTTGGGGAAATATAGAGTCTGTGCTTTATCATTTTTTGTATCGATACCAGTCGATGGTCCTGCGTGCAATTTATAGGCTCCTTCCGATAACAGCTTGGTTTCTTCGAAAGCTTTTAAATGTTTTAGACGCATCGTTAAAACTGTTTGCTTGCGCGCACCGGTCATCAAGGAAGTGAGCAGTATCAATCTCTCAACTGTAGACCAAAATCCCCCCCCATTAATTGTTTCCAACAGCAGACGAAGCTCAATATTGGTAAGTGGTCTTAAGTCGTCGCCACCGTCTCTAACAAAACCAATTTGAATTGCGTTACTAGAAGGCGTGCGTCGAGTCTGACTACGCTTCATAACATCAATTACTTGGGCGCCTCGCGGGGTCTGAACAAGGAATTTAACTTGCTTAACCGTATCCACTCGCCTTATATCGAGTGGATGCCAATATTGCGATACATATTTGTAAAAGTGATATACCACCGAGGTATATTGATTTATTACACCACCACTTCGTTTTCCGGCAATCACTAAATTATTGAAATATTTATAGGTCGGGCGAAGAGGGGGGCGCGAACCAGAAAAGTCCAGCCAATCCAAGTTATTGGTCTCACAGAACAAAAGGTAGTCGAGTAATTTACTGCCACGACGCCGCACCTCATCAGTTCGCCTCTCTAAAGGGGATTTGTCGCGCATACACCAGAGAAGGTATGAGTTTGCTTCATGCCAAGGCTCGCCATTTGGATGAAGCAGGAATGGGACGTGGTAGAGATCGTGCGTATCTTCAGCGCCGCCTTCATTAACCTTATATACAACCTCCGAAGCCCCCCCTTCAAGCATTGAGCAAACAGCGCCAGGGATTTCTCGCGTGTAGAGATCAGCGAAAGCATCACGCGCGAGGGAGATGATTATCAGACGGCCTTCAAGATTTGGATTGGTGTAAGACATGGCTCACCTCGAATATGGTGAGTTCACGTTAAAGGTTGGGGTGTCGCGATGCCTCCCAAGTCGTTGCAGATTGTCCAGCCCCCTTGATTTACAAGGCGCACGCAACGTGCCCGAGAGGTATGTGTCTTATGCGAGCACCATCAACTCTGTCAATGGTGCTCGTTATGGGAGAGCTCTCTAGTGAAAAGCGTCAATCACTTTTTGTTAAGCGATTCAACCCAAGGGTCCAACTTATGGAATAGTTTCGGGTAGCGCCCTTTCAAATCCTTCTTCACCTCGGCATACGTGCTGCGCCAGAAGTTCGCCAGGTCCTGGGTCACCTGCACCGGTCGTCGCGCCGGGGACAGCAAATGCAGCTTGACCACCTGCCGGCCACCGGCAATCCGCGGGGTCTCGGCCAGGCCAAACAACTCCTGCAACCGCACCGCCAGAATCGGTGGCTGTTCGCTGTAGTCCAGACGAATCGACGAGCCCGACGGCACGCTCAAATGATGCGGCGCCAGCTCATCGAGCCGTTGCGGCAACGGCCACGGCAACAGGTTATGGACGATGCTCGACAGGTCCAGATTGGCGAAGTGACTGAGCCGCGAAACTTTGCCCAGATACGGCATCAGCCAATGTTCGAGGCTTTTGAGCAGGGCGGCGTCGCTGACATCCGGCCATTCACTCTGCTCTTTACTGCCGAGATCCAGCTGCCGCAACAACGCAACCCGCGCTTGCCACTGACGCAGCTCTGGCGTCCATGGCAACAGCTCCAGACCTTTGCGTCGTACCAGATTCACCAGTGCCTGACTGCGAGCGGTTTCGTCGAGGCCAGTCAGCGGCTCGCGGCTGAGGATCAACTCGCCAACCTTACGCTGCCGCTCGGCGCGCAACACGCCTTCGCGCTCGTCCCAATCCAGTTGATCGACCACGCGCACTTGCTCGGCCAGCACTGAATCGAACAGCTCCGGATCGAAATCCGCCGCCAGATAAATCCGTTCTTCACGCTGGCCCTGACGACTGCCGAGATCGGCGATCACCAGCCACGGTTGCTTCATCAAACTGTCAGCTTCAGCGAACAACGCCGCACGGCCGTTGGCAAGGCGATACTCCGCGCCACCGGCACGACGCTGCTGGGCAACGCGGTCGGGATAGGCCAACGCCAACAGCGCACCGAGCCAGCGCGGATGATCCGGATCGCTAACAGGTTCCGACGCTTTACCCCGCAGGTAACCGCGATACTGCCGCGCCAGTTGCCGAGCACGTTGCACGCCGCCCTGAGCGCCGCGTGCGGCCCGCTCTTCGCCGGACAACAGCACCAATCGACTGTGCAGATCCGCTCCGGCGCCACGCAAAATATCTCGTTCGCCGAGCAAGGCCGCGACATCGCAGGCCATGTCGGCCAAGCCGAGCGCCTGACCGCGCAACAGCAAATGCGCGATGCGCGGATGGGCCGGCAGTTCGGCCATGGCCTGACCGTGGCGGGTCAGCGCTTCGCCGTCCAATGCGCCCAGGCGATCAAGCAAGTCCTGAGCCTGTGCATAAGCGGCCGATGGCGGCACGTCGAGCCACACCAATTGCCCCGGTGTCACGCCCCAGCGACCGAGCTGCAACGCTAATCCGGCAAGATCCGCCGAGAGGATTTCCGCGCTGGCGTAGGCCGCCAGTTGTTCGTGCTGATCCTGCGACCACAAGCGATAACACACGCCCGGTTCCAACCGCCCTGCCCGGCCCGCGCGCTGAGTGGCACTGGCTTTGGAAATACGCTGAGTGTCGAGGCGGGCCATGCCGCTGCCCGGGTCGAAACGCGGCACCCGCGCCAACCCGGCATCGATCACCACGCGCACGCCGTTGATGGTCAGGCTGGTCTCGGCGATGTTGGTCGCCAGCACCACTTTGCGTTTGCCGGTGGGGGCCGGATCGATCGCGGCGCGTTGGGCGGCGAGGTCCAGTTCACCGTGCAACGGGCAGAGTAGAACCTGCGTGTTCTCGCCCAGTGCATCGGCGAGTTGCTGATGCACCCGACGGATTTCCGCTTGTCCCGGCAGGAACACCAGCACGCTGCCGGTTTCATCATTCAAGGCTTCAAGGATGGTCTGCACCAGACGCGGTTCGATGAATTCACCGGGCTGGAACGGCCGGCCCCAGCGCATCGCCACCGGGTATATGCGGCCTTCGCTGCGCAGGATCGGCGCGTCATCGAGCAATCCAGCCAGGCGTTCACCTTCCAGCGTTGCCGACATCAACAGGATTTTCAGCGGTTGATCGTCACGAAACAGCTCGCGGCCATTCAGGCTCAGGGCCAACGCCAGATCGGCGTCGAGGCTGCGCTCATGGAATTCGTCGAATATCAGCAGACCAACGCCTTCGAGCGCCGGGTCGTCCTGCAAGCGTCGGGTCAGAATCCCTTCTGTGACCACTTCGATGCGGGTTTTGGGGCCGACCTTGCTGTCGAGGCGAATGCGATAGCCGACGGTTTCGCCGACCTTCTCGCCCAGCTCACTGGCCAGACGCTCCGCCGCCGCCCGCGCGGCCAACCGCCGCGGTTCAAGCATCAGGATGGTCTGCCCGGCCAACCAGGGCTCGTTGAGCAAGGCCAGTGGCACTCGGGTGGTTTTACCGGCGCCGGGCGGTGCTTCGAGCACGGCTTCGTGGCGTGTCGCCAAGGCTTCACGCAGGGCGGGTAAAACTTCATCAATCGGCAAAGAAATCATGCTGGCTCCCCAGGGCGTGCCCACAGTAAATTGCGAGTCGCGTTGAAGCTGTGGGCGTGCCAGGCAAGGCGCGGGACGCCGGTAAGGGTCGTTTCCTTACCAAGTCTCGCAACGCAGCATGGCGCGTCCACAGCTTCAGCCCGGAGGGCCGAACCCCGAAAAAATCCATCAGCCGTCACGCGTTGTCGATCTGGAAAAAACAACATCAATCCTCAACTATTCCAGTAGGGGTGAGACGCGGCCGTAATTTACTGTGGGCACGCCCTGCCGGGCCGAGTATAACGGCGAACTGCCTAGCGTTCGTCGTGGTCCTAATTCATATAGACGCCCCTTCGTTTTCCAGATGACTCAGGAGATTTCATATGCGTGTTCCCTTTCGCTTGATTGGCGGTGTATTGGTCGCGACGTTGCTGACACAGGTGACCGCTTGCGGATCGATTTTCTACCCTGACCGTCGTGGTCAGATTGACGGCAAGATCGACCCGGCCATCGCCGCGCTGGATGCCGTGGGCTTGCTGTTCTACATCATTCCCGGCCTGATCGCGTTTGCCGTGGACTTCGCCACTGGCGCGATTTACTTCGAGCCCGGCAAGACCGCCCAGGTGGCCCCGGAAAAACTCAAGGAAGCCATCGGCGCCGACGGCAAGGTCGATAACCACAAGTTGCAGACTATTCTCGAAACCGAACTGGGCCGCAGCTTCCCGCTGGATGACCCACGCCTTATCCAGCACAAGGGCAGCGCGCAGCAACTGGCCATGTTCGGCCTGCAACCTGCCGCGTAATCCGTGCACTTAAAGGAATAGCCGCACTTATGATCTCCAGCTCCGAACATGCCCGCCTGCTGCGGCTGGCGACCCGTGCCTCGGTGGCGGTGGCATGCACGCTGATCGTCGCCAAAGCCATTGCCTGGTGGTTGAGCGGTTCGGTGAGCATGCTCGCCGGGTTGACCGACTCGACCCTCGACGGCGTCACCTCGCTGCTCAACCTGCTCGCGGTGCATTACGCCTTGCGCCCGGCCGACGATGATCATCGGTACGGGCACGGCAAGGCCGAGTCGCTGGCGGGCATGGCTCAGGCGTTGTTCATTGGCGGCAGTGCGGTGCTGATTGCCTTGCAGGCGATTGATCGACTGAAACACCCAGAACCGGTGGGGGCGCCATGGATCAGTATCGGGGTGATTGTGTTTTCCCTGGCACTGACCCTGGCACTGCTGATGTTGCAACATCGGGTCGTCAAGGCGACCGGTTCCAACGCGGTGCGCGCCGACTCCCTGCATTACCGCTCGGACCTGTTGCTCAACGGCAGCATTCTGGTAGCGCTGGTGCTCGCCGGGTTTGGCTGGCATCAGGTCGACCCTTGGTTCGGTTTGGGGATTGCCGCCTACATTCTCTGGAGCGCGATTCATATCGCCCGGGAAAGTTTTACGGTGCTGATGGATGAAGAGCTGCCGTCGGACGTCAGCCAGCACATGCTCGAACTGGCCTGCGGTGTACCGGGAGTATTGGGGGCGCACGACCTGCGCACGCGGATTTCCGGCAACCAGTGGTTCGTGCAGTTGCACCTGGAATTGCCGGGGGATTTGACCCTGTCAGTCGCTCACGGTATCAGCGACCAAGCCGCCGATGCGATTCACGCGGCTTATCCGCGAGCCGAAGTGCTGGTGCACGCCGACCCGCAGGAAGTGGTACCGGCAGGCAGGGCTCAGAAAGAAACCTGATACCCGCGACTGCTCAGGCAGTTGCCCTGGGCCTGACGGTAGGCTTGCACCACCGACGGATCTGGCTGGTAGGTGGCTGTTCGCGGATCGAAGCCACTCTGCTGCACCGCGTATTGATAGCACTCGTAACCGTCCTGGTTGACCTGCTCTGGCGACTGACCGTTGGCCGGATACGCCACCACGTCATAACCATTGCTGACCGGTTGCGGCTGCGGTTGTATGGGTGGCTCGACCACCACGTAATCCTGAGTGCTTTCCTGATAGGCGTAATAGGAACCGGCCGCCAGGAACAACAGCGCACCGCCGATCCACACTTCACGGGCGTAATCGGGCAAGTAGCTGACGCGAATCCCGCGTGGCGGCTGCACTACCACGTAGCGCGGGCCTTGTGGGCGATACCAGTAGCCGCCGGAGAAGAAGTAATCCTGACCACGGTATGGCACGCGGTAATCACGGTCCGGGAAGCGATCGATCACATGACCGGGACGGTACTGCGGGCCTGCGCCCCAGCCATTACCGTGCCCGTCCGGGCGACCGGCCCAGCGATGGTCATCGGGACGCGGACCATTGTTCTGCCAATGCTGGTTGTTATCGTTGCGCCGCGGCACGTCCTGGTAGTAACCACGCTGTGGCTGCTGGGTCTGGCGCACGGTGTCGGGCCGACCCTGAATCGGCAGGTCGTTGGCTGGTAACTGCGGAGGTGGCGGCGGCGAGCGAACCGGATTGTTGTAATCGTGCTGCGGCCGGGGCTGGTTCTGCCACTGGCCGTTGTTCTGATTCTGACCGTTGTGCTCGAACTGGCGACTGTTATCGCCACGAATGATTTCGTTATTCTGCGCACGCGGCTGGTTCTGCTGCGGATTGTTCTGCGGGCGCGGCTGATTATTGCCGCCATGGCCCTGATTGTTTCCCTGATGACCGTCCGAGTCACGTTGTCCGCCATCGGGACCACGATTTTGCGGCTCATCGGCCAGCGATTGCGCAGTGACACTTACACACAGCAAACCAACACCGGCCAAACGCCAGATGCGCGACTTCATGCTTTTCCTCACTGCGGGTTAGGGCCTGTACGTAAGACTTGGAAAGCGCAGGCCGGTTCTGCAACAGGTTATCAGTCGCGCAACTTATTTATTGAGGACGCTTTGCTCAGGGCATGAAAAATTCCGGGCAAAAGAAAAGGGAGACCCGTCGGCCTCCCTTTGAGAACTTCGTCCGTGCTCGACGCTTTTGACGTCGGCTCACCTCACGCCGTCTTCTGGACAGTGTGTAGCTCGGGGGCCGGCTCATCCCCTGTGGGGGTGGCGACCGCAGCTGGCCTGATTGGGCGAGCCGCTGTGGACTGTTTGTCCGAGCAGTGATTCTGGTGATAAGAATAGGCTCGCGGCGCCGGCAGAGGATTGCGAAGATTGCTCAAATAAACATCACTTGCGCAATTTTTAACCCTGGATAGATAATCCACCGCAATAGTTATGACAAAGGCCTGATTGATGAGCAAACTCGACCGATACGACCTGAGCATTTTGGCGGAATTGCAGCGTGACGCGCGCATCTCCAACCAGGAGCTGGCCGAACGCATCGGCCTGTCTCCCTCGCCATGCTCGCGGCGGGTCAAGCAGCTGGAGGACGACGGTTACATCTCCCGCCAGGTGGCCCTGCTGGACCGCAAGATGCTCGGCCTTAGCCTGACGGCTTACGTGTTGATCGGCATGGACCGCCATACGCCGGAGCGTTTCGAAAACTTCGAAGCGGCGATTCGTACGTTGCCGCAGGTGCTGGAATGCAGCCTGGTGACCGGGATGGATGCCGACTATCAGCTCAAGGTGGTAGTGCCGGATATGGACCATTATCAAAAATTGCTGCTGGGACACCTCACCCGGATTGAAGGGGTGACGAGTGTGCGGTCGAGTTTTGTGCTTAATCAGGTGCTCAACAGTACCGAGTTGCCGTTGACCCATCTGCGCAGCTGATACTGCTTCTGTAGGAGCTGTGTAGGAGCTGTCGAGTGAAACGAGGCTGCGATCTTTTGATCTTGTTCTTAAAAATCAAAGTCAAAAGATCGCAGCCTCGTTTCACTCGACAGCTCCTACACGCTCCTACACGCTCCTGCAAGTGCGAGCCAGGCGACGAATGACTGCGGCACACTGCCGCAGGTCAATGCCCCACCGATCCCCCATGACATATACTCCAGCGCCTTTTAGCCCCGCCCGCGCTGGAGATGTTCGATGGATCCTGCAGTATTCGAAGAGTGGATGATGACCGGACTGGTCAGCATTCTGATCATTTTCATGGGTTTCATCGTCTGGGATCTGGCGAAGAAGTCCAAGGCCGGCCGCTTTGGCTCGTTCATCCTGTTCTTCGTACTCGGCCTGGGCGTGGCCGCGTTCGTGATCAAAAGCGTGGTCATCGGCCTGATCGAATCCGGCACGCTATAAACGCGCCGGCACTTCCTTCCACTGGCCCTGATCGAGCCCTTCGATCGACCAGTCGCCGATTCTGACCCGCACCAGACGCAATGTCGGTAAGCCGACTGCCGCGGTCATGCGCCGTACCTGACGGTTGCGCCCTTCGCGAATCACCAATTCCAGCCAGCTCGTCGGCACGCTTTTGCGAAAGCGTACGGGTGGGTTGCGTGGCCACAGTTCAGGTTCTTCAAGTTGCCGCGCTTCAGCCGGTAGCGTCATGCCGTCATTCAGCTCGACGCCATCGCGCAATCGCTGCAATTGCTCGGCGCTCGGCTCGCCTTCCACCTGCACCCAATAGGTCTTGGCCAGTTTGTGTTTCGGGTCGGCGATCCGCGCTTGAAGCTGGCCATCGTTGGTCAGCAGCAGCAAACCTTCACTGTCGCGGTCCAGCCGCCCGGCCGGATAAATCCCGGGAACATCGATGTAATCCTTGAGCGTCGCCCGCCCTTCGCCGTCGCTGAATTGCGTCAGCACATCGAACGGTTTGTTGAACAGAATCAGCTTCGGCTCGGCCGGCGGCGCTTTGGCGACACGGCGCGGGGCTGAAGACGATGGCGCAGGCTTCACGCCAGGGCGGCGGGAAACGGGACGTTGAGGACGAGACATGGGAAAAGGAACATCTAACGGTCAGGGCTGCTAATGCTAGTGCCCCGACCGCTAAATGACCATGACTGTTAGCGGAACGGCGGTTCGTCAAAGCTGCGCAGTTTGCGCGAGTGCAACGAGTTGAGTTCGGTGCGCAACAAATCCACCGCCTCGATCCCGATCTTCAAGTGCTGGCTGACCGCGCGCTCATAGAAGGCGTTGGCCGAACCCGGCAGTTTGATTTCGCTGTGCAACGGTTTGTCCGACACACAGAGCAACGTGCCGTACGGAACCCGCAAGCGATAACCTTGCGCCGCGATGGTGCCGCTTTCCATGTCCACCGCCACGGCGCGAGACAGGTTGATCAGCGGACGCTCCTGGGCCCAGCGCAATTCCCAGTTACGGTCGTCGTAGGTCAGAACCGTGCCGGTGCGCAGGCGTTTTTTCAGTTCGTCGCCCTTCTCACCGGTGATATTGGCCGCCGCTTGCTGCAACGCCATTTGCACTTCGGCCAGGGCCGGAATCGGAATATTCGGCGGCACAACCCGATCGAGAATCCCGTCGCGGCGCATGTAAGCGTGCGCCAGTACGTAATCGCCAATCGTCTGCGACTGACGCAAACCGCCGCAGTGGCCGATCATCAGCCAGCAATGCGGACGCAGCACCGCCAGGTGGTCGGTGATGTTCTTGGCGTTGGACGGACCCACACCAATGTTCACCAGGGTCACGCCATGGCCGTCGGTGGCGATCAGGTGATAGGCCGGCATCTGATAGCGGTGCCAGACCACACCGGCGGCAATCGCCGAGGCTTCGCCGTGGTCCATGCTCTTTTCGATGATCACGTTGCCCGGCAAGACCATGCGCACGAAACGCGGATCGCTGCGCAACTGTTCCAGGCCATGGACGATGAACTGGTCAACGTAGCGGTGGTAGTTGGTCAGCAGAATCCATGGCTGCACATGACGCCAGTCGCTGCCGGTGTAATGCACCAGGCGGCGCAAGGAGAAATCCACCCGCGCGGCGTCGAACAAGGCCAACGGCAGCGGATCGGTGTTTTCCCAGTCATACAAACCATCGGCGATCCCGTCGGTGGCAGCGGACAGGTCGGTACTCGGGAACACCCGCGCCAGCGTCGCTGCGGTGACGCCGGAGCCGGCCAGTTCATCGCCCTGCTCGACCACGTACGGATAAGGAATGTTTTGCTGGCTGATACCGACTTCCACCGTCACGGTGAAGTCGTGCATCAACGGCACCAGCTGTTCCAGCAGGTACTTACGGAACGCCGCTGGATGGGTGACGGTGACGCTGTAGGTCCCCGGCAATTGAACCTTGGCATAGGCGCGCGTGGTCTGTGGGACTTCGCCCTGGCAAAGGTAGGTCAGACGCAGCTCGGGATAACGAAACATCGCACGCTGTTCGGCGTCCGGTTCGACTCGATCCTTGAGGTAACGCTTGAGCGCCTGGTTCAGCGCGGTGGTTGCACGATTGTGCAAGAGCGCAAGCCGGTCAACGGCTTGCTCGGCGGTTTGAACGACAATAAAAGCTTCGGTCACGATCAGCATCCTGTGTTCTGACTTGCAGGCCTTCATCTTGCCTGCATCGTCGTCTGACGGGAACAGTGGCGTGTTGATACGCAAATGCTTTGGTCACCGCAGATCAAATGTGGGAGCGAGCTTGCTCGCGATAGCGGTCTGTCAGGCGACATCTATGTCGGATGTTAATCAGTCATCGCGAGCAAGCTCGCTCCCACAGGAGTCGGTGTCGATCATCGAAGTGGCGTCGACCGGGCGACAATCGCTTCCACATTCAGCCCACGTGGCAACGCGCCATACACCCAACCGGCCGAACCCAGGCGGCTCGCAATGAAAGCGTCACTGACTGCGGAGTTGCCCGCCTCCAGCAACAGCTTGGCCTGAAGGCCCAAGGCGATGTCTTCGGTGAGCTGGCGGGCGCGGTATTGAATGTCGCTGGTGTCTTTGAAAGCCGCCTGCAATTGACTGATGTGCGCGGCCAGGCGTTGGTCGCCATGGCCGTCTCCCAACTCGCTGAACAACACATCGAGCACACCCGGCTCCTTCGACAACGCTCGCAACACGTCGAGGCATTGCACGTTGCCGGAACCTTCCCACGTCGAATTGACCGGTGCCTCACGGTACAACCGCGGCAAGATGCTGTCTTCGACATAACCGGCGCCGCCCATGCATTCGGCGGCTTCGTTGATCATCCCGGGCGCGCGTTTGCAGATCCAGTACTTGCCCACCGCCGTGACCAGCCGAGCGAATTTGGCTTCATGCTCATCATCCAGATGATCCAGCGCCCGGCCCATGCGCAGGCTCAAGGCCAGGGCGGCTTCGCTTTCCAGGGCCAGGTCGGCCAGTACGTTCTGCATCAAGGGTTGTTCGCTGAGTAACTTGCCGCCGACCTTGCGGTGAGCGCAGTGATGGGTGGCCTGGGTCAGGGCCTGGCGCATCAACGAACTGGAGCCGACCATGCAATCGAAGCGGGTCATGGCGACCATTTCGATGATGGTCGGAACGCCCCGTCCCTCCTCGCCGACCATCCACGCCAGCGCACCACGGAACTCCACTTCGCTGGAAGCGTTGGAGCAATTGCCGAGTTTGTTCTTCAGACGCTGTATGTAGAACTGATTGCGCGTGTCATCCGGGCGATGGCGCGGCAGCAGGAAACAGGTCAAACCCTTGTCAGTCTGGGCCAGGGTCAGGAACGCATCGCACATCGGCGCGGAACAGAACCACTTGTGGCCCACCAACTCGTACGCCTGGCCCGGACCACTGGCGCCAACCGGAAAAGCCTTGGTGGTGTTGGCCCGCACGTCGGTACCGCCCTGTTTCTCGGTCATGGCCATGCCGATGGTGACCCCGGCCTTGTGGGCCATGCCGACGTTGCGCGGGTCGTATTCGGTAGAGAGGATTTTCGGCAACCACTGCTCCGCCAGATCCGCTTGCAGGCGGATCGCCGGGACGCTGGCGAAGGTCATGGTCAGCGGGCAACCACTACCGGCTTCGGCCTGGCTGTGCAGGTAAGTCATGGAGGCGCGGGCGACGTGGGCGCCGGACTGCGGATGCGCCCAGGGCAATGAGGTCAAACCGTGTTCGACCGCTGTGCGCATCAACTCGTGATACGCCGGGTGAAACTCCACAAGGTCGATGCGATGACCGTAACGGTCATGGCTGCTGAAAACCGGCTTGTTCTGATTGGCCAGGAACCCCGCTTCCATCAGCGGCCCGCCGGCCAGGGCGCCGTAAGCGTCGATCCGCGACTCGGCCCAGCCGGCCCCGAAACGCCGCGACCACTCCTGCAACGGCAGGTCGATGCGATACAGGTTGGCGCCGTCCAGCGACGGTGGCTGGTTGGTGACTTCGTGGGTTTCGGCGAACTGATGCAGGTTCATGACGGGGCTCCTTTGGTCAGCCAAGGAACTTCAGTTAAGCACCGCCCCTTGACCGAACAAAGCGTCATATCTGCCTAACTGTCGGCGCTTTCGCCTTGCTTTTGACACAGCACCCGTCGATAGAGCGCTGCCTGCAGGTCCTCGAATTTCACCGGTTTGTTCAGATAATCGATCAAGGCACCGGTCGGGCAGCGTTCCCGATCAATGCTCAAGGCAATCACGAATACCGGTAGTTCGGCGCAGCCCGGTAACGCGCGGATCTGGCAACAGAGGGACGTGCCACCCAGAGATGGAAGCTGGCAATCGAGCAATACCGCATCAAAGGTTTCGCGCTGCAAGTGATCGATCGCGGTAGCCCCGTTGTCCGCGGTGCGCACCCGGAAGCCCAGCTTGAGCAACATGCCACGCATCACCAGCTGATTGATGCTGTTGTCATCAACCAGCAGGACGGTGCAGTCCTGAGGCAGTCGCAGGCGAGGAAACTCCCGGTTCATCAAGGGCACTGGCGGCCGCTCCACCACGGGCAGTTCGAACTCGACGTCAAGCTGGAAGCGGCTGCCACGACCAGGCTCGGAGCGGTGGGTCAGTTTTCCACCGAGCAGTTCGACCAGTTGCCGACAGATCGCCAGGCCAACGCCCAGACCGCCGTATTCACGGGTCATCGAGCCATCGAGCTGGAAGAACCGCTGATACAGTGTCGCCTCCCCCAGATCGGTGAAGCCGATGCCGGTGTCGATCACCGCAAAGGACAGCGCCAGTCGGTCAGGCGCCACGGGTTTACCCGTCACCCGCAGCGCCAGTCCGCCGATCCGAGTGAACTTGATCGCGTTATCCAGCAGGCATTCCAGGCATTGCGCCAACTTGGCGCTGTCGCCGTGCAAGCGATCCGGCAGCCCCGGCGTGACCTCGACTTTGAAGTCCAGAGACTTGCTCAACGCGTTGCCCTCGAACTGCAGGCGCAAAGCCTCGACCACGCCGCGCAAACTGAAAACGGCCGGATAGGTCTTGAGCTTGCCGGCCTGCAACTCGGTCAGGGTGAGGATGCCGTTGACCATGCGCATCATGTCTCGCGCGGAACCGGCGGCCGTTTGCTGATATTGCTCCAGCTCCGGGTCCATCTCGACGGTCTGCATCAGCTCAAGCGAACCGATCACACCGTTCATGGGCGTGCGTAGTTCGTGGGTCAGGGTGGCGAGAAATTCGTCCTTGAGCTTGTTACTGCGAGCTAGTTGCTGGTTGAGCACTTCAAGCGTTTGACCGGCATCGAACAGGGTCTGTGCCTGTTGCTCGCGCATGGAATTAATGCGATCGGCCAGCGCCAGGGACAGCAGCGCCACTTCAATCGCCGAGCCGATCTGGCTGGAATACATGGTCAGGAACACGTTTGGCAGGTAACCCAGCACCATCAGGGTGTTGACGATGCCGCCGAGCAGGAATGCCGACCAGGCGATGATGAAATACCGCGCCACTCGCAGGCCACGCAGCCAGGCGAAAATCCCTGCGGCAAAAATCACTACGGTGAAGGTCAATGCCAGCGCAGTCGCCAGGCGCAGGGCCAGGGCGTAACTGGTCATCAACGACAACCCGACCACCACCGCGCTAAACGCAATCAACGCCAGCAGCAAGCGGTCGAGCCAACGACTGTGGGTCGCCGTCTGCAAGAAGCCGCGCGCGAACTGGCTGCCGAACAGGCCTGCGCAACCGATGAAAAACGGCGTCGCTGCGTTCGCCCACCAGGGATTGTTCGGCCAGAAATACTCCACGGCCGCGCCGTTCACTGACAGCTGATACAAACCGAACGAGGCGATATAGAAGATGTAATAGAGGTAGCTGGTATCGCGCACGCTGAGATAGATGAACAGGTTGTACACCAGCATCCCCAGCAACACGCCGTAGATCAGCCCCAGCACATAGAGTCGGATCGGTTGCTCTTCCAGGTAGGCAGTGCTCGACCATAGGGTGACCGGCGCCTGGATCGACCCTTCACTCTGCAGGCGCAGGTACAGGGTTTGCGCTTGATCAGGGGTGAAGTTCAGATCGAACAGGTAGTTGTTCTGGCGGATCTCGCGACTGTCGAACGGCAAGGCATCGCCGGTCTGACGTGCCAGCTGATAGCCACCGGCCGCATCGGGCAAATAGAGATCAAGGTGATCAAGGGGCGGATAGGCCAGTTCGAGCAACCAGGTGCGTTGCACCGCGGGGTTGTTCGGGCGGTAATGCAGGTCGATTTTCAGCCAGAACACTGAACGCGAATAACCGGCGTTGAGGGTGGCTTTGTCGTGAGGCTTGAAGTTTCCGGCCGCGGCTTGTGCACGGACATCGGCGATGGTCGCCTGACCGCCCGCGTCTTCGAACACTTGCAGGATTCGGCCCAGGGGAAGGCTTTGAGTGAATTCGTCGAATTCGACTGCACTCGCCATGAGGGGCAAGCACAACAGCAACATCAGCAAATAGCGCATTTAAGCCCCAGCGTGGCCTGTCCGGTTATCTCAGGAAGCCCCTCATTCCTTTTGAGTAGACGTAAAACCGGTATTACCTGTTATTGGTTTGGATCCACTCTAGCATAGCCGTTGGTGGCCATTGAACACCATTGAAATTTTTCCTACAAAGGCTCTAGCACGGGCGTTCCAGCTACATGTGTTGGGCTAGAGCTGTTTCGCCGGTCAGTTTGTGACAACGCCCCACTCCGTGTAGCAGCTGCCGAAGGCTGCGTTCGGCTGCGCAGCAGTCGTGAAATCAGGCACAACGGTGTTTCAGGTAAATTGTGGATGCCGGTTTGACGACTGCTGCGCAGCCGAACGCAGCCTTCGGCAGCTGCTACATGGACCGTCATGACTCGTCGGTCGACTGGTGGTAAGCTCGCGCACCATGAATATCTACAGCTCTCGCCCCGTTGTCCTCTGTCTCTCCGGCCACGACCCAAGTGGTGGCGCCGGCTTGCAGGCAGATATCGAAGCCCTGCTCGCTCAGGGTTGTCATGCGGCCCCGGCCGTCACCGCCCTGACCGTGCAAGACACGGTCAACGTCACGGACTTCCGCGTCCTCGACCGCGAGTGGGTGTTGGCTCAGGCCAATGCCGTGCTCAACGATTCCGAAGTCGCTGCCGTCAAACTGGGCATGCTCGGTTCCCTGGAAATGGTCGACACCGTAGTCGAACTGCTCTCGGCGCACCCGCATTTGCCGGTGGTCTGCGACCCGGTGCTGCGCGCCGGTGGCGGCGGACGCCTGGGCAAGGACGAAGTCGGCTACGCCATGCGCGAACGCCTGCTGCCTCTGTCGATCATCGCCACCCCAAACCTTCCCGAAGCCCGCATCCTCGCCGAACTGCCCGAAGGCACCGCGGACGAGTGCGCTGAAAAACTCCTGCCATTCGTCAAACACCTGCTGATCACTGGCGGCCATGGCGATGAACACGAAATCCACAATCGCCTGTATAGCCGCGACGGTCACCGCGAAACCTTCACCTGCCAGCGCTTGCCCGGCAGTTATCACGGCTCCGGTTGCACGCTGGCCAGTGCCCTGGCCGGTCGTCTGGCCCTCGGTGAAAATCTCGCCAGTGCCGTGCAGACCGCGCTTAACTACACGTGGCGCACCCTGCGTGATGCGGAGCAGTTGGGCAAAGGCCAGTTCGTGCCGCGCCGCCTGCCGCTGGATTTCTGTTCGTAACTGTCCATGCGTAAAGCAAAAAGGATTGCCCGATGAAGCTACGTGGCCTGTACGCCATTACTGATAGCCAGCTGCTGGCAGGTAAATTTCTTTCGTACGTGGAGGCGGCGCTGGAAGGCGGCGTCACCCTGCTGCAATACCGCGACAAGAGCAGCGACGAGGCCCGCCGCCTGCGCGAGGCCGAAGCCTTGCGCGATCTGTGTGAACGCTACAAGACCCAGTTGATCATCAACGACGATGCTGAACTCGCTGCACGCCTGAACGTCGGCGTGCACCTGGGCCAGACCGACGGCCCGCTGATGCCGGTTCGGGCACTGCTCGGTCGCCAGGCGATCATCGGCTCGACCTGCCACGCGCAACTCGAACTCGCCGAGCAAGCAGCGAAGGAAGGCGCCAGTTACGTCGCCTTCGGTCGTTTCTTCAACTCCAACACCAAACCCGGTGCACCGACTTGCAGCCTCGAATTGCTCGACCAGGCCCGCAGCAAACTGCACCTGCCGATCTGCGCGATTGGTGGCATCACCCTGGAAAACGCCGCGCCACTGGTGGCCCACGGGGTCGATCTGCTGGCGGTGGTCCATGGTCTGTTTGGCGCCGAGAGCACGGCTGAAGTGACACGCCGCGCCCGCGCATTCAACGCCCTGCTTTCTATTTAAGTAGCTTAAAAATCTGATTTGAGAGCCCGATCATGTCTCGTTCCGAAACGCTGTTTGCCAATGCCCAGAAACACATTCCCGGTGGCGTGAACTCGCCTGTTCGCGCATTCAAAAGCGTTGGTGGCACGCCATTGTTCTTCAAACACGCGGAAGGCGCCTACGTCACCGACGAAGACAACAAGCGTTACGTGGATTACGTCGGTTCCTGGGGGCCGATGATTCTCGGCCACAGCCACCCGGACGTACTGGACGCCGTGCGCAAACAGCTTGAGCACGGATTGTCCTACGGCGCGCCGACCGAGATGGAAACCCAGATGGCTGATCTGGTCTGCTCGATCGTGCCGTCGATGGAAATGGTGCGCATGGTCAGCTCCGGCACCGAAGCGACCATGAGTGCGATCCGTCTGGCCCGTGGTTTCACCGGCCGCGACAGCATCATCAAGTTCGAAGGCTGCTACCACGGTCACTCCGACAGCCTGCTGGTCAAGGCCGGCTCCGGCGCCCTGACCCAAGGCGTGCCGAGCTCGGCCGGTGTGCCGGCGGCCTTCGCCAAACACACCCTGACCCTGCCGTTCAACGACATCGACGCCGTAGCAACCCTGCTCGCTGAAGTCGGCCAGGACGTGGCGTGCATCATCGTCGAGCCAGTGGCCGGCAACATGAACTGCGTACCGCCTGCGCCAGGTTTCCTCGAAGGCCTGCGCACCCTGTGCGACAAGCATGGCGTGGTGCTGATTTTCGACGAAGTGATGACTGGTTTCCGTGTCGCCCTTGGCGGCGCACAAGCCCACTACGGCGTGACACCTGACCTGACCACCTTCGGCAAAATCATCGGTGGCGGCATGCCGGTTGGCTGCTTCGGCGGCAAGCGCGAAATCATGTCGCACATCGCGCCACTGGGCCCGGTCTATCAGGCGGGCACCTTGTCGGGCAACCCGCTGGCCATGGCTGCGGGCCTGACGACCCTGCGCCTGATCAGCCGCCCGGGTTTCCACGCAGAGTTGACTGACTACACCAGCCGCCTGCTCGATGGCCTGCAACAACGCGCCGATGCCGCGGGCATTCCGTTCGTTACTACACAGGCCGGCGGCATGTTCGGTCTGTACTTCAGCGGCGCCGACGACATCGTGACCTTCGATGACGTGATGGCCAGCGACGCCGCCCTGTTCGGGCGCTTCTTCCACCTGATGCTCGAAGGCGGCGTGTACCTGGCGCCGAGCGCCTTCGAAGCCGGCTTCACCTCGATCGCTCACGGCGAAACCGAGCTGAAACTGACGCTGGATGCCGCCGAGCGCGCATTTGCTGCATTGAAATAACGCTGTGCCGCTGACGTTGGCGGTTGCCAGCGTCAGCTTTCACCTGCATTTCCGCCCTTATTCCTACTCTTCTGCTCAAAATCCCCAGCAAAGTGGGCGATATATTCCCCGCGCAGCAGAAAAACGAGTAAAGACTTTGTAAGGTTGGCCCTGCTTATTTCATAATGCGCGCTTATTGGATCCCTCGATGGGTCCGCGCGCCCTTCAGAGGTAAGTCGATTCCCATGAACCGCACCGGCCGCGCCCTTGCATTGGGCTGCCTGTTGCTCCTTCAGCCCCTGCTCGCGCTCGCACAAGCAGGCGGCAACTCGTTGTTAATCCCAGCGATGGGTCGTTGCACCCTCAATACTCAGCCGCAAGACCTGGCACAGGCTCTCGCCGCCTGCCAGAAAGCGTCGGATGAAGGGGATGCCCAAGCGCAATACGAGTTGGGTGAGTTCTACTACGACGGCAAAAATACGCCGCGCGACCTCAAAAAAGCCCTGAGCTACTTCGAAAAGGCCTCGTTGCAAGGCCATGCTCAGGCGCAATTCAAACTGGGCACCATGTTCTTCCACGGTGAAGGCGTACCGGCCAATAACGTCCAGGCTTATATCGTGCTGAAAATGGCGGCGGTCAATGGCGCTGAAGAAGCATTGGACACCGCCGACGAAGTCGCCGAGAAAATGCCCCGCGAAGAACTTGAGGTGGCTACTCAGGTACTGGGGCAAATCTTCCGCAAGTACCTGATGGAATTGCAGAGCGCCGATGGGCGTACGCCGTTTTCGCCACTGCCTTGAATTCTGCTTCGATCTTTCTGACCCCTTCGCGAGCAAGCCCGCTCCCACATTTGATCTGCGTCGTACACAAATCAAATGTGGGAGCGGGCTTGCTCGCGAATGGGGGCAACTCGGTCTTGAGGCTTACTTCTCAGGCATCGGCATCGGAAACGGCATGACATTGCCGACCGCGCCGCGGGCTTCGCTGATTTTCGGTGTGCCGAGGCGCTCGACCTCGTCGATCCGCACGATCGAATGCATCGGCACAAAGCTGCGCACAACGCCTTCGAACTGAGCCTTGAGCTTCTCTTCGCTCGGATCGACGACCACTTGCGTGCGCTCGCCAAAGACGAACTCTTCCACTTCCAGGAAGCCCCACAGATCACTTTGATAGATCTGCTTGGCATACATTTCGTACACCTGGCCCTGGTTGAGGAAAATCACCTTGTAGATTGGAGCTTCACGTTTGGTCATGGTGGGCGAGCAACACATCGGGGATAAAAATGAGGGCGCGAACTATAGCATAGCCGCCGGACGCACAGCGGTAGGAACCTTGGGACATGTTCCCTATAATGCGCGGTTCTTTGAATCACGTGATGACTCTGTCCATGGCCAAGAAGCTTTACATCGAAACCCACGGTTGCCAGATGAACGAGTACGACAGCTCGCGCATGGTCGATCTGCTGGGCGAACATCAGGCCCTGGAAGTCACCGCTCGCGCTGAAGATGCCGACGTGATCCTGCTCAACACCTGCTCGATCCGCGAACGCGCCCAGGACCGGGTGTATTCCCAACTCGGCCGCTGGCGCGAACTGAAACTGGCAAACCCGGACATGGTCATCGCCGTTGGCGGTTGCGTGGCCAGCCAGGAAGGCGCTGCAATTCGCGACCGCGCCCCTTACGTGGACGTGGTCTTCGGTCCGCAGACCCTGCACCGCCTGCCGGAAATGATCGACGCCGCCCGCGCTACCAAGCTGCCGCAAGTCGACGTCTCGTTTCCGGAAATCGAAAAGTTCGACCACTTGCCCGAACCGCGCATCGATGGCCCAAGCGCCTACGTGTCGGTCATGGAAGGCTGCAGCAAGTACTGCACGTTCTGCGTGGTGCCTTACACCCGCGGCGAAGAAGTCAGCCGACCTTTCGATGACGTGATCGCCGAGATCATGCACCTGGCTGAAAACGGCGTGCGCGAAGTGACCCTGCTGGGCCAAAACGTCAACGGTTACCGTGGGACCACTCACGATGGACGCCTGGCGGATCTCGCCGAGTTGATCCGGGTGGTGGCCGCCGTCGATGGCATCGACCGCATCCGCTACACCACCTCACACCCGCTGGAGTTCTCCGACAGCCTGATCCAGGCTCACGCCGACGTGCCGGAACTGGTCAAACACCTGCACTTGCCGGTGCAGTCGGGTTCGGACCGAATCCTGGCGGCGATGAAGCGCAACCACACCGCGCTGGAATACAAATCCAAACTGCGCAAACTGCGGGCCGCTGTGCCGGGGATTTGCATCAGTTCGGACTTCATCGTCGGCTTCCCGGGTGAGACCGAGAAAGACTTCGAACAGACCATGAAGCTGATCGAAGACGTCGGCTTCGACTTCTCCTACTCGTTCGTCTATAGCCAGCGCCCGGGTACTCCTGCTGCCGATCTGGCCGACGAAACGCCGGAAGAGCTGAAAAAAGAACGCCTGAACGCCCTGCAACATCGCCTGAACCAGCAAGGCTTCGAGATCAGCCGACAAATGGTCGGTTCGATCCAGCGGATCCTGGTGACCGATTATTCGAAAAAAGACCCCGGCGAACTGCAAGGCCGGACCGAGAATAACCGCATCGTCAATTTCCGCTGCGACAATCCGACGTTGATTGGTCAGTTCGCCGATGTGCACATTGATGCTGCTCAGCCGCACTCGCTGCGGGGCTCGTTGATTTCGTAACACCGCATTCCCCTGTGGGAGCGAGCTTGCTCGCGATTACGGTCTGACATTCAACATATAAGTCGTCTGTCATGCCGCCATCGCGAGCAAGCTCGCTCCCACAAGGGACGGTGTTTGGCGCTGGAATATTTAAGAGCTTTCGCACCCAGGCCACTGGCGTTATCCTTGATTTCATCTTAATTGCCCCAGGGCGGCTAAATACGACCTTGAACGCACCCATAGAACCACATCGTTTTATCCTCGAGCCTTTTGAAGCTCGCCGCTTCGCCAATCTGTGCGGGCAATTCGACGAGCATCTGCGCTTGATCGAACAGCGCCTGACCATCGAGATCCGCAACCGCGGAAACCAGTTCGAACTGATCGGCGAACCCAAGCACACCACCTCCGCGGAAAACCTCCTGCGCCGCCTGTACCGGGAAACCAAGGGTACCGAGCTGTCGCCGGACATGGTTCACCTGTTCCTGCAGGAATCGGCCGTCGAAGAGCTGGACAACGCCTCCCCCTCCGAACCTTCCGTCGCCCTGCGCACCAAAAAAGGCATGATTCGCCCTCGCGGCTTGAATCAGTTGCGCTATGTGAAGGAAATCCTCGGTAACGACATCAACTTCGGCATCGGCCCGGCCGGTACCGGCAAGACCTATCTGGCCGTTGCCTGCGCGGTAGACGCGCTGGAACGCGAGCAGATTCGCCGCATCCTGCTGGTGCGTCCGGCGGTTGAAGCGGGCGAAAAGCTCGGTTTCCTGCCCGGCGACTTGTCACAGAAGATCGACCCGTACCTGCGCCCGCTCTATGACGCACTCTACGAAATGCTCGGCTTCGAACACGTCGCCAAGTTGATCGAGCGTCAGGTGATCGAAGTCGCGCCGCTGGCCTACATGCGCGGTCGCACCTTGAACAACAGTTTCATCATCCTCGACGAAAGCCAGAACACCACCGTCGAGCAGATGAAGATGTTCCTGACCCGGATCGGCTTCGGCTCTACCGCAGTCATCACCGGTGACATCACCCAGGTCGACCTGCCGAAAGGCACCAAGTCCGGGCTGCACCATGTGATCGAAGTGCTGAAAGATGTGCCGGGTATTAGCTTCACCCATTTCAAACCCAAGGACGTTGTGCGCCATCCACTGGTGCAACGCATCGTCGAAGCCTACGAGCGCTTCGAGAATCGCGTGACCGATGAAGCCCCAAAGGACAGCCGCCGCGATGCTTGAGCTTGATCTGCAACTGGCTACCGAAGCGCCTGCCCCAAGCGAAGCCGAGTTCCGCCAATGGTGCGAACTGGCGCTGCGTCAGCGCACCGCTGACTCCGAGATGACTATTCGCCTGGTCGACGAAGCCGAAGGTCGTGAGCTCAATCACACCTGGCGGCAAAAGGATTACGCCACTAATGTTCTGTCGTTCCCCGCTGACGTTCCCGACGAATTTCTGGATATCCCGCTACTGGGCGATCTGGTGATCTGCGTGGCGGTGGTCGAGCGCGAAGCCGCCGAACAAGGCAAAGCTCTTAACGCCCATTGGGCGCATCTGGTGATTCACGGCTGCTTGCATCTGCTGGGTTACGACCATATAGATGACGATGAAGCCGAAGAAATGGAAGCACTGGAACGAACGTTGCTTGCAGAGTTGGGCTTTCCCGACCCGTATGCGGACGACGAAACAGACGCATCCCCTACCGTTACAACAAAGGATTCAGAGTAATCGCTATGAGCGAAGATCGATCGAGCAACGGGCAAAAGTCATGGCTGGGTAAGCTCACCCAGGCTTTTGCCCACGAGCCGAAGAACCGCCAGGAGCTGCTGGAGCTGCTGCGCGATGCACACCAAAACAAGTTGCTGGACAGCGAAGCGCTGGCCATCGTCGAAGGCGCCATCCAGGTTGCTGACCTGCAAGTACGGGACATCATGGTCCCGCGCTCGCAGATGATCAGCATCAAGGCGACCCAGACACCCCGCGAGTTCCTGCCTGCCGTGGTCGACTCGGCCCACTCCCGCTACCCGGTGATCGGCGAAAGCCACGATGACGTGATGGGCGTGTTGCTGGCCAAGGACTTGCTGCCGTTGATCCTCAAGGAGAACGGCGACAGCTTCAACATCAAGGACCTGCTGCGCCCGGCCACTTTCGTGCCTGAGTCCAAGCGCCTGAATGTGCTGCTGCGCGAGTTTCGCGCCAACCACAACCACATGGCCATCGTCATTGACGAATACGGCGGTGTGGCGGGCCTGGTGACCATCGAAGACGTGCTGGAACAGATCGTCGGCGACATCGAAGACGAGCATGACGTCGAAGAAGACAGCTACATCAAGCCGCTGCCCAGCGGTGATTTCCTGATCAAGGCCCTGACGCCGATCGAGAACTTCAACGAGTTCTTCGACAGCCAATTCTCCGATGACGAATTCGACACTGTCGGCGGTCTGGTGATGAGCGCGTTCGGGCACCTGCCAAAACGCAACGAAATCACTGAAATCGGCCCTTATCGCTTCCGCATCCTGAACGCCGACAGCCGTCGGATTCACCTGCTGCGCCTGACACCTATCGCCCGGTAATTCTAAGGATTGAAATGCATCGTCTGACCCGCCCCGGCTGGCCCGGTAACCTGCTGGCCGTGGTGGCCGGTGCAATCACCACCCTGGCGTTGGCGCCGTACGATATCTGGCCATTGGCACTGCTGGCGGTCGGTTTCTTCTATGCCGGCTTACGCGAGCTGAACCCCCGTCAGGCCCAGGGCCGTGGCTGGTGTTTCGGTTTCGGCCTTTTTGGCGCTGGCACCAGTTGGATCTACTACAGCATTCACCACTTCGGTGGCGCGTCGGTGCTGCTGGCCGGTTTCCTGATGCTGATCTTCACGGCGGCGATTGCCTGGTTCTTCGCCCTGCCCGCCTGGATCTGGGCACGCTGGCTGCGCCGTAACGAAGCGCCGCTGGCTGATGCCCTGGCGTTTGCGGCGCTGTGGGTCGGCCAGGAAGCCTTTCGCGGCTGGTTCCTGACCGGTTTCCCCTGGCTTTATTCCGGCTACAGCCAGCTCGACGGCCCGTTGGCCGGGCTCGCGCCACTCGGCGGGATGTGGCTGATCTCCTTCACCCTGGCCCTGACGGCCGCGCTGATCTACAACGCTTTGCGCCTGGTGCGCACTGGCCGCAAAGGTTTCATCGCCGCGGGTGTGTTGCTGCTGGTCGGCCCTTGGGTGGCCGGCATGGCGCTCAAGGAACACGCCTGGACAACCCCGGCGGGTGATCCGCTGAGTGTCGCGGCGATTCAGGGCAACATCGAACAGAGCATGAAGTGGGACCCGGCGCAGCTCAACGCGCAGTTGGCGCTGTACCGCGACATGAGCTTCAGCTCGAAACCGGTCGACTTGCTGATCTGGCCGGAAACGGCCATCCCGGTGCTCAAGGAGTCCGCCGAGGGCTACCTGAACATGATGGGAAGCTTCGCAGCAGAGCGTAAGTCCGCGCTGATTACCGGCGTACCGATTCGCGAGGAAGTCCATCACCAGAAGCGTTTCTACAACGGCATCACCGTCGCAGGTGAAGGCGATGGCACTTACCTCAAACAGAAGCTGGTGCCGTTTGGCGAATATGTTCCGTTACAAGACGTGCTTCGCGGACTGATCGCCTTCTTTGACCTGCCGATGTCGGACTTTGCCCGCGGCCCCGCCGATCAGCCGATGCTGCAGGCCAAGGGTTATCAAATTGCGCCGTTTATCTGCTACGAAGTGGTTTACCCGGAATTCGCCGCCAGCCTTGCGGCGCGTAGCGATCTGCTGCTGACCATCAGCAATGACACTTGGTTCGGCACGTCCATCGGCCCGCTGCAACACTTGCAAATGGCGCAGATGCGCGCACTGGAGGCCGGTCGCTGGATGATCCGCGCCACCAACAACGGCGTGACCGGTTTGATCAACCCGTTCGGCCAGATCACTGTCCAGATCCCGCAGTTCGAGCGCGGCATTTTGTACGGTGAAGTGGTGCCCATGCACAACCTGACGCCTTATCTGGAATGGCGTTCGTGGCCGCTGATCATTGTTTGCGTGTTGCTGTTTGGTTGGGCGCTGGTGGCTAGCCGGATGGCCAAGACCGTTTAGGTATTGCGGCGCCAGTAAAAAGATCGCAGCCTCGTTTCACTCGACAGCTCCTACACAGCTCCTACAGAGTACGCAATCCCCTGTAGGAGCTGTCGAGTGAAACGAGGCTGCGATCTTTTGATATTCAGCGGTAAAACAACGAATACCCGATCTGCCCCACCGCCTCATTCAACAACTGCCCGCTCTGCCAGATCGACTTGAATTCCGGCATCCAGCCACCCAGTGGCCGGGCGTTGTCCACGCCTAAAAACCCCACTGGTGCTGGCACCACTTCAAATCCTGCCTTTTTGAAACTCCAGACCGCTCGTGGCATGTGCCAGGCCTGAGTCACGACGACCACGCGCTTGATCCCTTCCGGCAACAACACTTGCGCGCTGAACTGCGCGTTCTCCCAGGTCGTGCGACTGCGCCCTTCTTGCCAGCGCACTGCCATGCCGAAATCATCGTGCAGCGAGTCCGCCATCAACTTCGCTTCGGTTGGCGGGGTGCCGTAATGCAGGCCTCCGCTGGTCAGAATCGGCAAACCGGAGGCCTTGGCCAGCCGCGCCGCATAGCGCTCGCGTTCCAGGCCCACGCCCGTTGGCTGGTCAGCGCCCCATGCCAGATCGCCCCGCTCACGCCCCGAACCGAGTACCACGATCGCGTCGGCGCGCTGACTCAGCGTTGCCCAATCGTCGCGGGCCAACGGCGCTTCACGCTCCAGCGCCTTGGCGCCCCACTGCACCACCACCGGCAAGCTCATCAGCCAGAAGCCGCCCACGCCCAGCGCAAAGCACAATCCGGCAAGGCGCGGTCTTGAGCGACGCAGCCACCAGGCAAGCACCAACAGCAGCAAAAAAATGCCGGGCGGAAACAGGAGTTGTTTAACGAAATATCGAAAAGGCATCGAGCATCTCCAAAAAGATGCCCGAAGCCTAAGTGGGTTGACGCAATGCGACAACAAATACGGAAGGACTATGCTTCACAAATACATCAGACATTACTTCCAGTGTCCTTACTTGAATTGCAAAGACCGGACCTTTACCGCGTCCCTGCCGGGAACCTTGTCCTTGAGCCAGATGATCTTGGCCGAACGTGGTGCGTCGAGTTGCTTCACTGCTTCTGACAAGCATCCGTGTGTCTCACGTTCACTGCGATCGAGATACGCCTGGACCAGTGCAAACTCTGCGGGGCTCAAGCCACGCAATTCCAGTTCCAGCGGACGCTCATCGCGTAACCGACCAGCGGTTTTTGCCGCGTCCAGGGCCATTCCCAGACGATCGATCAGTCTTTCGTACAGCTCCGGTTTTGTAACTTTTTGCCGTGACTCAACCATCCCTCACCTCATTGAAGATAAGACTCACTCCCCATTTAGAGCTTAGCTTCCATGAACAAACCGGCTGAATGCTGCGACCAACGGCCCTCGCAGCGGTTTTTGGGCGACCCGCAGCAGTAATCAGGGTTTCCCTCGGTAGAGTGCGGTCATGTATGCTACGGCGCTTCCTGTAACTCCACTTCCAGCTCGTCCGGGCACCGAAACGCCGATTTGGCGTGATCACCGTCCAGCGTTGCATTGAAGAGGATTAGGCCACCCCTATTCAGTTCAAAAGTAGCCATGCACGAACAATATCAGCCCCGTGAAATCGAAGCCGCCGCCCAGTCGTTCTGGGACGAGCAAAAGTCCTTTGAAGTCAGTGAACAGCCAGGCAAGGAGACTTTCTACTGCCTGTCGATGTTCCCTTACCCCAGCGGCAAGCTACACATGGGGCACGTGCGCAACTACACCATCGGCGACGTGATCTCCCGCTACCAGCGCATGCAAGGCAAGAACGTCCTGCAACCCATGGGTTGGGATGCCTTCGGCATGCCGGCGGAAAACGCCGCGATGAAGAACAACGTAGCGCCCGCCAAGTGGACCTACGAAAACATCGCCTACATGAAAACCCAGCTGCGCAGCCTGGGCCTGGCGGTGGACTGGTCCCGCGAAGTCACCACCTGCAAGCCTGATTACTACCGCTGGGAACAATGGCTGTTCACTCGCCTGTTCGAAAAAGGCGTGATTTACAAAAAAAGCGGCACCGTGAACTGGGACCCGGTCGATCAGACCGTTCTGGCCAACGAACAGGTGATCGACGGTCGCGGCTGGCGTTCCGGCGCCCTGATCGAAAAGCGCGAAATCCCGATGTACTACTTCAAGATCACCGCTTACGCGGATGAGCTGCTGGAGAGCCTCGACGAACTGACTGGCTGGCCTGATCAGGTCAAGACCATGCAGCGCAACTGGATCGGCAAATCCCGCGGCATGGAAGTGCAGTTTCCGTACAACGTCGACTCCATCGGCGAAACCGGCGCGCTGAAAGTCTTCACCACCCGCCCGGACACCTTGATGGGCGCAACCTACGTTGCCGTGGCCGCCGAACACCATCTGGCCACCCTGGCCGCGCAGAACAACCCTGAGCTGCAAGCGTTCATCGCTGAATGCAAGGGCGGCAGCGTCGCCGAAGCCGACGTCGCCACTCAAGAGAAAAAAGGCCTGCGCACTTCGCTGTTCGTCGAGCACCCGCTGACCGGTGAGAAACTCCCGGTGTGGGTCGCCAACTATGTGCTGATGCACTACGGCGATGGCGCGGTCATGGCAGTACCAGCTCATGACGAACGTGATTTCGAGTTCGCCACCAAGTACAACCTGCCGATCAAGTCCGTGGTGCGCACCAGCTCCGGTGACACCAACCCGGCTCCGTGGCAGGACGCTTATGGCGAGTACGGCACGCTGATCAACTCCGGTGAGTTCGACGGCCTGGACTTCGTTGGTGCGTTCGACGCTATTGAAGTCGCGCTGATCAAGAAGAACCTCGGCGCCTCGCGTACCCAGTTCCGCCTGCGCGACTGGGGCATCAGCCGCCAGCGCTACTGGGGCTGCCCGATCCCGATCATCCACTGCAACACCTGCGGTGATGTGCCGGTCCCGGAAGATCAGTTGCCAGTCGTGTTGCCGGAAGACGTCGTACCGGACGGCGCTGGTTCGCCATTGGCGCGCATGCCTGAGTTCTACGAGTGCAGCTGCCCGAAATGCGGCGCACCGGCCAAGCGTGAAACCGACACCATGGACACCTTCGTCGAGTCCTCGTGGTACTACGCCCGTTACGCCTCGCCGCACTATGAAGGCGGTCTGGTGGAAAAATCGGCGGCCGACCATTGGTTACCGGTGGACCAGTACATCGGCGGTATCGAACACGCCATTCTTCACCTGCTCTACGCGCGCTTCTTCCACAAGCTGATGCGCGATGAAGGCCTGGTGAGCTCCAATGAGCCGTTCAAGAACCTGCTGACCCAAGGCATGGTGATCGCCGAGACTTACTATCGTCGCGAAGCCAACGGTGCCTATACGTGGTTCAACCCGGCGGACGTCGAACTCGAACGCGACAGCAAAGCCAAAGTAATTAGCGCCAAGCTGATCGCAGACGGCCTGCCGGTGGAAATTGGCGGCACCGAGAAGATGGCCAAGTCGAAGAACAACGGCGTTGACCCTCAGTCGATGATCGATCAGTTCGGTGCAGACACCTGCCGCCTGTTCATGATGTTCGCCTCGCCACCTGACATGAGCGCGGAATGGTCCGACTCCGGAGTGGAAGGTTCGCACCGCTTCCTCAAGCGTGTCTGGCGCCTGGCTCAAGCCCACGTCACTCAGGGCCTGCCGGGCAAACTGGACGTCGCCGGCCTGAATGACGAGCAGAAAGCCATTCGCCGTTCGATCCACCAGGCCATCAAGCAGGCCAGCCACGACGTCGGCCAGAACCACAAATTCAACACCGCCATCGCCCAGGTGATGACGCTGATGAACGTGCTGGAAAAAGCCCCGCAAGGCACCGAACAGGATCGCGCGCTGGTTCACGAAGGTCTGGAAACCGTGGTCCTGCTGCTGGCGCCAATCACTCCGCACATCAGCCATGAGCTGTGGCATCGCCTGGGTCACGCCGATCCGGTGATCGACGCCGCTTGGCCGGTGCTGGACGAAAGCGCGTTGGTGCAGGACAGCTTGCAACTGGTCATCCAGGTCAACGGCAAGCTGCGCGGCCACATCGAAATGCCCGCCAGCGCCAGCCGCGAAGAAGTCGAAGCCGCCGCACGGGCCAACGAGAACGTGCTGCGCTTTGTCGACGGTCTGACCATTCGTAAAGTGATCGTAGTGCCCGGGAAACTGGTCAATATCGTCGCCAGCTAATTGGATCAGGCGCCAGGTCATACCTGGCGCCGAGTAAAACCTTTCGGGCCGCAAGATCGGCCCACATGGTTTCAAGGGGAGCAACAAGATGATCAAACGCAATTTGCTGGTGATGGGCCTTGCGGTCCTGTTGAGCGCCTGCGGTTTCCAGCTGCGCGGCACCGGCACCACTGAACTGGCGATCAAGGAACTCGACCTGAGCGCCCGCAACGCCTACGGCGAAACCGTGACTCAACTGCGCCAGGTACTCGAAAGCAGCGGCGTCAAGGTTTACACCGGTGCCCCTTACAAACTGGTGCTGACCGATGAGCAGGAAAGCCAGCGCATTCTCAGCTACGCAGGTGCCGGTCGCACTGGCGAGTATCAGGTGACTACGGTGCTGAACTACGATATCCGTGGTGGGCGCAACCTTTCGCTGCTGAGCGACAAGCTCGAAGTGCAGAAGGTCTTCATGCACGACGGCAACAACCTGGTGGGTTCCGACCAGGAAGGCAACGACGCCCGCAAGGAAACCCGTCGTGAACTGGTTCAACGGATGATGCTGCGCCTGCAACAGCTCACGCCGACCCAGCTGGATCAGCTGCAACAGACCGCCGAAGCCAGAGCCAAGGCTGAAGCCGATGCACTGGAAGCGGCGCAGAAGGCTGAAGCGCAAACACCGCGACAGTCGCCAATCGAACTGCCGCAGCAGTAAGACTTACGGGGCGCTCAGGCGCCCCGTTCGCCCTCGCCTATGAAACTCGCCCCCGCCCAACTCGCCAAACACCTGCAAGGTGCCCTCGCGCCGGTCTACATCATCAGTGGCGATGACCCACTGCTGTGTCAGGAAGCCGCCGATGCCATTCGTGCCGCCGCCCGCCAACAGGGATTCGACGAACGCCAGGTCTTCGCCGCCGACGCCAGTTTCGACTGGGGAACGTTGCTGCAAGCCGGCGCGAGCATGTCGTTGTTCGCCGAAAAGCGCCTGCTGGAACTGCGTCTGCCGTCCGGCAAACCAGGTGACAAAGGCGCTGCTGCGTTTATCGAGTACTGTTCACGGCCGGCCGAAGACACGGTGTTGCTGATCAGCCTGCCCAAGCTTGATGGCAGTGCACAGAAAACCAAGTGGGGCAAGGCGCTGGTCGAAGGCCAGCAGACCCAGTTCGTGCAAATCTGGCCGATAGAGGCCAACCAGTTGCCGAGCTGGATCCGTCAACGATTGTCCCAGGCCGGGCTTTCCGCCAGTCAGGACGCCGTCGAGCTGATCGCAGCACGGGTCGAGGGCAACCTGCTGGCGGCAGCCCAGGAAATCGAAAAGCTCAAGCTGATGGCCGAAGGTGGTCAGATCACCGTCGAAACCGTGCAAGCGGCGGTGGCCGACAGTGCGCGCTTCGATGTCTTTGGCCTGACCGATGCGATTCTCAACGGCGAAGCGGCTCATGCCCTGCGCATGCTCGAAGGCCTGCGCGGTGAAGGCGTCGAACCACCGGTGATTCTCTGGGCGCTGGCCCGGGAGCTGCGTCTGCTGGCCAACCTGTCACTGCAATACAGCCAGGGCGTGCCGCTGGACAAAGCCTTCAGCTCTGCCCGACCGCCGGTCTGGGACAAACGCAAACCATTGATGAGCAAAGCCTTGCAACGCTACTCGGCGCAACGCTGGGCGCAGCTATTACTGGAAGCTCAGCGCATCGACGCACAGATCAAAGGCCAGGCGGCCGGTTCACCGTGGATGAGCCTCAGTCGATTGTCGTTGTTGATGGCCGGCCAACGGCTGAACTTGCCTGCCGAGTAAACACGCCCTCTGTAGCAGCTGGCGAAGCCTGCGTTCGGCTGCGAAGCAGTCGCAAAATAAGGTGACGCGGTGTGTCTGATGATTCCGGATTCAGGGATTACGACTGCTGCGCAGCCGGACGCAGGCTTCGCCAGCTGCTACAAGTTCTGTGATCAGCGAAAGATCCTACGCAATGTGGGGACTAGACAGAACCCCGACTTCGGCCGATGATTTGCCCCGCAAAACCCACTCACTTGCGAGAAATCATCATGAGCAAAAAGCCATCCAAAAATGGCCCAAACAAGGCCAAATCCATCATCGCCCAGCCACTGTTCCGCAGCCGTCAGGAACCAGCCGGCAAGGGCAAAGGCAGCTACCGCCGCGAAGCCTTCCAGTCTAATAGCTGGGAGGCTTCTTACTTTCTGGCGGCCTGAAAGGCAAGCGCTCGCTCAACATGTTAAGGTCTGTACCTGATTCGTACTCCCTGGACCCGTGCATGCCCCTTTGTATTTCCCGTCGTTGGCCCCTGCGCCAACTGATAGCTGCCTCCAGCCTCGTTTTGCTAGTCGCCTGCGCGGAAAAACCGACCGCAGCCGACGCCAAGCCGCTTCAGACCCTCCCCGTCGCGACAGCCCCTGCGGTCATTCCGCCCGTGGTGCCGACCGGTGAAAACCTCGACATCCAGCCAACCCAGACCTTCGCCGAATGGCAGGCGGGTTTCCGCAAGGACGCTCTGGCCGCCGGTATCCGCGCCGATCTGTTCGACCGCGCCTTCGCCAATGTCAGCCTCGACACCAGCGTGATCCGCGCCGACCGCAGCCAGCCAGAATTCTCCCGCCCGGTGTGGGAATACCTCGACGGTGCGCTTTCGCCGCTGCGGGTACGCAATGGTCAGGCACTGGCCAACCAGTACGCCGACATCCTGCAAAGCATCGAACAGCGCTACGGCGTCGATCGTCAGGCACTGGTCTCGGTGTGGGGCATGGAAAGTAACTTCGGGCAGTTTCAGGGCAACAAGTCGGTGATTAATTCCCTGGCGACCCTGGCCTATGAAGGTCGGCGCCCCGGGTTTGCCCACGCGCAACTGATCGCCGCCCTGCAGATCCTGCAACAGGGTGATATCGAGCCGGAGAAAATGCTTGGCTCCTGGGCTGGTGCCATGGGCCAGACCCAGTTCATCCCGACCACCTACAACACCCACGCCGTAGACTTCGATGGCGACGGCCGCCGCGACATCTGGGGCAGCCCGGCCGACGCGCTGGCCTCGACGGCGCATTACCTGCAAAGCTCGGGCTGGCAGAAAGGCCAGCCGTGGGGCTTTGAAGTGCAGCTGCCGGGCAGTTTCAACTACATCCTGGCCGATGGCACGATTCGCAAGAGCGTCGCTGAATGGCTGCAACTGGGCGTCACCCTGCCCAATGGCGGCCAGGTTCCGCCAGGCTCCGAACACCTGTCAGCCGCCCTGCTGCTGCCGGCCGGTTACCGTGGCCCGGCGTTCCTGGTCCTCGACAACTTCCGCGCGATCCTCAAGTACAACAATTCGTCGTCCTACGCCTTGGCCGTTAGCCTGTTGTCCGAGCGTTTCAACGGTGCCGGCCTGATCAACGGCACATGGCCGAAAGATGATTTGCCGCTGAGCCGTACCGAGCGGATCGAACTGCAAAGCCTGCTGAGCGCGCAGAACTATGACGCAGGCAACGCCGACGGCATTATCGGCGCCAACACCCGCAAAGCGATCCGCAGCGCCCAGCAGTCGTTTGGCTGGCCGGCGGATGGGTATCCGACGCACAAGTTGCTCGAAGGACTGCGTAACCGATAGTCAGCCGTATGGCGGATGCCGCCTTCACGAGCAAACCCGCTCCCACATTGGCACCGCGTATCCCCTGTGGGAGCGGGCTTGCTCGCGAAGACTGACTAATAAGCAACCACTATCTAGCGCCTGACGACCACATCCTGCTCCAACACCAACGCCTTGTTCCCCGCATCTAACCTGACCAGCGCACCCATCGGCAACGTCAGGTTCGGATCGCAATGCCCGCTGCGCCACCCGGACAACACCGGTATCCGCAACGGCTCGAAGGTCTGCTTGAGCAAGCGCTCCAGAGAAACCGTATCAACCCCCGCCACATCCCCCACCAGAACCCCGCGCAGCTTGTGCAGCGTGCCGGCCAGACGCAGATGAGTCAGCAGCCGGTCGATCCGATACAACGGCTCGTTGATGTCCTCGATAAACAGGATGACGCCCTCGGCATCCAACTCATACGGCGTGCCCATGGTCGCTGCAATCAGCGACAAATTGCCCCCCAGCAAACGCCCGTGAGCGATACCAGGCTCGATTGTGGTCAACGGGTAGGCCACCGGGTGCGTTAACACGCTACCGGCCTTCACCTGTCCTCTGAGCATGTTGAAGAATGAAGACTCGGTAGGTTTTTGCTTGTCACCCAGCAGGTCGGCGTTGAGCATCGGGCCATGAAAGGTCACGAAGCCCGCATAACGGCTGATCGCCAAGTGCAGCGCGGTGATGTCGCTGTAGCCGATGAACGGCTTGGCATTGTTGCGCAGCAGTTCAAAGTCGATGCGATCGAGCAACCGCGGCGTACCGTAACCCCCACGCAAGCAAATGATGGCGTCGACCTCACTGTCGGCAAACGCCGCGTGCAGGTCATTGAGCCGAGCATCGTCGCTGCCGGCCAGATAATCATCTTTCTCGTACACGCCAGGGAAAATCCGCAGTGAATATCCGCGAGCGCTCATCCAGGCGATGGCTTTATCGGCGTCCAACGGTGCGGGACCAGCGGGCGCAATAACGCCAATCAGCCCTTCCGACGGCAAGGCCGGAACGGGTGCGTGAGGACAGAGCGTGTGAGTCGGTCGAACGGTCATCCATGAATCTCCCTGCGTGAACACTTCAGCACACAGTAGTCAGGAACGGGGACAAACAGAAGAGGGTCAGTCGCCCCGCAGGTTGCAGGAAAAAGCGCTGATTGCCGTGGGCAAGGCAAAAAAACGCCCGCAAGGCGCAATGCCTTGCGGGCGTTTTCATGTCTTGCAGCCGATCAGGACGACATCAGCTCGGCCTTGACCAGTTTCGCCTGCTCGTCGGCGTGGTACGAGGAACGTACCAGAGGGCCGGAAGCGACGTTCTTGAAGCCCATCTTGTAACCTTCCTCGGCGAACCAGGCGAACACGTCCGGGTGCACGAAACGCTGGACCGGCAAGTGGCTGCGGGACGGTTGCAGGTACTGGCCCAGGGTCAGCATGTCGATGTCGTGTTCACGCATGCGCTTCATGACTTCGATCACTTCTTCGTCGGTCTCGCCCAGACCCAGCATCAGGCCGGACTTGGTCGGAATGTGCGGCATCATTTGCTTGAAACGTTGCAGCAGGGTCAGCGACCACTGGTAATCCGAACCCGGACGCGCAGCCTTGTACAGGCGCGGCACGGTTTCCAGGTTGTGGTTGAACACATCCGGCGGCTCGGCAGCGGTGATCTCCAGCGCAACGTCCATACGACCGCGGTAGTCCGGAACCAGGGTTTCGAGCTGTACGTTCGGCGACAGCTTGCGGATCTCGCGGATGCAATCGGCAAAGTGCTGGGCACCACCGTCACGCAGGTCATCGCGGTCTACCGAGGTGATCACCACGTACTTGAGTTTCAGGTCGGCAATGGCGATGGCCAGGCTTTCCGGCTCGTTGGTGTCCAGTGGCTTCGGACGACCGTGGCCAACGTCGCAGAACGGGCAGCGACGGGTGCAGATGTCGCCCATGATCATGAAGGTCGCGGTGCCGCCGGAGAAGCATTCGCCCAGGTTCGGGCAGGACGCCTCTTCGCAGACACTGTGCAGCTTGTGTTTGCGCAGCAGGGCCTTGATGCGGTCGACTTCCGGGGAAACCGGGATACGCACGCGAATCCAGTCAGGTTTCTTCGGCAGTTCGGTGGTCGGAATGATCTTCACCGGGATACGTGCAACCTTCTCGGCGCCGCGCAGCTTGACGCCGGCTTCAACCTTGGCACGCGGGGCCGGACGCTCGGTGACATCCAGCGTCGGGATCATGGTTTGCACTGCATCAGTAGTCATATCAGTCGATTCCGCCCGTTAGGGTCGTCTGCTCAGCATAGTCGAGGTGTTTGACGAGCTGCGCGCGCAGCCGGGCACTTACCTCGGCAAATTCAATCGATCCTGCGTGATCGCTCAGCTGGGTCATCGCCAGCCCGGCGTAGCCGCAGGGATTAATCCGTCGAAACGGTTCCAGGTTCATGTCCACATTCAGGGCCAGGCCATGAAAGGAGCAACCGTGGCGGATCCGCAGACCCAGAGAAGCGATTTTCGCCCCATTGACGTAGACACCCGGTGCATCCGGCTTGGCCACGGCGGTCACGCCGTAGCTGGCCAGCAACTCGATCAGGCATTGTTCCATGCGGCTGACCAGGTCACGCACGCCGAAACCCAGCTTGCGCACATCGAGCAACAGGTAGGCCACCAATTGGCCGGGACCGTGATAAGTCACCTGACCACCGCGATCAACCTTTACTACCGGAATATCCCCCGGGAGCAACAAGTGCTCAGCCTTGCCGGCCTGTCCCTGGGTGAACACCGGTGGATGCTCGACCAGCCAGATCTCGTCCGCGGCATCACTGCCGCGTTCGTTGGTGAAGCGTTGCATGGCATGCCAGACCGGCTCGTAAGCCATCTGGCCGAGCTCGCGAAAGCCCAGCGTGCCAGACATCACAGCACCATGTGCACGAAACCGGTAGCCCGCAACTCGCTGTTGATGTCGTACAGCTGTTCTTGACCGGTGGCGATGATGTGCAACTGGATGGTCGTGTACTTGCCGTTGGTACTCTGGCGCTCGGCCAGGGTCTTGTGGTCAACGGTCGCGTGTTTCTCAAGGATTGCGATGATCTTGTCCTTGAAACCCACGCCTGTGTCGCCGATCACCTTGATAGGGTAATCCGCGCAGGGAAATTCGATTTTTGGCGCCTTTACTTCGTTGTCTGTCATGGCGTAACGGCCTCGTAAGCCGTGGCAACGGACATGGCCCCGTTCCGGATTGGAACAGGGCCATGCAAGTCCACACTAATTCAGTTGAACAAGCCGTAGAAGAATAGACGGATGCTATCCCACATGCGGCGGAAGATACCACCCTCGTCGACCGCGTCCAGAGCGATCAGATCAGCGCTATGCACGACTTTGTCGTCCAGCTTCACTTCGACTTTACCGATTACGTCGCCCTTGGCGATTGGCGCAACCAGTTGCGGGTTCATGGTCATGCTGGCGGCGAGCTTTTTCAGCTGGCCTTTTGGCAGGGTCATGGTCAGGTCTTCAGCCAGGCCGGCCTTGACTTGATTGGTGGTGCCTTTCCAGACAGGAGCCTGAGCCAGCTCGGCGCCTTTCTGATAGAACGTCTGGGTTTCGAAGAAGCGGAAACCGTAGGTCAACAGCTTCTGGGTTTCGGAGGCGCGAGCCACTTCGCTGCTGGTGCCGAACACCACAGCGATCAGGCGCATGCCATCACGCACGGCCGAAGACACCATGCAATAGCCGGCTTCGTCGGTGTGGCCGGTTTTCAGGCCGTCGACCGTTTTGTCGCGCCACAGCAGCAGGTTACGGTTTGGTTGCTTGATGCCGTTCCAGAAGAACTCTTTCTGCGAGTAGATCGCGTAGTGAGCTGGGTCTTCGTGGATGATCGCGCTAGCCAGCACCGCCATGTCGTGAGCCGACGAGTAGTGCTCAGGGTTCGGCAGACCGGTCGGGTTCATGAAGTGGCTGTTGGTCATGCCCAGATCGGCCACGGTTTTGTTCATCATGTCAGCGAAGGCGTCTTCGCTGCCGGCGATGTGCTCGGAGAGCGCAACACTGGCGTCGTTACCCGACTGAATGATGATGCCGTGCAGCAGGTCGCTGACAGTGACTTGCGAGCCGACCTTGATGAACATCCGCGAACCGCCGGTACGCCAGGCGTTTTCGCTGACGGTCACCGGATCGTTTTCGCCGATCTGGCCACGACGGATTTCCAGGGTCGCGATGTACGCGGTCATCAGCTTGGTCAGGCTGGCCGGCGGCAGACGCTGGTCACCGTTGTTCTCCACCAGCACGTTGCCGCTGCTGGCGTCCATGAGTACGTAGGCTTTGGCGGCCAGTTGCGGTGGCGACGGCATCATCTCGACCGCGAAAGCGGCAGGCGAGAGGAGCAGCGGGACTAGCAGGCACAGGCGTTTGGCAAAGGTGGTGATGTTCATCCGTCTCTCGAAATCGCTAATGGAAACTGCCCAAGGGCAAAACTAATCAGACAGCTTTCAGGCTTTGTCCAAAAATGCCTGCGCGACGATCATGCGGCGTTAAAAACAGGCTCGGAATGCTCATGTAGGTCCCCTACACTCCGCTTCCTCACCGGTTTTTGCCTTGCCTGATCGCCGCTCGGCGAGTTTTCGAACAAACCCTACGAGCTGTCGCGTGTTCAGTTGTTCACTCAGAACCCTTGCCGGGCTTTTGTTCTTCAACGAGCCAACAACCCGGTTCGCCCCCCAAACCGCAAGCGAACCGTCAATCAAGTACTACGTATTACTCGGCGGTGACCAGGCTCGGCGAACCGAGATTGGCCAAGCGCACACTGTTCTGCACCTGCTGGATTTCACCCGGCGAGCCGATCGGCCCCATGCGTACCCGATGCAGGGTCTGTTGATTGCGCACGATCGAACTGATGAACACCGGAGCGCTCACCATCCCGCTGAGCTTCGATCTCAGGAGCTCTGCAGCGTCCGGGTTGGCGAACGCGCCCACCTGCAGATACTGGCCAGAGGCTGGTACAGAAGCGTTTTTTTTTGCATCGATCGGGACGGGCACAACGGCCGCGGCGTGCTGCTGCGGCGGTGGTGTCCATTGTTCGACGGTGCCGGCCGAAGCCGTAATCGTCGGGGTGCTTTTTTGCGAGATTTGCGGCTCGTTAAGCATCAAAGGCGCCGGACGGCCTTTGGCTGCCCACCATTGTTGCGGGTCAATGCCTTCGACCTTGACCCGCGCGGTACCAGTTTCGGCATAGCCGAGCTTCTTGGCGGCCGCGTAGGACAAGTCGATGATTCGGTCCGAGTAGAACGGCCCGCGGTCGTTGACTCGCAGGACTACGCTCTTGTTGTTGTCCAGGTTGGTCACCCGAACGTAACTGGGCAGCGGCAAGGTCTTGTGAGCAGCACTCATGCCGTACAGGTCGTAAACCTCGCCATTGGCGGTGTTCTGACCGTGGAACTTGGTGCCATACCAGGACGCAGTGCCCGAGGCCACGTAGGTCTTGGATTCCTGCAACGGGAAATAAGTCTTGCCCAGCACGGTGTATGGGTTGGCTTTATAAGGACCTGTATGCAGGGTCGGCGTGGCATCCGGGATGCGCGATACATCGACGTCCCACCACGGCGCGCCATCTTTGTGCGCGCGGTTGATGTCCAGGCCTGGCGCTGCGCGCACGGCGGTGGAAGACTTCTGGGTCGGCGCACGGCTGGTCGAACAACTGGCGACCAGCACCGCCAACGCGGCGAATGCCATCAGCTTCAGGGGTTTATTCATAGGCAATGCCCGCATTACTTGACGCCCCGTGCTTGGACCAGCTGTTCAGACAGTTGATGTACGGCCATGGCGTACATCACGCTGCGGTTATAACGCGTGATTGCGTAAAAATTCGTCAGGCCCATCCAGTATTCGGGGCCATTGTCACCTTCCAGGCGGAAAGCCGTGACCGGCATATCATCGCGCAGCGCATCATGACTTGACCACCCCAGCGCCCGCAACTCCCCGACGGTTTTAGTCGGTTCGATGCCCGTGGTCAAACCTTCGTCCACGTGTTCGCCACGCACATCGGCGCGGCTGACCACCGGTTCACCGGCGACCCAGCCGTGACGCTTGAAATAACTGGCGACGCTGCCAATGGCATCGTCCGGATTGGTCCAGATATTAATGTGGCCGTCACCGTCAAAATCCACCGCGTAGGCGCGAAAACTGCTCGGCATGAACTGCGGCAAACCCATCGCGCCGGCGTAAGAGCCTTTGAGGGTCAGCGGATCGACCTGCTCTTCCCGGGCCAGCAACAGGAACTCACGCAATTCCTTGCGGAAAAATTCGGCACGGGGAGGATAGTCGAAACCCAGGGTCGACAAGGCGTCGATTACTCGAAAATTGCCGGTATTGCGGCCGAAAAAGGTCTCAACGCCGATGATGGAGACGATGACCTGCGCCGGCACGCCGTATTCCTGCTCGGCACGGGCCAGTACCGCCTCGTGCTGGCGCCAGAAGTCCACACCACGGGCGATGCGCGCGTCGGTGATGAACATCGGGCGATACTCGTTCCACTGCTTGACCCGCTCGGCCGGTTTCGAGATCGCGTCCAGAATCGACTGCTTGCGCTCGGCTTCGCGGAACACGCCCATCAGCTGTTCACCGGCAAAACCGTAGTCGCGGGTCATTTCACCGACGAATTCGGCCACCTGCGGTGAGCCTTCGTAATCGCCGGCCAACGCTTCCTGCGCTGTGCCAAGGATGCTTACCAGGCCGACCCATGGCGCATATCGAGTCGCCCAGCCACGCATTACTTGCATTGAAATCTTCACCTTATTCAAACCTGAGCGATCCACTTACGATGGGTATGGATCGACATCAAAACCCCAAACGCTGACAGCAGCGTCACCAGCGAAGTTCCTCCGTAGCTAATGAACGGCAACGGCACCCCCACAACCGGCAACAGGCCACTGACCATACCGATGTTGACGAAAACGTAAACAAAAAACGTCATGGTCAGGCTGCCCGCGAGCAATTTGCCGAACAATGTCTGGGCCTGGGCAGTAATCACCAGTCCGCGGCCGATCAACAGCAGGTAAATCAGCAGCAGTGCGCAGATACCCACCAGGCCGAATTCTTCGCCCATGACCGCAATAATGAAGTCGGTGTGGCTTTCCGGCAGGAAGTCCAGGTGCGACTGGGTGCCGAGCAGCCAGCCCTTGCCGAACACACCGCCGGAACCGATGGCGGCTTTCGATTGAATGATGTTCCAGCCAGTGCCCAGCGGATCGCTTTCCGGATCGAGGAAGGTCAGGATTCGCTGTTTCTGGTAGTCGTGCATGATGAAGAACCACATCGCGACGGCCACCGGCACGGCGGCGGCGATTACGCTGATGATCCAGCGCCAGCGCAAGCCGCCCATGAACAACACGAAAGCGCCACCGGCGAGGATAAGCAGCGAAGTACCAAGATCGGGCTGACGCACGATCAGGATAAACGGCAAGCCGATCAGAAACAGACTGACGCCCACATGCTTGAGCTGCGGCGGCAAGGTGCGCTTGGACAGATACCAGGCGATGGTCGCCGGCATCAGGATCTTCATGAACTCCGAGGGCTGGAAGCGGATCACCCCGGGAATGTTGATCCAGCGTGTGGCGCCCATGGCGTTGTGGCCCATGACATCCACCACCACCAGCAACAGCACGCCGAGGACATAACCGACTGGCACCCAACGGGCCATGAAGCGCGGCTCGAATTGGGCGATGACGATCATCGACACCAGGCCGATGCCGAACGAGGTAGCCTGCTTGGCCAGCAGATCCCAGCTCTTGCCGCTGGCCGAATACAGCACGAACAGGCTGCCGGCGGCGAGGGTCAGCAGCAGGATCAGCAACGGCCCGTCGATGTGCATGCGTTGCAACAGCGTCGCGCGGCGACGCATCACATCCTCGCTGGAGAGGATGCGATCGAAATTACTCTTCACGGGCCGTAGCCTCCGCACTGATAGGGCTGGCGTATTCGGCCTTCAACCGACCGTCCTGGTCCAGAAGCCAGGCGTCCATGATTTGACGCACCACGGGCGCTGCGACGCCGGAACCGGACTCGCCGTTCTCGACCATCACCGACACCACGATTTGCGGATTGTCGGCTGGTGCGAAGCCGACGAACAAGGCGTGGTCGCGATGGCGTTCCTGAACCTTGGAGCGGTCGTACTTCTCGCCCTGCTTGATCGCGACGACCTGGGCCGTACCACTTTTGCCGGCAATCCGGTATTGAGCGCCAATCGATGCCTTGCGCGCGGTACCACGGGCACCGTGCATCACCTGTTGCATGCCGTGGTTGACCTTGGTCCAGTCGGACGGGTCGCGCAGGATGATGTCCGGCATCGGGTTTTCATCCTTCGGCCGCTCGCCTTCGACGGTCTTGGCCAGGTGCGGACGGTTCCAGACACCCTTGTTCGCGACCAGCGCCGTGGCCTGGGCCAGTTGCAATGGCGTTGATTGCATGTAGCCCTGACCAATCCCCAGAATCAGCGTTTCGCCCGGGAACCAGGCCTGACGCCGGGTTGCACGCTTCCATTCACGTGTAGGCATCAGCCCCGGCGACTCTTCGAACATGTCCAGCGAAACCTTCTGGCCGATGCCGAATTTGCTCATGTACGCCGACAAGCGATCGATTCCCAGTTTGTGGGCCAGGTCGTAGAAGTAGGTGTCGTTGGACCGCATGATCGCCGTGTCCAGATCGACGTAGCCGTCACCGGTACGGTTCCAGTTCCGGTATTTGTGATCGTAGTTGGGCAACTGGTAATAGCCGGGGTCATACACCCGACTCGACGCGTTCACAACGCCAGAATCCAGGCCGGCAATTGCCACAGCCGGTTTGATGGTCGAGCCCGGCGGGTACAGGCCGCGCAGCACGCGGTTGAACAGTGGCCGGTCGATGGAATCGCGCAGCTCGGAATAGGCCTTGAAACTGATGCCGGTGACGAACAGGTTCGGGTCAAAACTCGGCTGACTGACCATCGCCAGGACTTCGCCGGTTTTCGGGTCCAGCGCCACCACTGCGCCACGGCGACCGCCGAGTGCAGCTTCGGCGGCCTCCTGCAATTTGATGTCCAGGCTCAGGACGATGTCCTTGCCGGAAACCGGTTCGGTACGTTTGAGCACCCGCAGCACGCGGCCACGCGCGTTGGTCTCGACTTCTTCGTAACCGACCTGACCGTGCAATTCGGGCTCGTAGAAGCGCTCGATGCCGGTTTTGCCAATTTGATGGGTGCCGCTGTAACTCACCGGGTCCAGAGACTTGAGCTCTTTCTCGTTGATCCGCCCCATATATCCCACCGAATGCGCAAAGTGCGCGCCCTGCGGATAGTGACGAACCAGCTGCGCGACCACTTCCACGCCCGGCAGACGGAACTGGTTCACCGCGATGCGGGCGATCTGTTCTTCGGTCAGCTCGAACAGGATCGGCACCGGCTCGAACGGCCGACGCCCCTGACGCATGCGCTTCTCGAAGATCACTCGGTCTTCGGGCGTCAGCTCCAGCACTTCGACAATGACGTCGAGTACTTGCTGCCAGTCGCCGGAGCGCTCGCGGGTCATGCTCAGGCTGAAGCTGGGCCGGTTATCCGCCACCACCACGCCATTGCGATCGAAGATCAAGCCCCGAGTCGGCGGAATCGGCTGCACATGGACGCGGTTGTTTTCCGACAGGGTCGAGTGGTACTCGTACTGGATCACCTGAAGGAAATACAGCCGCGCGATCAGCACACCGATCAGCGTCACGACCGCAATTGCCCCGAACACGACGCGGCCACGCACTAGACGGGCGTCTTTTTCGTGGTCCTTGATGCGGATCGGCTGGGGCATGAGGGCAGAACTACTTGTGGTAAGGGTGGCCGGACAGGACTGTCCAGGCACGATACAGCTGTTCGCCGATCAGGATTCGCACCAGCGGGTGCGGCAACGTCAACGGCGAGAGCGACCAGCGCTGATCGGCCCGGGCACAGACTTCCGGCGCCAGCCCTTCGGGGCCGCCGACCATGAAATTCACCGTGCGCGAGTCCAGCCGCCAGCGATCGAGCTCGACCGCCAGCTGCTCGGTGCTCCAGGGCTTGCCGTGGACTTCGAGGGTCACAACGCGCTCGTTCGGCCCGACCTTGGCCAGCATGGCTTCGCCTTCCTGACGGATGAAGCGCGCCACGTCGGCGTTCTTGCCACGGGTGTTGAGCGGTATTTCCACCAGTTCCAGCGCCAGCTCGGACGGAAGACGCTTGGCATATTCATGCCAGCCTTCTTCCACCCACTTGGGCATGCGTGAACCGACGGCGATCAGTCGCAGTCGCACAGCGGTCCCTTATTGCTGGTCTTTGTTGAGCTTGACGAAGTGCTCATGGGTGTTTTCCGGGCTGTGGTGAGCCGCGTTCAGAGCACGGCTCTGTTCTGCACCGGACCACAGACGCTCCAGGTCGTAAAACTGACGAGCCGAAGCGGTCATCATGTGCACGATGACATCATCCATATCCAGCAGCACCCAGTCGCTGTCGCCCTTGCCTTCTTCACCCAGTGGCTTGACGCCCAGGGCTTTGACGGCTTCGCGGACCTTGTCCAGCATCGCGCCGATCTGGCGGTTGGAGGTACCGGTAGCGATGATCATGAAGTCAGTGATGCTCTGCTTTTCACGAACGTCGATTACCTGAATGTCCTGGCCTTTCACGTCTTCCAGGGCCGCTACGGCAACCTTGACCAGCTCTTCGCCGCGCAGCTCAGGGCCGGTTGGAACCTCTACTGGCAGCGGGGCGCTCTTGAACGTGCCTTTGCGCTTTACTTTAGTTACGTCTTTGTCAGTCATATAAAACTCGTTTTGCTCGTATGTTCGGGCGCTTCGGTACACGCGTTCACGTGTTTTGAAGCGCTCCCTTTTTCAGTTCGACGCACGGTAGAGTCCGTGCGCATCGATGTAGGCCAGGACCGCGTCGGGCACCAGGAAACGTACCGACTTACCGCTGGCCAGCAGTTGACGGATCTGGGTGGCGGATACCGCGAGCGGTGTCTGCCAGACGAATGCAATCTGTCCGCTCGGCCCTTTGAGGGCCAGCGGGTCGCTCACCGAGCGTGCCGCCAACAGATTGCGCAAGGCATCCGGCGGTTCGCTGTCGGCATCCGGGCGTTGCAGCACCAGGATGTGGCAATGCTGGAGCAACTCTTCCCAGCGGTGCCAAGTGGGCAGGCCGCAAAATGCGTCCCAGCCCAAAAGTAGAAAAACCTGGTCGGAGGCGGCAAGTTCTGCGCGCATCAGTTCCAGGGTGTCGATGGTGTAGGACGGTTTGTCCCGCTGCAGTTCGCGGGCGTCCACCACCAACGGCGCCACACCGGCCACCGCGCACTCGACCATCGCCAGACGGTCTTTCGCCGACACCTGCGGCGTACCGCGATGAGGTGGTCTGGCACTGGGTGTCAGACGCAGCTCATCGAGCGCCAGCGATTCGGCGACTTCCAGCGCACTGCGCAAATGGCCGATGTGCACCGGGTCGAAGGTTCCGCCCAGCATGCCAATGCGTCGAGGCGCAGGCTCACTGGCGGTGACCGGGGCTGACAAGTCGAGGTCGCCCAAGTCAGTCCGACGCCTGGCCGCGTAACTGGCCATCACCGACCACGATGTACTTCTCGCAGGTCAGACCTTCGAGGCCCACCGGGCCGCGGGCGTGCAGCTTATCAGTAGAAATGCCAATCTCGGCACCCAATCCGTATTCGAAGCCATCAGCGAAGCACGTCGGGGTATTGATCATCACCGACGACGAATCGACTTCCGCGACGAAACGCCGGGTGTCAGCAAGGTTTTCGCTGACGATCGAATCGGTGTGATGGGAGCCGTACTTATTAATGTGTTCGATGGCCTGGTCCAGCCCGTCGACCACACGGATCGAGAGAATCGGCGCCAGGTACTCGGTGTTCCAGTCTTCTTCGCTCGCTGCAACAGCCTCGATGATCGCCCGGGTGCGTTCGCAACCGCGCAGCTCGACGCCTTTTTCGCGGAACTGTGCAGCCATCGATGGCAGGAAATCCTTGGCGACCGACTGGTCCACCAGCAGGGTTTCCATGGCACCGCAGATGCCATAGCGGTAAGTCTTGGCATTGAAGGCGATGCGCTGGGCTTTCGGCAGGTCGGCGTCGGCACTGACATAAACGTGACAGATGCCGTCCAGGTGTTTGATAACCGGCACGCGGGCATCGCGGCTAACGCGCTCGATCAGGCCACGGCCGCCACGGGGCACGATAACGTCGACGTATTCTGGCATGGTGATCAGTGCGCCAACGGCGGCACGATCGGTGGTTTCGACCACTTGCACCACGGCGGCAGGCAAATCGGCTTCGGCCAGACCGCGCTGGATGCAGGCGGCAATGGCACGATTGGAATGAATCGCCTCGGAGCCGCCACGCAGGATGGTCGCGTTGCCGGACTTCAGGCACAGGCTGGCGGCATCGATGGTCACGTTCGGCCGGGATTCGTAGATGATCCCGATCACGCCCAACGGCACGCGCATCTTGCCGACCTGAATGCCCGACGGCCGAAAGCTCATGTCGCGGATCGCGCCGACCGGGTCCGGCAAAGCCGCTACCTGACGCAAACCGACGATCATGCCGTCAATGCGTTCCGGGGTCAGCGCCAGACGCTCAAGCAATGCAGGCTCAAGACCATTGGCGCGGCCAGCGGCCAAATCCAGTTCATTGGCAGCCGTCAGCTCGGCGCGTGCGGCGTCCAACGCATTGGCAGCAGCCTGCAAGGCGCGGTTTTTCTGCGCGGTGCTGGCACGGCCGATGACGCGAGAAGCTTCGCGGGCAGCGCGACCCAGGCGGGTCATGTAGTCAAGAACGGACTCAGTCATTGTCTGTGGTGGTCTTTGCTAAGGTCTTGGTAAAGAGTAAAGCGGCAGATTATAGCTGTCGCGTCCACCGACTAACAGCGGTGACGGGCGGATGGTCGAAATGGAGGGCAATTTGCCGACGTTCAGCCGTGATTAAGCTGCAAATTGTTATCATCGCGACTCAATCAGCCCTGATAAACGCCGTTCATCATGACCAATCTGACTGTTCGCACGTCCGCGACGAGCCTGCCCAAGGGGCTCGCGGATGCATTTTTCGACAGAGACGCCCAAACGCTGGCCCGGGATTTACTCGGTAAAGTCATCCGTCACCGGGTCGGCGACCTGTGGCTCAGCGCCCGGATTATCGAGACCGAAGCCTATTACTTCGAAGAAAAAGGCAGCCACGCCTCCCTCGGCTACACAGAAAAACGTAAGGCTTTGTTTCTGGATGGCGGCCACATCTATATGTACTACGCCCGGGGCGGCGATTCCCTGAACTTCAGCGCCCAGGGTCCGGGCAATGCTGTGCTGATCAAATCCGCCTATCCGTGGGTCGATGACTTGAGCGGGCCGGCGAGCCTGGCGCAGATGCTGTTGAACAATCCCGACGCCCAAAGTCGCCCTCGCCCCTCGCAAAAGCTTTGCGCCGGACAGACTTTGCTCTGCAAGGCGCTGGGCCTGAAGGTGCCGGCCTGGGACGCCAAGCGCTTCGACCATGAAGTGCTGCTGGTGGAAGATGTCGGCCCGGCGCCCGTTCACATCATACAAACCACGCGTTTGGGCATTCCCCACGGCCGCGATGAGCATTTGATGTACCGCTTCGTCGATGCGGCTTACGCGCCGTATTGCACGCGAAACCCGCTGCGACGGGGGCAGGTCGAAGGTCGCGATTATTTTTTGCTGTGAACACAGTTCCCTGTAGGAGCTGCCGTAGGCTGCGATCTTTTGATCTTAAAGGATCAAGATCAAAAGATCGCAGCCTGCGGCAGCTCCTACGCCGGGGGTCAATTAATAAGAGGGAGTTGTTTTTATGGGCCCATGGCTCGATAGCGTGACCGGTTGGTTGACGGTCAACCCGCAATGGCTGGCCGCGGCGGTGTTCATAGTGGCCTTCGTGGAATGCTTGGCGATTGCCGGGCTGATCGTGCCCGGCACGGTGCTGCTGTTTGCCGTGGCGGTACTGGCCGGCAGTGGCGCGCTGTCATTGAGCGAAACGCTATTACTGGGATTCGTCGCCGGCGTTCTGGGCGATATCGTCTCTTACTTCATCGGACGACATTTCCACCAGAACATCCGGCGCCTGCCAGGGTTGCGCCATCATCCGGAATGGATCGCCGGGGCCGAGGCGTATTTCCAGCGCTACGGCATCGCCAGCCTGCTGGTCGGGCGCTTCATCGGTCCGCTGCGGCCGATGCTGCCGATGGTCGCCGGGATGTTCGACATGCCCTTCCCGCGCTTCGCCGCCGTCAGCTTGCTGGCCGCCGCCGGCTGGAGCGTCGCGTACCTGCTGCCCGGCTGGGCCACGGGGGCGGCAATTCGCTTGCCGTTGCCGGAGGGATTCTGGCCTGAGGCCGGCATCGTCGCCGGCAGCATCGCCCTCATGGTGGGCTTGAGCATCACCAGCAGCATGCGCCGTCATCGCAAAGCGACGATGCTGATTACCGGAATGAGCTTCCTGATTTTGGCCGGACTGTTTATCGGCTATCCGCACCTGACCGCCCTCGATCAGGGCGTGATGACCCTGGTGCAGGAACACCGCAGCCCGCTGCTCGATGAAGTGGCGGTGACGTTCACGCTGATCGGCGAGTTTCACAACATGCTGGTGTTCAGCGCCCTGCTGACGGGTTTGCTGTTGCTCACCCGGCAATGGCGCCAGGCGATTTTCGCCGGTAGCACCCTGCTGTGCACCGCGCTGGGCAACACCGTGACCAAACACTTTTTCGCCCGCGTACGCCCGGAAGTGTTGAGCGATCCTCTGACCAGCTACAGCATGCCGAGCGGCCACGCCTCGGGCTCTTTTGCTCTGTTTCTGACGCTGGCCGTGCTGGCCGGCCGCGGACAACCGCCGCGCATGCGTCTGACCTGGCTGCTATTGGGTTGCTTGCCCGCGCTGGCGATTGCCCTGTCGCGGGTGTACCTGGGCGCGCACTGGCCGACGGATGTGCTGGCCGGCGCGATGCTGGCGGCGTGCGTGTGTGCGGCGAGTTTGTGGCTGAATCAGCGCCCGGCGCCGCTGAACGCCATGCCACCAAAGGTCTGGTGGCTGGTGTTGCCGGCGCTGGTGGCGCTGTTCGGTTTCTTTGCGTTGCGGCATTTGCCGCATGCGATGTTGCGGTATGCGTATTAAAGATGCCGATAAAACGCGCCATTCATTGCACGAATGAATGGCGCGAGTTCACTCATCCACCGCGGCGGACGTCGGAATAACCTTGAGTACAAAGGTGGCTGGCTTGTCGTTAAAGGCGTCATGCCCCGTGCGGTTGGGGTCTACATTTTTAAAGATTATCTTCCCGCTCTCTTCGGCACGATATAACGCTCGCCCATTCACCTCACTCACGATGTAAACATAAGAGGGCCCTGGGTCAAGATCAGTAAACCTGGCTTTAGGCGCGCCGTGTTTACTGATTGAAAAAAAATCAGAATCCGCATTGTCACTTACGGACACATGGTGAGTATCGGCCTCTATTTTCAAGCACCATCCTTCATAAGCACCTCGCAAAACGACTGTGACAGCATAATCGTCACCGCGCGGAACAAACTTGAATAACAAAGGAGTATCATCCTCATGATCGGCGAGCGTAATAATACTCGAAGCGCCCCTGTCGGCCAGGGCAACTTCAACATCCAGTTGTTCGCGCCTGGTGATTCGCGGATCACTGAGTCTTGTCTTCAGGCGCTGCTGGTTCAGGACCAACGGCAAACCGTTAACGTAAAGGTTCGCTGTAAACGTTTTATTTTCTTCCATGACCATAAAAACACCTTGATTTTATTAGATGCGGCACTACTTACTCCCCACCAACATAGTGAGAGTACCGTTAACAAAAATAACGAAATACAAAAATACTGACTAAACCGTAGGCATAGCGGCCACGGACACTTCCTTCAACAAAGGTTTTAGGCGCTTGCGCTTACGACGTTCAACCACCATCAAGTCAGCATAAACGCCCGCCGCATCTATTACCTTATCGACGTTATGATCGGCCGCTGCATGCTTCAGAATATATTTGCCAGCGACATCATCCCAAAACGCCCATTCGTCTTCATAAATATTCATGACTTCATCCTTGTTATTAATCAGATCGCCCACTCCTTGCGGGCAACTTGAAATTAAGACAAAGACAAAATCAAAACAATACTGGCAGACAAACCAAGTTAATACAAAGTACAACTAAGCAAACAACTCACCCTGCAACTCATCCAGCAGCGCCTGAATCGCATCCAGCCGCTGCTGCGGATCATCGAGTTGCAGCAGGTCGATCTTGTCCACTTCGGCAAACGGCAACAGGTACGCCAACTGATTGGCCAACGACTGCTGCCCGGTTGCTTCGGTGCCCATGTTCAATGCTTCGACCATCGGGTGTTCGGCCAAGGCTTTGAGCAGCGCAACCAGGTCGGCGTCTTCGTCCTGCAGCGGTTGCTCAGGTTCGTCCTCCAGCCACTCGACCTCGGCGACGGTCAGCTGATCGCGCTGAATCTCGGTACGCAACACGTGGAAACGCCGCCCGCCCTGCACCCGAATGCCCAGCAAGCCATTGTCCTGCTGTTTGAAATCAGTGATCAGCGCCTCGCATCCGACCAGCGCGTAGCCCGCCGGGGCGATGCCGACTTCTTCGCCGTCGAGGATGCACACCACGCCGAAGCCGCCGCCCTGTTTCATGCAGCGACTGATCATGTCCAGGTAGCGCGCCTCGAAGATCTGCAAATCGAGGATGCAACCAGGAAACAACACCGTGTTCAGCGGAAAAAGCGGCAAGCTCATAGACATTTCCTTACGCCACCATCGACACCGCCAACGGCAGGAAAACTGCCGTGGCCACGCCCATCAGACTCATCGCCAGCGCCGCGAAGGCGCCGCATTCTTCATTTTCCTGCATCGCCACCGCCGTGCCGACCGCGTGCGCCGTCATGCCCAGCGCCATACCGCGCGCCTCAGGGCTGTGCACACCCAGCCTGGTCAAAAGGCTCGGCCCGAAGATCGCCCCGATCACCCCGGTGATCAATACGAACACTGCCGCCAGCGCCGCGACGCCACCGATCTGCTCCGCCACCAGCATGGCAATCGGCGACGTCACCGACTTCGGCGCCATGGTCATCAGGATCATATGTTCGGCACCAAACGACCAGCCTAGCAATACGCCCATGCCGGTGGCGACGACGCCACCTATCACCAGCGTAGTAAATATCGGCCAGAACAACTGCCGAATGCGTCGCAGATTGAGGTACAGCGGCACAGCCAGCGCGACGGTCGCAGGGCCGAGCAGGATGCTGAGGATCTCGGTGCTCTTGCGGTACTCGGCATAGGTCAGGCCGCAACCCACCAATACGCCGATCACCAGCAGCATCGAGACCAGCACCGGTTGCAGAAAGATCCAGCGGGTTTTCTCGAACGCCGCCAGCACCAACTGATAAGCCCCCAGCGTAATACCGATGCCGAACAACGGATGATGAATCACCGACGTCCAGGCGCCGTGCCAGTCGAGGATCATTGGCCGTCCTCACGATGAGCGTGACGCTTGACCATGCGCTGCATCAGCACGCCAGCGAAGGCCAGTGACAGCAACAGTGACAATACCAGCGCACCGACGATGGCCCAGAAATCCGCGGCAATGTCTTTGGCGTAAACCATCACACCCACGGCTGGCGGTACCAGCAGCAAGGGCAGATAACGCAGCAGACTGCTGGCCGCGAGGTTCAGCGGTTCGCCGACCTGGCCACGGCTGATCAGGAACACCAGCAGCAACAGCAGGCCGACAATCGGCCCCGGCAGCACCGGTAAAAACAAGTGGTTGATGGCTGTGCCCAGCAATTGGAACAGCACCAGCCAGGTCAGGCCACGTAACAACATCCATCATCTCCCGCAAATTCGCGCTCGGCATTATAAGCACGCCAACGCTATGGACCGGCATTCGCCAAAATCATGGTCAGTTGACCGGAGCCATTTGCCATGTTGATCTAAAGTGGTAATCCGGGAGGTCAAATCCCCCCACCTCAAAACTATAAAACCGATGAACCCAAGGAGAGTCTCAATGCCCTATGTTCCAGTTGCGGAGCTCAAAGATTATGTCGGCAAGGAACTCGGACGTTCCGAATGGCTCACCATCGATCAGGAGCGCATCAACCTGTTCGCCGAAGCCACAGGGGACTATCAGTTCATCCACGTCGACCCGGTCAAAGCCGCGCAAACGCCATTTGGCAGCACCATTGCACACGGTTTCCTGTCGCTGTCGCTGATCCCCAAACTGATGGAAGACATCCTGATCCTCCCTGAAGGGGCGAAGATGGTGGTCAACTACGGCTTGGATACCGTGCGTTTCATCCAGCCAGTGAAGGTCAATTCCAGGGTACGACTCAAGGTCGACATGAACGAAGTCATCGAGAAAAAGCCCGGTCAATGGCTGCTCAAAGCCACCGCCACGCTTGAAATCGAAGGCTCGGATAAACCGGCCTACATCGCCGAGCCACTGTCGCTCTGCTTCGTGTAACCCATCCCCGGATGCGAAGCAGCTCACGCTGTTTCGCGCCCTCTCCTGTTTCCTGGCTATATAAGGTCAAACAGCTGCGGCATACTCGGTCGCCTAATTGCCCGGATCCCGCTATGCGCCCACTTGCCCTCCTCGCTCTGACCCTATTGCTCACCGCTTGCGGCGACGGCGAATCGCTGTTGCCCCCCGACGCCCGGTTGCCGGACGGCGGACGCTATCGCGGTGAACTGGTCAACGGATTGCTGCAAGGCCAGGGCCGTATCGATTACCCGAACGGCAGCTGGTACGCCGGCGACTTCGACAAGGGCCAATGGCATGGCCAGGGCGAATGGCACGGCAGCAACGGCGAAGTCTATCGCGGGGGATTCAATCTAGGGCTGTTCGACGGCAAGGGCATACTGACCACCAGCGGCAGCAGCTTCACCGGCAATTTCAAAGCCGGTCGACGGGACGGCGAAGGCACCCTCAAAGAAAACGGTATGACCTACCGCGGTGAATTCAAGGCCGATCAATATTCAGGGCTCGGTCGTCTCGAACTCGAAGACGGCAGCTCGTATCAGGGCCAGTTCGCCCACGGCAAACCCAACGGCGAAGGCCAACGGGGCGACGCCAGCGGCAATCAGTTCACCGGGCATTTCGTCGACGGTCAGCTCGAAGGCAACGGGACTTTCAACAGCGCCGATGGCGATATCTATGTCGGCGGCTTCAAGAACAACCAACTGCACGGCAAGGGCCGCTACGAGAACGCCGACGGTGATGTCTGGCTTGGTCAATTCAAGGAAGGGTCGCTGAACGGCAAGGGCGAGTTGATCGGCGCCGACGGCAGCCATTACATCGGCCAGTTCAGCGACTGGCGCTTTACCGGCCAAGGTCGATTGAACCTGTCCGACGGCAGCTTCTACATCGGCCAGTTCGACGGTGACAGTTACTCGGGGCGCGGCACCCTGGTGCTGACTGACGGCACAGTGCAAAGCGGTACGTGGATCAATGGCCAGCGTGTTCGCGATGCCGATGGTAAATTGCTGCCCGATAGCCTGGAACTCGGTTTGCTGGCCCAGGGCCGCTTGCTGAACGATGCACTGTCCAACGTGCCGGCTTCGACCCCGGCGGTCGAGTTGTACACCCTGACAGTCGGCGGTGACGGCAAGCAAAGCGTGTTCCTGCGCGAATCCGATTACGTCAGCAACATGCTCAGCAGCCGCTTTGGTGCGTTTGGCCAGATCCGCCTGGTGAACCATCGCGACCACCTCGTCGACCGGCCGATGGCCACCCGGGAAAACCTGCGCCGCGCCGCCGCCGCCCTGGCCGAACGCAGTGGCCCGGAAGACTTGATCTTCATTTACATGACCAGCCACGGCACCAGCGAACACGAACTGGTGCTCGACCAGCCGCGCATGGAACTGTCCGATCTGCCGGCCGACGAACTCGCCGCGGTTCTCTCACCGCTGAAAAGCCGCGACAAGATCATCGTGATTTCATCCTGCTACTCCGGTGGCTTCATTCCCGCGCTCAAGGATGAACGCACCCTGATCATGACCGCCTCGCGGGCTGACCGCGTGTCCTTCGGCTGCTCGGAAGAGGCCAATTTCACCTATTTCGGCGATGCGCTGTTCGCCCAGGCACTGAACCAGACCGACGACCTGGAGCAAGCCTTCAAATTGGCCAAGGCCACCGTCGCCGAGCGCGAACTGGCGGACAGCTTCGAAGCCTCTGAACCGCAGATCTGGGCGCCGAAAACCGTTCTCTCTCACTGGCAGCTGTTACGCAAGCAGCAGGCACGAAAGGCGTTGCAAAGTGTCTCTATCAGCAGCAAGGATGCAAAGAGCAACTAAGCTGAATAGTATCAAGGGGGAAACACTATGTACTTGACGCCTCAGCACGTATTGCTTGCCGGAGCTACCGGTTTGACCGGTGAACATTTACTTGATCGCCTGCTCAATGAGCCCACGATCTCACGAGTATTGGCGCCCTCACGCCGGCCATTGGCCGAGCATCCCCATTTGGAAAACCCGGTCGGCGACCCGGCGGTGTTTCTGCCGCAACTGAGCGGTCGCGTCGACATCGCCTACTGCTGCCTCGGTACCACCATCAAACAGGCCGGCTCGGAGCAGGCGTTTCGCGCGGTGGACCTGGACATGGTGGTGGCGTTCGCCAAACGCGCACGGGAGATGGGCGCACGGCACCTGATCGTGATCAGTGCCCTGGGGGCCGATCGCAGGTCCTCTATTTTCTACAACCGCGTCAAAGGCGAGATGGAATATGCATTGCGTGCACAGGACTGGCCGCAACTGACCATTTGTCGACCTTCGCTGCTGCTGGGCGAGCGCATGGAACCGCGTATGGCTGAGCAATTCGTCGGGCCCTTGTCCCGCTTGATCCCGGGCAAATACCGCGGCATCGAAGCCTGCCAACTGGCCCGCGCCATGTGGCGACTGGCGCTGGAAGAGCAGGATGGGGTGCGGATTGTGGAGTCGGATGAGTTGCGCAAGTTAGGCAAATAAGATCAAAAGATCGCAGCCTTCGGCAGCTCCTACAGTGGAATGTGTACACCTGTAGGAGCTGCCGAAGGCCGCGATCTTTTGCTTTTTACAATCCGCCCGTCGCCTGAAAACTTACCCCGATCACCGTAAGCACCGACAGCGGCAACAGCAGCGTGTCGAGCAACGCACTGGCCGGCAGGTCGATGCCGGGGTAGCTCGGGGCTTCGGCGCCGAAGTGGTCCATGGCGCAGCAACCGCCGTTCATGGCATACAAATCCAGACGCGTCCCCGAATACACCACCGGCGCTCCGGGCTTGGCGGCATCAAGCGTTCGCGCCGTGGCGCAGCCAGCCAATTGCAGCGCCAGCACAATTGCCAATAGCTTATTCATCGCTGGTCAGATGGTGTTCGCCCCAACGCGGCAGCATGTCCTGGGGGATGTTCAGCAGATTGAGAATTCGCGCCACGACAAAATCGATCAAGTCGTCGATGGTTTGCGGCTGATGATAAAAGCCTGGCGACGCCGGCAAAATCGTCACGCCCATGTTCGACAACTTGAGCATGTTCTCCAGATGGATGCTCGAATACGGCGCCTCACGCGGCACCAGAATCAGCTGACGACGCTCTTTCAAGGTGACGTCGGCAGCACGCTCGATCAGGTTGTTGCAAGATCCCGTCGCAATAGCCGACAAAGTCCCGGTGGAACACGGCACCACCACCATCGCTGCCGGCGCGCCGGAGCCCGAGGCCACTGGCGACATCCAGTCTTCCTTGCCATACACCCGAATCTGCCCGGCGGCAGCCCCGGTGTATTCGGTGAGGAAGGCCTGCATCATCTGTGTTTTCGGCGGCAGCGTAACGTCAGTCTCGGTGGCCATCACCAGTTGCGCGGCCTTGGAGATCATGAAGTGCACCTCGCGGTCTTCACGAATCAGGCAGTCAAGCAGGCGCAAACCATATTGGGCGCCCGAAGCGCCGGTCATCGCCAGCGTGATGCGTTCCGGGCCGTTGTTCATTGCAGCGCCTCGGCGAGTTTGCCGTGCAGGCCGCCGAAGCCGCCGTTGCTCATGATCACCACGTGAGTGCCGGGCTGGGCCTGGCTCTTCACACGCTCGATAATGCCTTCAAGCGAATCGCTGACGATCGACGGCACCGTGCACAACGCAGCAGTAGCCCCCAGATCCCAACCGAGGTTGGCCGGCGCATACCAGATCACCTGATCGGCATCGACCACGCTTTCCGGCAAGCCGTCGCGGTGAGCACCGAGCTTCATGGAGTTGGAGCGCGGCTCGATGATCGCAATCAACGGTGCATCGCCGATGCGCTTGCGCAGACCGTCGAGGGTCGTCGCAATCGCCGTCGGATGGTGAGCGAAGTCGTCGTAGATGGTAATGCCACGGACCTCCGCGACTTTCTCCATCCGGCGCTTGACGCTTTTGAATGCGCTCAGAGCAGCGATGCCCATGGACGGCACAACACCGACGTGGCGCGCCGCAGCCAACGTGGCCAGGGCGTTGGCGACGTTGTGTTGGCCGGTCATGTCCCACTCGACCACACCTTGGGCAACACCTTCGAACATCACTTCAAACTTCGAACCGTCTTCGCTGAGCAGTTTGACCTGCCACTGACCGCCGGCACCGGTGGTTTGCACCGGCGTCCAGCAGCCCATCTCGATCACACGCTGCAACGCAGGCTCGGTGGTCGGATGGATCACCAGGCCTTCGCTCGGGATGGTCCGCACCAAATGGTGGAATTGCCGCTCGATGGCTGGCAGATCGGGGAAGATGTCGGCGTGATCGTATTCCAGGTTGTTCAGGATCGCCGTGCGCGGGCGGTAGTGAACGAACTTGGAGCGCTTGTCGAAGAACGCGCTGTCGTACTCGTCGGCTTCGATCACGAAGAACGGTGTACCACCCAAGCGAGCGGACACCGAGAAGTTTTGCGGCACGCCGCCGATCAGGAAACCCGGGCTCATGCCCGCGTGTTCCAGCACCCAGGCGAGCATGCTGCTGGTGGTGGTTTTGCCGTGAGTACCGGCGACGGCCAGCACCCAGCGACCTTGCAACACGTGATCCGCCAGCCATTGCGGGCCGGAGACGTACGGCAGGCCTTTATTCAGCACGTATTCGACAGCCGGGTTGCCGCGGGACATGGCATTGCCGATCACCACCAGATCCGGTGCCGGATCGAGCTGCGCCGGGTCGTAGCCTTGGGTCAACTCAATGCCCTGAGCCTCCATCTGAGTGCTCATCGGCGGATAGACGTTGGCATCGGAGCCCGTCACGTGATGGCCCAGCTCTTTGGCCAGAACCGCCATCGAACCCATGAAAGTGCCGCAGATACCAAGAATGTGAATGTGCATTAGTCGACCTCGTAAAACATGGCCGCAGGTTAGCTTAGGGTGGGAAAATTCGCACCTTGTGTTTCGGACTTGAGGACGCCTTCGTCGGAACGCCGCCCGGAGCAAGCCCCACATTGGATTTGTGAACGACTCAGATCAACTGTGGGAGCGGGCTTGCTCGCGAATGGCCGCGACGCGGTTTATCGGGCAATCCCGTGCTTGCGCAGCTTCCGATAAAGCGTATTGCGACTAACCCCAAGTTGTTCAGCCGTGTGAGTCATATGCCAACGCGTCTGTTCCAGCGCATTCAGCAACGCCAGCCGCTCAGCGTCATCCAGCGGGTAGTCCGACGGCTCCTCAACGGCAACAACCGGAACTGGCCGAGCCTGACGAATCATCGCCGGCAAATCCTCCAGCCCGATCCGCCCACCGTCGCACAACGCCGCTAACGTGCGCAGCACATTACGCAACTGCCGCACGTTCCCCGGCCAGGCGAAGGCCAGCAACGCCTGGCGTGCCGGACCGTCGATCAATACGGTTTCCCCGCCCGCCTCTTCGGCCAGCAAAAAATCGAGCAGTTGGGATTTATCACTGCGATCACGCAACGCCGGCAATGCAACTTCCAGCCCATTGAGTCGGTAATACAAATCCTCGCGGAAGCTGCCGTCCTGCACCCGCTCCAGCAGATTGCGGTGAGTGGCGCTGATGATCCGTACGTTGACCGACTCCGGCTCGCCGCCGATCGGCACCACCTGACGGTCTTCCAGCACCCTTAATAGCCGGGTCTGCAAGGCCAGGGGCATGTCACCGATTTCATCGAGGAACAGAGTCCCGCCATCAGCCTGCTGCAACTTGCCGCGCATGCCTTCCTTGCGTGCACCAGTAAAGCTGCCGCCACGATAACCAAACAGTTCGCTCTCGATCAGGCTTTCGGGGATGGCGGCGCAGTTGAGGGCGACGAAGGCTTTTTCTGCTCGCTGGCTGGCCTGGTGGACGGCTTTGGCAAACGCTTCTTTACCGGATCCGGTTTCGCCGTTGATCAGTAGCGGTACGTCCCGCTCGAACACGCGCAAGGATTTGCGGAAATCTTCCTGCAACCCCGTGTCACCCAGACAAATACCCGACAAGCGCGAAGATTCGGCGATCACCGCACTTTGCACCACCGGCACCGGAATGCTGCGTGGCTGCCCGCGCAACAGCGCAAACAGACTCCGTCCGTCGCGCGTGCGCAACGGCCAACTGGCGCTGGCATTGACGCTGGCGCGGCCGAGCAATTCATCCAGCGAGCAGTCGAAAAACGCCTCCACCGGTTTGCCCAGCAACCCACCGCGAATATGCCCCAGCAGGTTCAGCGCACTCTGGTTGACCGCGCTGATCCGCCCTTCTCCGTCGAATGCCAACAACCCTTCGCTGAACAGCCCGACGGATTCGGCCTGAAGGTGAAAACGCAGCAACCACTGATTGTCGAAATAGCGCAGGAAATAGCAGCTCTCGATCATCTTCGCCGAAAGATTGACCAGGGCCATGGTGTGGAACTGGCTTTGACGAGAGACCTCGTGGCGCGCCGAGGACACATCGAGCACCGCCAGCAGTTCGCCATGCGGGTCGAACACCGGGCTCGCCGAGCAGGTCAGGCCGGTGTGACGGCCGCGAAAATGCTCATCCTGGTGGATGGTCAGCGACTGACGCTCCACCAGACAGGTGCCGATGCCGTTGGTACCTTCACAGGCTTCGCTCCAGTCCGCACCGAGCCAGAGGCCGGCGCGTTCGAAAATCTTCCGTTCGGCAGGCGCGGTGACGCAATTGAGGATCACCCCGCGGGCGTCAGTCAGCAGGACCGCGTGGCCGGCGCCGGAGAGTTGCTGATGAAGACTGGTCATTTCGCTGCCGGCGATGTGCAGCACTTGCTGCAAGCGCTCGCGGCTTTCCAGGACGCGGCCATGTTCCAGCACTGTCGGTGCCATGGTCAGGGCCGGGTCGAGGTGATAGTCCTCAAGACAGCGCAGCCAGGAGCGGGCAATCGACGGATCGCTGCCGGGGCCGTGCAAGTGAGACTTTCCCTGAGTGACGGTCAGGACCTGCTGGGCATGGCGACTCAAATGGTTGTCGTGCATTTCTTATTGTTCTCCCCGAAAGGTGTACACGGCCCTGTAGGAGCTGCCGAAGGCTGCGATCTTTTGACTTTGATGGTTCGAGATCAAAAGATCGCAGCCTTCGGCAGCGCCTACGGTCCATCACAGGCACCGAGCATCCTCCAGCCATCCATGCTTTGCAATGCTGGCAAGACCGCCCGGTCACAGGTTGCGCCAGAAGCGGTACAAAGTGTCACCATGGCTGTACCGAAACCGTCACAGGCAGCGTCCGTCGGTCCGACAAAAACCGCGTAAGGCCTTGATTTGCCTGACCTGCAAGGCACTGGCCCGACCTTTGCTCTACGCTTATAGCAAGCGCACATGCGCCTCTCTAATAAGTACAAAAGCCAAGGAGAAAACATCATGCGTTACGCTCACCCCGGTACTGAAGGCGCTATCGTTTCGTTCAAGAGTAAATACGGTAACTACATCGGCGGCGAGTTCGTCGCGCCTGTTAAAGGTCAGTACTTCACCAATACCTCGCCAGTGAATGGCCAACCGATTGCCGAATTCCCGCGCTCCACGGCCGAAGACATCGACAAAGCCCTGGACGCTGCCCACGCCGCTGCCGATGCCTGGGGCGCCACGTCCGCCCAGGCTCGCTCGCTGGTGCTGCTGAAAATCGCCGACCGCATCGAACAGAACCTCGAAGTCCTGGCGATCACCGAATCCTGGGACAACGGCAAAGCCGTGCGTGAAACCCTCAACGCCGACATCCCGCTGGCGGCCGACCATTTCCGCTACTTCGCCGGTTGCATCCGCGCCCAGGAAGGCAGCGCCGCCGAGATCGATGGCAACACCGTGGCGTATCACATCCATGAACCATTGGGCGTGGTCGGGCAGATCATCCCGTGGAACTTCCCGATCCTGATGGCTGCCTGGAAACTCGCCCCGGCCCTGGCGGCTGGTAACTGCGTGGTGCTCAAGCCTGCCGAGCAAACGCCGCTGGGCATTACCGTGCTGATGGAGCTGATCGGCGACCTGCTGCCGCCGGGCGTGCTGAACGTGGTGCAAGGCTTCGGCAAAGAAGCCGGTGAAGCACTGGCCACCAGCAAACGCATCGCCAAAATCGCCTTCACCGGCTCGACCCCGGTCGGCTCGCACATCATGAAATGCGCCGCCGAAAACATCATTCCATCCACCGTGGAGCTGGGTGGCAAGTCGCCGAACATCTTCTTCGAAGACATCATGAAGGCCGAGCCAAGCTTCATTGAAAAAGCCGCTGAAGGCCTGGTGCTGGCGTTCTTTAACCAGGGCGAAGTCTGCACCTGCCCTTCCCGTGCATTGGTGCAAGAGTCGATCTACGACGACTTCATGAAAGTCGTGATGAAAAAAGTGCTGTCGATCAAACGTGGCGACCCGCTGGACACCGACACCATGGTCGGCGCCCAGGCGTCCGAGCAGCAATTCGACAAAATCCTTTCGTACCTGGAAATCGCCAAGGGCGAAGGCGCCGAGCTGTTGACCGGCGGCAAGGTGGAGAAACTCGAGGGCAACCTGGCGACCGGGTATTACATCCAGCCGACCCTGCTCAAGGGCACCAACAAAATGCGCGTGTTCCAGGAAGAAATCTTTGGCCCGGTGGTGAGCATCACCACCTTCAAGGACGAAGCCGAAGCCCTGGCCATCGCCAACGACACCGAGTTCGGCTTGGGTGCGGGCCTCTGGACCCGCGACATCAACCGCGCCTATCGCATGGGCCGCGCCATCAAGGCCGGTCGTGTGTGGACCAACTGCTACCACCTGTACCCGGCGCACGCCGCGTTCGGCGGCTACAAAAAATCCGGCGTCGGTCGTGAAACCCACAAAATGATGCTTGATCACTATCAGCAGACCAAAAACCTGCTGGTGAGCTACGACATTAATCCGTTGGGCTTCTTCTAAAAAGCGTGGGCGGGACAGGTATTCCTGTGTCGCCCTTCACATAGCTTTCGCGAGCAAGCCCGCTCCCACAGTGGTTCTCCAGTGTTCACAGAACCCCTGTGGGAGCGGGCTTGCTCGCGAAGGCGTCCTCACCGACAACACCGGACATCGCCCTGCCGCTCTGGCACGGGCTTTGCGTGCCCGCTCTACACGAAAACGTCGTACCCGAAAGTCCAACAGATCAAACAATAAAAAAGACAGCGAGGACTTATGACTTCTACTACACAGCTCAAACCCACACTCGGCACCCTGCATTTATGGGGCATTGCCGTCGGCCTGGTGATTTCCGGCGAGTACTTCGGCTGGAGTTACGGCTGGGGCACCGCAGGGACCCTGGGTTTCCTCGTCACCGCCCTAATGGTGGCGACGATGTACACCTGTTTCATCTTCAGCTTCACCGAATTGACTACCGCGATTCCCCACGCGGGCGGGCCGTTTGCCTACAGTCGGCGGGCCTTCGGTGAGAAAGGCGGGCTGATCGCCGGCATCGCCACTCTGATCGAATTCGTCTTTGCGCCCCCGGCGATTGCCATGGCCATTGGCGCCTACCTCAACGTGCAATACCCGGAACTGGACCCCAAGATCGCCGCCGTTGGCGCCTATTTCGTGTTCATGGGCTTGAATATCCTCGGCGTCAGCATCGCCGCGACGTTTGAACTGGTTGTCACCGTACTGGCGGTCGCCGAATTGCTGGTGTTCATGGGCGTCGTTGCGCCAGGCTTCAGCTTCAGTAATTTCGCGCTTAACGGCTGGTCGGGCGCCAACGAGTTCACCATGGGCTCGATCCCTGGCATCTTTGCGGCGATCCCCTTTGCGATCTGGTTTTTCCTTGCGATTGAAGGCGCGGCGATGGCGGCCGAAGAAGCCAAGGACCCGAAACGCACGATTCCCAGGGCTTATGTCAGCGGCATTCTGACCCTGGTGTTCCTGGCCATCGGCGTAATGGTGATGGCAGGCGGCGTTGGCGATTGGCGTCAACTGTCGAACATCAACGACCCGTTGCCGCAGGCGATGAAAGCAGTGGTCGGCAACAATTCGAGCTGGATGCACATGCTGGTGTGGATCGGCCTGTTCGGTCTGGTGGCGAGTTTCCACGGGATCATTCTTGGCTACTCGCGGCAGTTCTTTGCGCTGGCCCGGGCCGGTTACCTGCCTCGCGGTCTGGCCAAGCTCTCGCGCTTCCAGACTCCGCACCGGGCGATCCTGGCCGGTGGCGTGATCGGCATCGCGGCGATCTACAGCGACGGCCTGGTCAACCTGCAAGGCATGACCCTGACGGCAGCAATGATCACCATGTCGGTATTCGGTGCCATCGTGATGTACATCATCAGTATGCTGAGCCTGTTCAAACTGCGTAAAACCGAGCCGAACCTTGAGCGCACCTTCCGCGCGCCGGGCTACCCGATCGTGCCGGGGATTGCGCTTTTCCTGGCTGTCGTGTGCCTGGTGGCGATGGCCTGGTTCAACACGCTAATTGGCTGTGTGTTCCTTGGGTTTATGGCTGTCGGTTACTTGTATTTCCAATTGACCGCCAAGCAGCGCTTCGATGCGCCGGCGGACGCGATGCTCGAAGGCGTCTGAGTTGCACCGGCGCCGGGCCTGTTGCCCGGCGCCTGCCATATTGAAGTGCACGCAGATCCAATGTGGGAGCGGGCTTGCTCGCGAAGGCGGTGTGTCATCCGACACATGTACTGGATGACACACCGCCTTCGCGAGCAAGCCCGCTCCCACAGGGGTTTGGTGGTGTATTTGAGTCGTTGATTGAATCAGGAGAATAACGTGGCCGCATTTGCCCATTCCGTCGGCGCCCAGACCTATCGCTTCGAGAGCCTCAAGGACGTCATGGCCAAGGCCAGTCCGGCGCGTTCCGGGGACTTTCTGGCCGGCGTCGCCGCCCTCAACGATGGCGAGCGGGTGGCTGCGCAGATGGCCCTCGCCAACATCCCGCTCAGCCACTTCCTGCAAGAAGTACTCATTCCTTACGAAGCCGATGAAGTCACCCGACTGATCATCGACACTCACGACAAACAAGCCTTCGCCGCCGTCAGCCACCTCACTGTCGGCGGCTTTCGCGACTGGCTGCTTAGCGATGCCGCCGACGAACAGAGCCTGCGCGCCCTCGCGCCAGGCCTGACCCCGGAAATGGTCGCCGCCGTGTCGAAAATCATGCGCGTGCAGGACCTGGTGCTGGTGGCGCAAAAAATCCGTGTTGTTACAAAATTCCGCGGCACGATGGGTTTGCGCGGCCGGTTATCCACACGCCTGCAACCCAATCACCCCACCGACGAACCGGCCGGTATCGCCGCGAGCATTCTCGACGGCCTGCTGTACGGTAACGGGGACGCGATGATCGGCATCAACCCGGCCACCGACAGCATCGCCTCGATCTGCGCCATGCTGGAAATGCTCGACGCGATCATCCAGCGCTACGAGATTCCAACCCAGGCCTGCGTGCTGACGCATGTCACCACGTCCATTGAGGCGATCAATCGCGGCGTTCCGCTGGACCTGGTGTTCCAGTCGATCGCCGGCACCGAGGCGGCCAACGCCAGTTTCGGTATCAACCTGAATGTGCTGCAGGAAGGCTATGACGCCGGTTTGAGCCTGAATCGCGGCACGCTGGGCCAGAATCTGATGTATTTCGAGACCGGCCAAGGCAGCGCCCTGTCAGCCAACGCCCACCACGGCATCGATCAACAGACCTGCGAAACCCGCGCCTACGCCGTTGCGCGACATTTCAAACCGTTCCTGGTGAACACCGTCGTAGGATTCATTGGCCCGGAATACCTCTACAACGGTAAACAGATCATCCGCGCTGGCCTCGAAGACCACTTCTGCGGCAAGCTCCTGGGCGTGCCCATGGGTTGCGACATCTGTTACACCAACCACGCCGAAGCCGACCAGGACGATATGGACACCCTGCTGACCCTGTTGGGCGTGGCCGGGATCAACTTCATCATGGGCATCCCCGGCTCCGATGACATCATGCTCAACTATCAGACCACCTCGTTCCACGACGCCCTTTACGCCCGCCAGACGCTGGGCCTGAAACCGGCGCCGGAATTCGAACAATGGCTGGCGAGAATGGGCATTTTCACCCAGGCAGACGGCAAGATTCACTTCGGCGACAGCCTGCCGCCGGCTTTCCGCCAAGCGATGGCGCAACTGGGATGAGTGTTGAAATGGATAAACCACCCGTTGATCCACAGAACCCGTTGCTGGAACTGCGTCGCCTGACGCCAGCGCGGATCGCCCTGGGTAAAACCGGCACCAGCATGCCGACCAGCGCGCAGCTGGATTTCCAGTACGCCCACGCTCAGGCCCGGGATGCTGTGCACTTGCCGTTCGACCATGCGGGGCTCAGCTCACAACTGGCCGAACGCGGGCGTGCCAGTTTGCTGCTACACAGCGCCGCTACGGACCGGAACAGTTACTTGCAACGCCCCGATTTGGGGCGAAAGCTGAGTGATGAGTCGGCGCAGACACTGCGCGATTACGCATTGGCCAATCCCGGCGGTGTCGATCTGGTAATTGTCGTTGCCGATGGGTTGTCGGCGCTGGCCGTTCATCGCCATACCCTGCCGTTTCTGGCGCGGATGGAAGACCAGATTATGAATGACGGTTGGTCCGTCTCACCGGTCATTCTGGTGGAACAGGGTCGGGTCGCCGTAGCCGACGAGATCGGCGAACTGCTGGGTGCGAAAATGGTGGTAATCCTGATCGGCGAACGCCCTGGCCTCAGTTCCCCGGACAGCTTGGGGCTGTATTTCACCTACAATCCAAAGGTCGGGCTGACGGATGCCTATCGCAACTGCATTTCCAATGTCCGACTCGAAGGCCTGAGTTACGGCATGGCAGCACACCGTTTGCTGTATTTGATGCGCGAAGCCTGTAGGCGGCAGTTGTCAGGGGTCAATCTGAAGGACGAAGCACAGGTTCTGACACTGGAGTCGGACGCAGGAGCGGACATGAAAGGTAATTTCCTACTGAGTCTGCCGGATGCCTGAACCGTTTCCGCATTGCGTTTCTGATCCAGTTTCAGGCAGGATCGACGCACGGCTGCCCGAGTGAGAACCGTTCGCCGTCAGAGTACGTGAAGACAGCCACTTGAAGACGAGACCTACCATGCGGATTATTCAAGCGACCCTCGAACACCTGGACCTGCTGACCCCGTTGTTCGTCAAATATCGCGAGTTTTATGGCTCCCTGGCCTATCCGGACTCGTCCCGGGCGTTCCTTGAAAAGCGCCTGCGTCGCAAGGAGTCGGTGATCTACCTGGCCCTGGCCGATGACGACAGCAACAAACTGATGGGTTTCTGTCAGTTGTACCCGAGCTTTTCGTCCCTTTCGCTTAAACGCGTGTGGATCCTCAACGACATCTACGTCGCCGAAGAGGCCCGCCGCCAGTTGGTGGCCGACAACCTCATCCGCACCGCGAAGAAAATGGCCAAGGAAACCAACGCTGTACGCATGCGCGTTTCCACCAGCAGCAATAACGAAGTCGCACAGAAAACCTACGAATCCATCGGATTCAAGGAAGACACCGAGTTCAAGAACTACGTGTTGCCGATCAGCGACGAGCTCTGATCCGCATCGAACATTGTGGGAGCGAGCTTGCTCGCGATAGCTTCTCCTCGGTATGACTGATACAACGAGGTGCCTGAATCGCGAGCAAGCTCGCTCCCACAGGAATCGATTGCACCACTCCAACCTGTGTGGATCCCTAGACATCCCCCGCTACAAACTCAACGCGTTTTTCACTTCTCAGCCCGTATAATCCCGAGCTTCCCGGCTTGTAAGAAAAACTACACCCGCTTGTAGCCTTACATGAAGTCAATCGCACAGGTCTGCTGAGTCGGACTATCACCACAGGTGCCCCACATGGATTTCAACCCGCTCGACATTATTCTGCATCTCGATGTGTACCTCGATTTGCTGGTAAACAACTACGGGCCATGGATTTACGCCATTTTGTTCCTGGTGATCTTCTGCGAAACCGGCCTGGTCGTGATGCCATTCCTGCCGGGCGACTCCCTGCTTTTCATTGCTGGCGCAGTAGCCGCCGGCGGCGGCATGGACCCGGTGCTGCTGGGTGGCCTGCTGATGCTGGCGGCAATCCTTGGCGACAGCACCAACTACCTGATCGGAAGAACGGCCGGCGAGCGTTTGTTCAGTAACCCGAACTCGAAAATCTTCCGCCGCGACTACCTGCAACAAACCCACGATTTCTACGACAAGCACGGCGGTAAAACGGTGACGCTGGCGCGTTTCATGCCGATCATTCGCACCTTTGCACCGTTTATCGCCGGCGTGGCCAAAATGCCCTACCCGCGTTTCTTCGCCTTCAGTGTTTTTGGCACGATCCTCTGGGTGGGCGGTCTGGTGACCCTCGGTTACTTCTTCGGCAACGTACCGTTCATCAAAAAGAACCTGTCGCTGCTGGTAGTGGGCATCATCCTGCTGTCGCTGGTACCGATGATCATCGGCATGATCCGCAGTCGCCTTGCTAACGCCGCGTCCAAAGCTCAATCGCGCTGATTCACCATGTGGTCCCTTAGCGCCTGGCGTCGCCGGCGCACCTTGGCCAAACACCCGATTGCCGACGACATGTGGCAGCGGGTGCGTCATCACTTGAGTTTTCTCGATGGCCTCAGCGCCGCTGAAGACCGGTGGCTGCGTGAAGCCAGCGTGCTGTTCCTCCAGGACAAACACCTGACCGCCCTGCCCGGCGTCGAGCTCCACCAGGAGCAACGCCTGCTGCTCGCCGCTCAAGCGCAACTGCCGCTGCTGCACTTGGGCGATCTGAACTGGTATCAGGGTTTCCACGAAATCGTCCTCTATCCCGACGACTTCCTCAGCCCACAGCGCCATCGAGATGCCAGTGGTGTCGAGCACGAATGGGACGGCGAACACAGCGGCGAAGCCTGGCAGCAAGGCCCGATCATCCTCGCTTGGCCTGGCGTGATGGCCAGCGGCGGCTGGGAAGGCTACAACCTGGTGATCCACGAACTCGCGCATAAACTCGACATGCTCAACGGCGACGCCAACGGCCTGCCGCCGCTGCACGCCGACATGCGGGTCAGCGACTGGGCCAAGGTCATGCAAGAAGCCTACGACGACCTTGATCGACAACTGGATCGCAATCCCGACGCTGAAACCACCATCGACCCGTACGCTGCGGAAAACCCGGCTGAGTTCTTCGCGGTCACCAGCGAATACTTCTTCAGCGCCCCGGATTTGCTGCACGAGGCGTATCCTCTGGTGTATGAGCAGCTGAAGCTGTTTTATCGTCAGGACCCTCTGGCCCGGCTGCGGCAACTTCTGGCTGAAGACCCGGTCTATCAGGCACCCGACTAAGGTCTCTACGACCTCTGGTACATAGCAACGGCGGCGGAATATGCCTATAATCGCCGCCACTTTTTGGTCAATCCGGCCAAGTGTTTTTGGTCAACTAACGGGGGCACCGCCCAATGAGCTACAGCAAGATTCCGGCTGGCAAAGACCTGCCGAACGACATCTACGTCGCGATCGAGATTCCGGCCAACCACGCCCCGATCAAATACGAAATCGACAAAGACAGCGATTGCCTGTTCGTTGACCGTTTCATGGCCACCCCGATGTTCTACCCGGCCAACTACGGTTTCATCCCGAACACCCTGGCTGACGACGGTGACCCCCTCGACGTGCTGGTCGTGACCCCTTACCCGGTTGCTCCAGGTTCGGTCATCCGCGCCCGTCCGGTCGGCATCCTGCACATGACCGACGACGGCGGCGGCGATGCCAAAGTCATCGCAGTCCCACACGACAAGCTGTCCCAGCTGTACGTCGATGTGAAGGAATACACCGATCTGCCACCTCTGCTGCTGGAACAGATCAAGCACTTCTTCGAGAACTACAAAGACCTCGAAAAAGGCAAATGGGTGAAGATCGAAGGTTGGGGCGACGCAGAAGCCGCTCGCACCGAGATCATGAAGTCGGTTGCTGCCTATAAAGGCTGATAACCGCCTCTCACGGACGGCTATAACGAAGAGCCCCGGTTGATCCGGGGTTTTTTGTGGGCGTTTGAATATCATATTCAACAGCACATTTAACTGGCGGGCAAACCGGTTTTTTCTTGTTTAATTTTTACAAAAGACGTCTTACATCAGGACTTAAATTTCACGCCAGATTTGAACGTTTTGTTGAATCAAAGCCTTATGCAGCACGGCTAGACTCGTGTTTATGAAAAAGAACAAAACCTGCGGCCCACGATTCAGAATGCTCCTGAAAGAGCTACAAATCACGACAACGAGATTTGCCGAATTCCTGGGTATTTCCGACCCTCAAACTGTCCATAACTGGTATACCCGCGGAGTTCCTGACTACCGCATGGAAGATGTCGCCAGAAGACTGTCCGTGAACACTGAATGGCTGAAAACCGGCGAAGGACCGCAAGACGCCAGGGCATTGCATCTGGTCGACGCATCCGGCAACACCTTCGACGCCCAGTCAATCCGGGGCACCTATCGGGTCATCGACCCAGTCGATATCGAACTACCCTTTTACAAAGAAGCGGCCACCGCCCCCGGCTCCGACAAAACCCATGTCATCAAAGACCCTAGCGAATCGATCCGCCTGCCGCGCAGCGATCTTGACTCCCTGGAAATCAACCACGCCGATGCCATCTGCGCCCGCATGGTTGGCAACAGCATGGCCGAAAAAATTGAAGATGGCTCCATCGTCGCCATCGACCGCGGGCTCACGCAAATTGTCGACGGAGAGATTTACGCAATCGAGCACGACGGCATGTTGCGCATCAAATACCTGAGCCGGGTACCAGGCAACGCGATACGCATGCGCAGCCACAACAGCTCCGAATATCCGGATGAAGTCTTCAGACCTCCGCAAATCGAAGAACAAAACATAAGGGTTCTGGGATGGGTGTTCTGGTGGTCGACCCTGAATAAACGCAGGCCACCCGTACCTTTTCTGTAAACACATAACTTTGTAGCAGCTGGCGAAGCCTGCGTCCGGTTCGGGCCGCGTTCGGACGCAGCAGTCGTAAAACCATCTAACCCGGTGTTTCAGGTACACGCGGATACCGGATTCACGACTGCTGCGCAGCCGGACGCAGGCTTCGCCAGCTCCTATGTATGGACTCGCCCCCGCGTTCAACCCGCTTTTGAACACTGCTACCCGGTTGCATCTATGTATGAGGCCTGTTCGAGGAAGCCTTCAACGGCTTCTGGCCAACATTGGGTAAGCTCGCGGTATGCCGATTACAGTAAGGCCTCAAGGGCCAGTAGCAGCTTAGGCATCAATCCGCGACGGTCTGACCTGGGGTCAATGTTCTTAGCATGGGTTGGAGCGGCTTAACGCCCCGGTGGCAGAACTCTGTTATCAGTGACTCATCGCAGCCTCCTGGTCAGTGCCCGGCTGGCGACGATAAGTCTGGTCGTTTTGCAGTAGCACCCAGAGGATGCGCAGGTTGCGGTTGGCCAATCGCACCGCCGCCTCCTTGCGACCCAGACGGGATATCCAACGCAGGAGACGTTGGTCGTCCGGCTGCGCAAGTAAGCATCGCCATGCTTGCTCATCTTGCCCAGCCGGACCTTCTCCCCGCTGCTGTGCTGACTGGGCACCAACCCGAAGTAGGCGGCGAACAAGCGGGCGTTGGCAAAGCGTTTAGGCTCGGTCTGCTTGGCCAACAGCGCCGTGGCGATGATCGGGCCAACACCGCGCACCGTCATCAGCCGCTTAGCCGTCTCGTCCGCCTTCGCGGCTGTTTCCAGCCGACCGGTCAGCACGTTGACGCGTTCGCCCAGTTGACTCCATTCGCCCAGCAGTTCGGCGATCAGTTCGCGCAGCAAATCGGGCAACGGCTGGGTGGCATCTTCCAGTATCCGAGGCTCGAGCTGGCTGATCGCTATTTCACCCTGCGCCATGGCCACACCGTGTTCCAGCAGTAAACCGCGCATCTGATTGCCGACCGCAGTGCGTCGCCGTACATATCCCTGCCGGGCCCTGTGCAGAGCCTGCATCGCCAGCGCCGCTGCACTCTTGAGCGGTACGGCTGAGATCTTGCTATCGCGGCCTGCGCGCAAGATAGCCAATGCATCGTTGCGATCATTTTTCGGGCCGCTGCGATGATTGGCAACATGCTGGGCCGGCAGGATGCGGACTGGATTACCCTGCGTTTGCAGCAATCGCGCCCATGCCTGAGCGCCTGGCCCGGTTTCCACCAACACCGTCACGCTCGCTGGAAGCTTATGAAGAAATGCCTGAAAGGCCTCACGTGACTTGATTCGATCCTCGAACAACACCTGACCGAGGGCATCCTCCCCGGCCAGCTGAAAGACTCTTTTGGCAAGATCCACCGCAACTGTGGTGCATGCCGCCGCCTCGGCTGACAAAGACTGGTTGATCGTCGTATGCTTTTTCATGGCCTCGCCCTCGCTGTCGTTGGCTTCTATAAGAATGCCACCGTGGCGCGCAGACGCCTCGGCTTGGGCGAGTCCATCCAATTACACGTAACCGCAATCGCTCTAGGGCGCACGCCACACTGGGAATTCCGCAAAAAAATCAGTATGCTGCGCCCCACATTTGCGCATCGACCCGCCCCGCGGCGGAGAATCGCACCGACAAGGCAGATGACTTTCTCGCCAAGTCCCACAGCCGGACGCAAGATCCGGGTGTACGTTTTGAAGGCTGGCGCGGTTTACCAAAAATGATCCAAGCCAGTCCCCGAGAAGCCGGCCACAAGCCGGCTTTTTAATGTCTGCGAAAAAGTGAGCCTCAACGATTAGCGAGATAGATCAGCATCCCGCGCTGATCCAGCTCGTCAGCCGATGGCAAATCAGACGGAAGCAGCTTGTTCTCATGCATGAAATCCAGTTGAAGCACATTTCCCTTTAATACCTGATGGACCTGCGCTGCCTGATCGGCAAGACCTATTAAATTCGCACCGGCTTCTTGGTCATAATTTCCAGGCACGAAACGCCGCAGTGGATCACTCAAAATAGCCGTCAGAGTCTTACCAAATTCGGCGTGCTCGGTTGTGAGTTTCTGGGCGACGCCCAGTGCAGCTTTCTGCTCACCCAGCTCCGATAACGCCTGAACCCGACCTTGCCCAGACGCCAACCATGACCTATAGCTCATGGATAGCTCAAACGCGTGCAGATACTCTCTTTTATCTGCTGTCAGTTTTCGGACCACACCATGAAAGTAACTCTGAGCAACAGAGCACTGATTTTCAGCAGTCAGTAGTTTGTGCTGAACGACTTCATTCGAACTGTAATTACCCAACTCAGCAAGCGTACCCATCGCAGCGTTCACAGGGGCAAAATGAGCAAGCCACTGTTTTTCCTCAAGCCACTCTTGCTTAGCCTTTACATCATTTACAGCATTGCCGATCACATTTAACTGCCGTTCGATTCCCTGTAGCTTCCGATAAATCATGGCAAAGCCAACGGCGCTCACAACCAGGTTGGCAACCTGAAGTCCCATCAGCATCTGGCCTTGCATCATCAACTTCGATAATTGTCCATTGAGGATATCTGACGGCGGCTCGGTACTGACAGAGTCCCCCTCCCTCAACCAGGCAATAACCTTTTTCGTGACCTTGTCTCTGATCACCCCACCGACGCGTTCCAGTTCTCCTGACTCAAGTCCGATAGCCAGCCACTCGGGCACTTTGAAAACAATGCTCAAATCAATCATCGAAAGCACCCTCAAATACCGAGCTGAGCTGAGCACACATCATTTTTTGTCTAAGCATCGCGATATGTAGCACGCAAGGCACTGTCACGCGAAAAGCAGGTCCAGCCAGATCAATCGCAGTCCAGACACCCGTGAGAATCCAGCCGACTGGCCCCATGAAAACGGCCACACCACGTCCCAGAGCCGCACCTGCGGCACCGCCGGCGGCGAGTTTTATGCCATAGCCAAGAAGCTGTTTGGCCATCGCGCTAGCCACGATTGTCGATACTTGGTAGGTCACCACTCCAGCGGCCCTGGCACCTAACAAGGTAAAAAGAGAGGCACCAGACAAGAGCGCACTTAAGTCGCTTTTACCGAGCCCCGCTTCCTTGAGAATGGCCTCCATATCGGCTCGCTCTTTGCCTTCAGCTTTTTTCAACGCATCGCGCAAAATCTTCTGGATCAACTCCTCTTCGAGTTGAACCAGGCCGAAGGAATCAACGTCCTTAACGCCAAACTTCTGAGCTACGTCCTTTACTACTTCGTGGTAATCGGGGCCGTTGCTGCGGAAGAGGTTGACGAAGCTATTACCACCGAACAGACGGATCTCATCCAGGATTTCATTGGCATAACGACGATGATCAGGATTGTGAGACTTATAGATATCTTTGCCAGACAGGCTTTCAGTCGTGCTTGCTTTGAGAATGTATTCGACCAAGGGTTTTAGATCCTCGTTCGAAGCATTCGCCATCACATCACCGGTCGAAATCGAAGTCATCGTGCAGCTCCTTTAAACTGTCAATCCATACTAAAAACTGGCTTTATGAACGCCTGCATTAAGCAACGCGAGCACTGGCCTCAATTTTTTGCAGCGCTGCAAACAGCTCGTCGACCTGCCCTGGCTCGAACAACTTTTCCGGTCCACTGGGTGTGATATCCGTAAAAGGTGATTTGTAGAGCAAATCCGCATTCATCACCCCGTGTTCCGTGAGGTGCTGGATCACTAGGTTGCTAAATTCGATTTGGCTGCCGCTGAGTGCTTTTCCAGCCAAGAAACCAGACAACGCATTAGTAGCAGCATCGCGATCCAGACCAACCAAGGAGCGAATGAACAACCCCAAACCCTTGGCCTGTTCTTTCGCCCGATTAATCTCCCCTGCACCGGCACCACTTTCGACCAGCATCTGCTCTAGAGCCTCAAGGTCCAAAGCCGTCAGTGGTTGATTGCGTCGTAGCTTCTGCAAGGACAAATGGTCTTGGTGTGCTCGCAGGAAAGCACGGGCCTTTTCGCGGAAACGTTCGAAACTCGCAGGGTTCACCATCGAAGGCATAACGATCTCCTCGACCTGTCCCAGCTCATCCTCAAAGTCGGTATAGACGGTAACCCCGCGCCCTTTTTCCAACAGTTTGATCAAACCGCGCAACTTGCGACGAGCCTGTTCCAGCATCGAAACGGTGACGTCTTCCCACCACTCCTGCCCCGCCACGGCTTCGATCATTAGCACTTGTTCGACAATCGCCGGAATGTTGGTTTGACCCAACAGCGCTTGCGCCAACTCCTGAACCTGCTCACTCAAACGGGCAAAACCTGGTTCCGCGTTGAGAATGCACAGCTGCAATCGCAGCAACAGAAGGTCGAAGCGCTTGGCCTCCTCGTCCTCTTCCGCCAATGTGGTCGGCAAACCTGAAACATGGTCGGCCAATTCGCGCAGCTGAGTTTCGCCGATGTCTTTCCAAATGCCCGCAGCGGAATAGATTTCGACCCAACGTCGTTTAGGGCGAACAACGAAGTTGTCCAGTGTCATTGAGCACACCCGCTCATGCAGCGACAAGGCAATGTCTTCACGCAGTTGATCATCGCTGAACACCACCGAGTAACTGCCCTGAGGCTCCTTGAGCTCGACGCTGTTACGCCGCCGATCCAGCGCCGCCAGCATTTCCAGACGTGCTTTGAACAAGCGCTGCCCCAACGGTTCGCTCAGCGTTCCCTCGGTAGGTTCAGGGTTTTGATTGAAATACTCGAGGTTCTGGCAGAAATCGAAAATGAAGAAGTCTTCTTTGTCCTGTCCTGGGCCAAAGAGGTTTTTGCACAACCGCGTGCCTCGCCCAACCATTTGCCAAAACTTGGCCTTGGAGCGAACGATCTTGAAAAACACCAGGTTGACCACTTCTGGCACATCAATCCCGGTGTCGAGCATATCCACCGAAATCGCGATGTGCGGTGCCTTGTCCTTGATTGAGAAATCATCAATCAAGGACTGCGCATATTCAGTTTTGTAGGTAACGACCCGAGCGAAGGCACCTTTCTTATCGGGGTAGCTCTCATCGAAGCGATCAGCAATAAACTGCGCGTGAGCGTTGTTCTTGGCAAAGATGATGGTCTTACCCAGACGATCCCCACCCGCCACTTTGTGGCCACGCTCCATGAGGGTCTGTAACACCTTGTCTACGGTGTCGGTGTTGAAAAGCCAACGATTAACCGCGTCGGCGCTCACCTCATCCGGTACTTCTTCCTCTTCGCCCCACTCCAGTTCGTCCCACTGATCTTTCTCATCTTCAGAAAGTTGGTCGTAGCTAATACCGTCGCGCTGGAACTTCAGCGGTACCGAGACCCCGCGAGGCTTGACTAGATAACCCTCGGCAATCGCATCTTCCAGGGTGTAAGCGTCAGTCGGGACGCCGCTTTCGAGGTTGAAAAGGCTGTAAGTGTTTCGATCGATTTCGTCTTTAGGCGTAGCGGTCAGCCCCACCAGCAACCCATCAAAGTAGGAAAAAATCGCCCGGTACTTTTGATACACCGAACGGTGAGCCTCATCGATGATGATCAAATCGAAATGGCCCACACCGAAGCGCCGCTGTCCGTCCTGCTTCTCATCGATCAGGCCCATCATCGTCGGATAGGTTGAGACGTAGATGCGCCCTTCAGTGTTCTTCTCGGTAACCAAATTCACGGGGGCGGCACTAGGCAAAAAGCTTTTGAAGGCATTAGCCGCCTGATTGACCAATGCGACGCGGTCGGCCAGAAACAGAATGCGTTTGGCCCAATTGCAACGCATCAACAAATCGCTCAGGGCAATGACCGTGCGCGTCTTGCCGGCGCCGGTGGCCATGACTACCAAGGCTTTACGTTGACGATCCTGTTCGAAGGTTTCACCGATGCGGCGGATGGCCCTGAGCTGGTAATGTCGTTCGACAATCAACGGATCAATCGTCGCCGGCCCCAAGGCCTTGCGGCTGCTACGGCGTTGAATCAGCAGTTCCAACTCGGTCTTCTTATGGAAGCCCTGAATCAAACGCGGCGGGTACGAGGTGTCGTCCCATAGCCAGTGCTCGTAACCATTGGTGCAATAAATCAGTGGTCGCTGACCGTACATCGACTCCAGGCAATCGGCATACAGCTTGGCCTGTTGTTGCCCGGCTCGGGCATCGCGCTGAGTGCGCTTGGCTTCGATCAGAGCCATTGGCTTGCCGTCGTCGCCCCAGAGTACGTAATCGACAAAGCCCTGGCTCTGCGTGTTCGGCATGCCCGCCACTTCAAACTCACGATCACGGGCGGCATCCAGCGGCCAACCTGCTTCGTGCAGCAACTGATCGATAAACAGGTCGCGGGTTTGCGCTTCGTTGTAATCGTGGGTATCGGGTTGAACCGCATTGGCCACTTTCGCAGCGGCGACATCAGCGCGCAGCGAAGCGAGCTCTTGATCCAGAGCAGCATTTTTCTTTTGTGCTTGAGCGAGTGCGACGTCTCGCTGGGCGAGTTCGCTTTCCAGTTTTTGCAACTGAGCCAGACTTTGAGTCGCAGCTGTTACTGCCGGCTTTGGCAACAGCGCCGGGTTAAAGCGCAACGCGCCATCCGGTTTACCCGCCGTACTGCGTGCGTAATGCCGCCCCAGCCAATAAGCCACGTGAAACAGCTCGCTGAGCACGGCTTGGGCGTCTTGCTCGCGAACCTGACGGGCACTGTGCACAGCATCGTTACCGCGCTTGCGGATGACTTCCATTTTGGCGTGGAGCATCGGCCCGGTCAGGGTCTTGAAGCTTGGTTCAAACAGGAACGCCGATAAGTCGCTTTTATATGGCAGCTTCAGGCTGCGATCGGCCTGGAACAACCATGCCACCAGCAACTCCAGCGTGCGCCGGGCATAGAAGCAGGATGAGCGTGGGTCCGCCAAGACGTTGGCCTCGGCCTTGACCGCTTCGGCATGGAGGCCGGGCCATTCAGTGCGCAGGAAGGCAAAGTTACTCATATCAACGTCCTTGAAATATGGCGGCCACGTCTAACCGGTCGGTCAGGTACGGAGTGAATCCGGTGAACAGGATACAAAGTGCCAGCATATCGCGCATCTCTATATTGCCTTCTACGCTGCCGGGTTTTCCGCCATGGCGAATGCCCGGATAGTCACAGGTGAAACCATAGAGGCTTTTCAGCGCATTGCGCACCTTGGCGTGAGGCCAATGGGGGAGCTGATCGCAGATGCTCGATAGCGCGTATTCGTTGACCTTTGGGTTGTCGCGGCCCAAGGCTTCCAGCAGGTTTATCTGTTTTTGCAGGCAGGTTTTGATCGTATCCGCTCCATGAACTCCACATTCCAAGCGGATAGCTGACGGCTGATGCTGTGCTCCCGATTTCCATCAGGAGCCCATCACCATGATGCGTCCCAATGCCAGCGTTGAAAAAGTGTACCTCTACCCAAAGCCTGTCGATTTTCGAAAGTCCATCGACGGCCTGGCTGCATTGGTCGAACTGGACATCAAAGTTGCGGTGTTCGACCCTGTGCTTTTCGTCTTTCTAAATCGCCACCGCAACCGCGTCAAAGTGTTGTACTGGGAGCGCAACGGCTTCTGCCTTTGGCTCAAGCGCCT